>JAFSDX010000062.1 GCA_017436025.1 Thermoguttaceae bacterium
GATCACCGCGCTCCCGGGCGAGTCGGTTTCTTGCGTCGGCTGTCACGAAGATCAAAACGAAACGTCGCCGACGACGCCGCGCGCGCTCGCCGGTCAAACGAAGCCGCTCGAACTCGAACCGTTCTTCGGGCCGCCGCGCGGGTTCTCGTTCGAACGCGAAATTCAGCCGATTCTCGATCGTTACTGCGTCGACTGCCATCGCCCGGACTCCGAAACGGTCGCGAAAATGATCGCCGACGGCAAACTCGGCGCCGACGTTCGCTCGACCGAACAACGCCCGCGCCAAACGTTCGGCTTCGACCGAATCCCCGATTTCCGCCGAACCGAGCCGAAACGCCTCTTGGTCGACGGCGGTTACATCGACGCAAGCTCGCGTTATTCCAACGCTTATTATCAACTGCGCCGTTTCGTCAACGTTTCGACGAAAGAAAACCAAATGGCGGTTCTCACCCCGCGCGACTTCCACGCCGACACGAGCGCGCTCGTCCAACTCCTCGAAGCGGGCCACTTCGGCGTCGAACTCGACGAAGAATCTTGGGCGAAACTGATCGCTTGGATCGACTTCGGCGCGCCGTATTACGGCAACTGGGGCGAAATTCGCAACTACGCGATTCCGGAACGCGTCGAAAGCCAATGGTCGCGTCGCGAAGAACTCCGCCGACTTTACGCCGGGAACGTTCCGCGACTCGACGACGACCCGACCGCGCCGGTTAAACCGTCCGAAGCGCCGGAAGCGTCCGCCGAGTCGAAGCGCCGCCTCCGCTTTTCGCTTGAAAAAGTCGCCGCCGCCGACGTTTCGACTTGGCGACGCGACGGAGCGGACGAGCGCGCCCCGTTCTCCGTCGACCTCGGCGACGGTTTGACGCTCGAAATGGTTCCGATTCCCGGAACGAATTTCTTCGCAAGCCGCTTTGAAATTAGCAACGAGCAATTCCGCGCCTTCAATCCGGCGTTCGACTCCGGGCTCGAATTCGGCGACTTCATCCAATTCAGCCCGGGCGAAATCGGTTGGCTCCTGTCGCGCAAGAAGCAGCCGGTCGCGCGAACGACTTGGAACGACGCCGCCGAGTTCTGCGCTTGGCTGAGCGAAAAGACCGGGCGCAAGTTCCGCCTCCCGACCGCGTCCGAATGGCGTTTCGCGGCGTCCGGCGGCGCTGAAAACGCGAAAAACTGGTTCGGCGACGCCGCCGATTACGCGCCGTTCGAAAACTTCGCCGACTCGACGTTCGCGAAGGTCGACCCGTTCTCTTGGGCCGGTCGCGTCGACAACTTGCCCGCTTGGCGTCCGGCCGACTGGAACGTCGACGACCGCAGTCGCGTCTCGGCGCCGATCGGCTCGTACAAAGCGAACCCGTTCGGCCTGTTCGACGTTCAAGGGAACGCCGCCGAATGGACGTCGTCAGAAGTCGTTCAAACGCGCGAAGTCGTCGACGAAAGCGGCGCGGTCGTCGAAAGTTCGGCGACGCCGAAAAAGGTCCTTTGCGGCGGTTCTTGGCGCACCGAAGCGCGCAAGGGAACGCTAACCGCCGAGCGTTACTTCCCGGCGAACTTCCCGGTTCGCGACGCCGGGTTCCGCGTCATTTGCGTCGACTAACCGCCGCGCCGCCCGTTAAAAACGCGCTTCGTCGTTTTTTCCAACTTCGACGAAGCGCGTTTCCCGTTCTTTCTCTTTCGCCGCCGAACCGCAATTGAGCGAAAACGCAAGCGACCGACGGGAGCGAAGAAACCGAGTTCGCGCGGAAGCGCCTAACGGCTAGCGGCGCCGGAGCGCCCGGCGGCGCCGTTTCGTTCGATTCGGCGAAACGGGTCGTCGGCTTACCTCTTTTACGTTCCTTCGCGTAAAGGCGCCGCGTCTATCCGTTTGCCTGACGCAATTTACGCGACATAAATATTAACGCATCCTTCGCCTTATCTTGCGAGGTTTTTCAGTGTCCGAGAAAAGTCTTTTAGGAAAATTTGCCGCGACCGCGCGCCGGGTCGCCGACGTCGCCGAAGCGGCGGACAAAGCGAACCTGTTCGCGAAAAAGGAAGCGCCGGAAACGCTTCAAACGCCCGAAACTTCGGAAACGCCGTCGCCGTCGAACGCCGAACCCGCGCCCGAAAAGAAAAGCGCGTTCGACCGCGTCGCCGGAGTCGCGGAAAACCTCGCTTCTTTTGCCCAAAAGGAGAGCGCACAACCCTCCGTTCCCGCCGAATCGCTCGCCGCGCCCGAAAGGCCGAGCGAAAGCGAACCGCAATCGGAAGAAAATACGGTCGAACCGCTCCCGCCCGCTCCGCCGCAAATTCCGGAGTCGTTCGGCGACGAAGTTTATCGCGTTTGCGACTTGGTTCTTTATCAAGGCGGCTTTGTTAAAGGGAATCGCGTCGTTTATTATCGCTCGGCGACTCGCGTTTCATTGAAAGCCAAGGTTTGTATTCCGCCCGGCGCGCCCGAATATCGCGGTCGGAGCGTTGGCGACGCCGTTGAAGCGGGGATGATGCTCGGCGACTTAAGTCTAACGCCCGTCGGGGCGATCGTTGGAATGGCCGTCGGCGGGATGATCGGCGGCGCGCTCGGCCTTCTCGAAGCGATTGCGCCGACGCCGGAAGATCATAACCAAATCTGGCTTGAAACGGACGATTCGTCGGAACCGTTTCTTCTTTATTCCGAGAGACGCGAAAACTCCGTCGCGGCGAACGCGATCGTTACGCGCCTTTGCGACGGGATCGAAAAAGCGAGATCGGAACCGGAAATTTTGCTCGACGACCAAAAAATCAAACGGAAATATTATTTATGGTTTTTGTGCGTCTATAAAAAAAGATTCTTTTTCAAATGATTGGAAGTCGCGCAACGCGGCGCGAAAACGGTCGCCGACTCGTTGGCGCCGGACGACCGAACGATATTGCTGAACGAACTTGAAACGGCTCTTGCCGTCGCGGCGTCCGATTATCTTTTATCCGAGAAAGAACTAGAAACGGCGACCGCCCGCGCGCAAGAGTTGGCGACGCCGGAATGGACGCGCGAGCGTTGGCAAGAAGCGGCGTCGGAGCGCGCCGAGCGTATCGCGTCCGACGCCGACGCGATTTGCTCGGCGATTGCAAGCGACCGCGCATTATTAACCGCAACGTTGTAAAAGAAAGAGAACGTTTTTCAATGACCGACCGGAATCTTTTCGGCAAAATCTCCGGCAACGTCGCGAACGCCGCGAACGCGCTCGGCGAGAAGATTAGAGAAAATTTTCGGGGGCCGTCCGCGCCGCCGACGCCCGAGCCGCCGCCGGAAGAAATCGCTTGGGAACGCGGCGACTTTCGACTGTTTCGCACCTATTTAATGAAAGGCGAACAAGTCGTTTATTACCAAAACGCGCGTCGCGTTCATTTAAACGTCGTTTACGAACAACCGAAAAAGCCCGGTTTCGTCGGACGCGTTGTCGAAGGCGCGTTCGATTACGGCTTCGACGGTTCGGCGAGCGGCGCGTTTTTCGGCGGGGTCGGCGGTTCGCTTGCCGGTTTGGCGTTTGGTTCCGTCGTCGGCGCGGTCGCCGGGGCGACGGGAACGACGCCGCCTAAACCGGAGCCGAAACCGCGGCCGCGTTATCAAATTTGCCTTGAAACGGACGATTCGCCGGAGCCCGTCGTTCTTTGCTCCGAAAAGAGCAAGTTTTCGGCGAACGTCTATTACTTGGCGCCGCTTCTTACCGCGCTTAAAAAAGGAGGCGCGAAGCCGGAAATTTGGCGTCTCGGTCAAAAATGTTGGTCGCGTTCCGTTAGTTTTATTCATTTTTAACGGCGTTTGCGTTTGTCGTCGTTTCCAATTAAACAAACGTGTTTGTGTCTATTTCGTGTCTATTTTGGGAAGAAAACGGGGCGTTTTTCGCGTTTTTGCGCTTTTCGGAAAAGCGGCGAAAAATCGCGTTTCGCCCGCGTTTTTGCGGGACTTAAACTCAACCCCAAATCGCGTTTTCTCCCCCGTTTTCTATACCGACGCTCGCGGACGCAAGAAAGCGGAAAACGCGCCGCTCGACTTTCGCCGAGAGCGCGTTTTCCGCTTTTCCTTAACTTAACGTCTTAACGTTTGCCGTTCAAACTTTTAAACGCTTAAACGTTCAAGCGTTTTCGATTTCTTCGCGAGTCGGCAAGGACGGTTGCGCGCCGAACTTTTGAACGCTCAACGACGCCGCCTTCGACGCGAACGCGACCGCGTCGGTCAACGCTCGCCCCTCCGCCAACGCGACCGCCAACGCTCCGGAGTAAGAGTCGCCCGCCGCCGTCGCGTCGACCGCTTCGACGCGCGCCGTCGGAACGCTCTCCCGAACGCCGTCCTTCGTCGCGACGAAAGAACCCGCCGCGCCGAGCGTTACGATCGCCGTCGAAACGCCGAGTTCGAGCAGTTTTTCCGCCGCCGCTTGCGCCGTCGCGACGTCGACGACCTCGACGCCGGTTAAGCGCGTCGCCTCCGATTCGTTCGGCTTAATCACCGCGACGTTTTTCAGCAGTTCCGCGGGAAGCGGTTCGCTCGGCGCCGGGGCCGGGTCGAGAATCAACGGAACCCCCGCTTCGGCGGCGATTTCCGCGACGCGAAGAACCGTTTCAAGGGGCGTTTCCAACTGAACGACGACCGCTTGCGCCGACCGGATAACCTCCGCCGCCGCGTCGACGTCCGCCGGGGAAAGCGCGAAGTTGGCGCCCGACGCGACCGAAATCAAGTTCTCGCCTTGCGCGTCGACCAAAATCAACGCGACCCCGGTCGCCAGCTTCTCGTCGCGGCGAATCCAAGAAACGTCGATTCCCTCGCGCTCGTACCCCTCGACCGCGCTCGCGCCGAACACGTCGTTCCCAACCCGAGCGATAAAAACGACGTCGCCGCCCGCGCGGGCCGCCGCGACCGCTTGGTTCGCGCCCTTGCCCCCCGGAACCATCGCGAACGTTCCGCCGACGACCGTTTCGCCCGGCGCCGGAATCCGCTCCGATTTGACGACCATATCCGCGTTCGAACTCCCGACGACGACAATTTTCGGCTTCCCCATTTTCACTCTCCTTCGGTCGTTGCCCGTTTTAACAATTTCGCGCCGACCGCCCGTTTTAACGCAAGCCGCCGCGAAACCGTCCTTTTCGTTGAATCGAAGCGTCGTTTTCTCCGCGCTCCCCGTCGACGACGCGGCGTCGAGAAGCGTTTGCCAACCGGCGGCGTTCGGTCGCGCCCATTAGCCGATTAAACCGGTTAATTTTAGCAAGTTAAGCGCCTTGACGAACCTTGTCGCTCGCCTCGAACGCGTCAATAATTCGGCGTCGGCGGGCGGAACTCCGCGACGTCGATCGAGCGGAACCAGTCGACCGTCTTGCGCAACCCCTCTTCGAGCTGGACTTTAGGTTCCCAGCCGAGCTTTTCCTTCGCCAACGAAATATCGGGACGGCGGCGGCAAGGATCGTCGACCGGCAGTTCTTTGAAAACGAACTTCGGCTCTTTTCCGAGCGTCTTCCAAATCAACTCGCCGAGTTCGCGGATAGTGAATTCGTTCGGATTCCCCAAATTCACCGGCCCGATGAACCCGGTTTCGTCCTCCATCAGACGAATCAACCCGTCGAGCAAGTCGGAGTAATAACAGAACGACCGCGTTTGCGAACCGTCGCCAAAGACGGTGATCGGCTCGTCGGTCAGCGCCTGTCGGATAAAATTCGAAACGACGCGCCCGTCGTAAGGGTGCATCTTCGGGCCGTAAGTGTTGAAAATTCGCGCGACGCAAATTCGCGTCCCAAACATCCGAAACTCGTCCATAAAGAGCGACTCGGCGGCGCGTTTCCCTTCGTCGTAACAGGAGCGCGGTCCGATCGGGTTGACGGCGCCGCGGTAATCCTCCCGTTGCGGGTGAACTTCCGGGTCGCCGTAAACTTCGCTCGTCGACGCTTGCAGAATCTTCGCTCGGCAGTTGCGCGCCAACTCCAGCAAGTTGATCGCGCCGAGCAACGACGTTTTCATCGTCTTGAGCGGGTTGTACTGATAGTGTCCCGGAGCCGCCGGGCACGCTAAATTGTAAATTTCGTCGACTTCCAACGTCAGCGGAAGCGTTACGTCGTGCCGAATCAGCTCGAAATTCGGTCGCCCGATCAAGTGCGCGACGTTCGCCTTTTGACTCGTAAAAAAGTTGTCGACGCAAATGACGTCGTGTCGCCGTTCGACTAATTTTTCGCAAAGATGCGAACCGAGAAATCCGGCGCCCCCCGCGACCAAAATACGCTTAATCTTTGCCATTGCGTTCCTTATCCAACGCCCGACGCCGACGTTAAGGCCGACGCGGTCGAAAAAACGTCGAAGCGCGAACCGCTCCCCAAGAGTTCCGCGCTTCGTCGAACGCCGTTTCCGACGTTCGCGTTTAAAAGAAAAGAGGGCCGTCGGGCCCCCTTCGCTTCGTCGACGGTTTCTCAACCGTCGACGGGGCCGCCGTTTAGCGACCGTTTATTTTCTCCGGGCGACGCGAGCCGAACGTCGTTTCCTTCGCTCGACTCGGCGTCGATTTTTCCCGAAATTTCGCTTCGACTCAGTCGCCGAAGAGTTCGCTCAAAAACGCGTCGTCAAACGCGGTTTCGTTCGCTTCTTCGACCGCGAAGTCGACGTCGACCGTTTCGAACTCGTCCGCGCCGAATTCGGCGAACGCGGCGCCGAGCGCTTCGAAGACGACGGCGCGTTCGACGCGAGTCGTCGGAGCCGCGACGAGAGCGACGCCGGTTTCGACGTTCGTTTCGACCGCGAGCGATTCGGCGATTTCGTTCCAAGCGACCGTTTCGTCGGCGAGAAGCGCGGCGCTAACCGCGATCTCTTCCGCTTGCGGCGCGACGTTTTCAACGGCGACCGGCGCGAGCGTCGAGAAGACGTTCGTCGTTTCGGCGGTCAAGGTTTCGAGAACCGCGCTCGACGCGACGGTCGCTTCGAAGACGCCGAGATCGTACCCAACTTCGTCGTTGTTGACGAAGAGCTTCATTTCGTAAGCGCCGGACGCGGCGTAAACGTGTCGGAAAACGCCTTGCGTCGCAAGTTCGTTGACGACCGTTTCGGTTCCGTCGCCCCAAGCGACTCGCCAGTAAGCGACCGCCGAGAAATTGGAATCGACCGTCAGCGTAACGAGGGCGCCGTCGCCGTTCGTCGCGACGTTGAAGGCCTTCGGCGGTTCCGCGACGACGTAAGTTTCGGCTTCGGACCATTCGGAAGCGTTCTTGTCGACGCCGCCGACCGCGCGGATGCGAACTTGAACGACGTCGCCGACGTTGAAGTCGCCTTCAATTCTGCCGAATTCGCCGGTCAAAGCGTTCGTTTCGACCCAATCGCCGGAGCCGACGCGATACGAAACGACGTATTCTTTCGCCGGGTCGGCGGTCGTCCAGACGACTTCCAACGCGGATTCGGCGTTGACCGCGACGCTCGTAATCGTCGGCGCGGCGTAATTTTCCGCAGCCGGATTGACGACGACGATTTGAACCGTCGCTTCGACGAACTTGTTGCCCGTGTCGGTCGAACGAACGACGAACTCGTAAGTTCCGGCCGGGACGTTTTGCGTCGTAACGATCTTGTCGCCGTCGAGCGCGAAGTATTTCGGCGCGTCGATCAGTTCGTATTCGAACGTATCGTCGTCGTTTTCGTCGACGGTCGTCAAAGTCGCGGCGAGCGTTCCGGCGGCTTCTTCGGTCGTTAGCTCGGCGTATTCGACGGTAATTCCGGTCGGCGCGACGTTGCCTTGCTCTTCGTAAGCGCCCATATCGACCGCTTTACCGACGACGCGTTTATCGCCCGCCAAGTCGGTCGTCAGCTTGACGCCGTAACCGTCGACCGCGAGCGCGTTGGAACCGGCGTCGATCGCCGGCGAACCGACGGCCAACTCAAGATTCCAATCCTTCCAAGCGTTCGCCGTCCAGGTTCCGGCGGTCGGAGCCGCGAATTCGACGAAGTTCGGATCGACGTTCGTCTTGACGCCGACGCCGGAAATCTTCGCGTTCGAAGCGCCGACGAGCGAGTAACGAACGTCCGCTTTCGCCGTTCCCGCCAAGTGGACGTCGGCGTCGGTCTTCGCGACGTTGCCGGCGACGACCGTGTTGACGAGGTTCAAGACGTCGTTCGCCCAAACGCCGCCGCCCGCGCTCGTCGCGACGTTCCCCGCGACGGTGCAGTTCGTCAACGTCGTTTCCGGCGCGACTTGCGAACCGGCCGCGTTGGCCAGCGCCAAGACGCCGGCGCCCGTTTCGGCGCGGTTTCCGAGAACCGCCGTTCCGACGAGCGTCGCCGCGGCGAAGTTGCTAACGCCGCCGCCGTGATACGTCGCTTGGTTCCCGGCGATCGTCGAGTTTTCGACGTAAAGCTCGCCGCGGTTGTAAACGCCGCCGTAGTACAACGCGACGTTGTTTTCGACGGTCGAGTTATAGACGCGCATAACGCCCAGGTTGTACAAACCGCCGCCGTAAGCCGCGACGTTTCCGGCAATCGTCGCGTCGCGCAGGATAACTTCGCCCGCGTTCCAGACGGCGCCGCCGGAGTATTCCGGTCGGTCGTTGTCTTCGCGGAGCCAGTCTTGCGCGTTCGCCGAGGAGTTCGTGATCGTCAAGGAGACGAGCGAAACCTTCGCGCCTTCGTTAACCTCGATAGCCGACGCGGCGTCGACAAAGCGGCAAGCGTCGAGAGTAACGCCGCCGACCGCGGACGCGTCGAGCGTAATCGACGAATCGAGCGTCAAGGTCGAATTGAGGTAAATCGTCGCCAACCCTTCGGAGAAGGAGACGGTCGATTCGCCGAGTTGCGCGGCGTATTCGATCGCTTCGCGGAGCGAAATTTGCCCGTCGGTGATATCGACGACGTCGAGGTCGGTCGTTACGACGGTCGACGGCGTTTCGAATTGGAATTCGTAGGCGCCCATATCGATCTTCGTCGTCGCGACGCGAGCGTCGCTCGCGAGGTCTTTTTCAAGCGCGATCTTGCCGGTCGCGTCCTTGGCGTAGGCGACGTCGCCCGCGTCGACGGCGACCGAGTTGTAAACGAGGCTCAGGTCGAGCGCGGCGGCGTTGGCCAGCTTGCCGTCGGCGGCGAAGACCGGCGCGACGACGAAGCCCGGTTCGACGTCGAAGAGCGAATTCGTCGCGGTCGGTTTCGTTCCAATTCCTTCGGTCGACCCGACGAGCGAGTTGAACAACTTCGCGGAACCGTTCGAATAAACGTCGACGCCGTTCGTCGCGGAGTTCGCGGCGATAATCGTATTGTACGCGGTCAACGTTCCGAGGTTCGAAACGCCGCCGGCGTTCGTCGCGGAGTTCGCGGCGATCGTGGCGTTGCGCAGTTCGAGGGTCGCGCCCTTGACGTTGGCGATCGCGCCGCCGTCGTTCGCGACGTTTTGCGCGACGAGAGCGTTGGCGAGGCTCGCTTTGCCGAGGTTGTAAAGGGCGCCGCCGAATCCGTTCGCTTCGTTGGCGACAAATTCGCTCGTCGTCGCGTAGAACGTTCCGACGTTGGCGACCGCGCCGCCGTCCTTCGTCGCGACGTTGCCGTCGAACTTAGCGCCGGTTAGCGTCGTCGTTCCGGCGTTGTAAATCGCGCCGCCGGTCGCCGCGGAGTTCGCGGAGAAGGTCGCGCCGGTCGCGAAGGTCGCGGTTCCGGCGTTGTAAATCGCGCCGCCTTCGGTCGCGGCGGAGTTCGCTTCGAACAAAACCGCGCCGGTCGCTTCGACGACGGAGCCCTTGGCGTTGTAAATCGCGCCGCCGGTCGTCGCGGAGTTGCCGTTGAAGACGACGTCGCTCAACGAGACGGAGTAAGCGTCGCCGTTCGCGGCGCTTTCGCTGTTGTAAATCGCGCCGCCGGCGACCGCCGCTTCGTTGTTTTCGAACGAAACGCCGTCGAGCGTCAGCTCGCCGTAGTTGTCGATCGCGCCCGCGGAGGCCGTCGCTTTATTGGCGGTAAAGTTCGCGTCGACGATCGTCGCGACGCCTTGGTAGTTGACGATCGCGCCGCCGTAAGTCGCTTGGTTGCCGACGAAGGACGCGTCGTCGACGACGAGTTCGCCGCCGTCGTTGTAAATCGCGCCGCCTTGCGCCGTCGCGACGCCGTCGATGAACGAAGCGCCCGCGAAGGCCGCCGTTCCGACGTTGTACAGGCCCGCGCCGTAAGCGGCGTTGGAACCGGAGATATCGACGTTTCCGCCGTTAAGGGTTCCGGCGTTGTAAATCGCGCCGCCGTTCGTCGCCGACGCGCCGACGATTTCAACGTCGGCGAGCGTCAATTCGCCGCCGAGGGCGTTGTAAATCGCGCCGCCGTCTTCCGTCGCGGAGCTATTCTTGACGGAAACGTTGGTCAGCGTCAGGTTCGCGGCGTTGTAAATCGCGCCGCCGAGGTTCGCGGAACCGTTTTCGAAGGTCAAACCGAAGACGGAGACCGTCCCGCGAGCGACCGTCGCGATTCGCGAGGCCGAAGCGCCGGAGACGACGACGTTCGCGCCGGTTCCGTCGATCGTCAACGAACGATCGATCGTCAGTTCGCTCGTCAGCTCGATCGTCTTGCCGTAAACCGACTCGGCGAACGTGATCGCGGAACCGATCGAATCGCCGCGCGTCGCGACCGCGTAACCGAGTTGTTCTCGCCAAACGAACGTCGTTCCGTCGGCCAACGCGTATTCGACGCCTTGCGCCAACTCGATCGTTTGCGTTTGCTCGACGCCGTCCGCGTCGACGCTCGAAACTTCGACGGTAATCTTGCCGTCGGCGTAGGTCGCGACCGCGCCCGCCGGGACGCCGAGGGCGGCGTTTTCGGCCAAGACGAACGTTTCGCCTCCGACGAGAACGGCGCTCATTTGCATACCGACCGAACCTTCGGCGCCGACGTTGGCGATCGCTTCGCGCAACGACGTTTCGCCGTCGTAAGGATTAACGACGTCTTGCTCGGTCGTAACGACGAGGCTCGGACGCTCGCGAACCGCGAAGTTCGCTTCGAAGACGTTGTTCGCTTCGTCGAGTTCGACGACGGCGTCGTTCGCGTCGACCGTCAGCGTCAGTTTGTATTGACCGGCTTCGTAAGTCGCGCCGAGGTTCCAAAGTTCGACGAACGCTTCGCCGGACGCGAGCCAATCTTCAACGTTGAAGTAGCCGGACTCGTCGCCGAAGACGCGGGTCAGAACCGTTTCGGTTCCTTCGATCGCGTTTCCGTCGGCGTCGAGGCGAACCGTCTTCAATTCGACCGCGAACGATTCGAAGCAGTAGGCGTTCCCCGCGTTGCCGTAACCGACCGCGAAGGAGACGTCCCAACCTTCGACGAAATCGCCGGTGTTGGAGAAACCTTCGCCGCCGAGACCGGAGAGCGACAGGGTGAAGCCGGCGACCGGTTTTTGTTGGCCGTACAGGAACGACGAACCGTCTTCGCGGTAGAAGCCGAGATCCGGAGCGGCGACCGTTTGGAATTCGAGCGCGCCCATGTCGACCGAGTAAATCGTTCCGTCCTTTTCGACGCCGATAATTCGGTCGGAGCCGGACGCGTCGGCGGTCAACGCGGAACCGTCGGTCGCCGTCGCCAGCGCGTTCGAACCGGAGTTGAGCGCCGGGGAAACGGCGGTCGGGCGACCTTCGGCGTCGAGGGCCGGGTCGACCGGTTTTTCGGTCGTTCCGTAGAACGAACGGGTTCCGGCGTCGAAGTTAAGCGTTCCGTCGCCGCAGTCGTCCGCGACGCCGATCAAGCTCGCGTAAACGGTCGCGGTCGCGGAGCCGACGAGCGCGAGGTCGGTCGCGCTTTCGGACGCTTCGTTCGTCGCGACGATCGAGTTCTTCAGGGTCAACGCCGCGTCGCGGACGTAAATCGCGCCGCCTTGTTCCGCGACGTTGGCGATCAACGTCGATTGCGTCGCTTCGATCGAGGCGTTCGGGCCCCAAGCGTAGAGCGCGCCGCCGAGCGTCCCGATATTTTCGGTAAAGATCGAGTTCGCGGCTTTCAGCGAAACGTTCGTCGCGACGGCGCCGCCGTATTGCGCTTTGTTCGCCTTGAAGACGCTCGAATCGATCGTCGCGGTTCCGTCTTGGACGTAAATCGCGCCGCCGTAGTATTCGGAGACGTTCCCTTCGAACGTCGCGTTCTTAATCGCCAAGGAGCCGACCGAGTAGATCGCGCCGCCGTGGAAGGTCGCGACGTTGTTCGCGAAGGAGCCGCCGTCGACGGAGAGCGCTCCGACGTTGTAAATCGCGGCGCCGACGCCTTCGGTCAAAATCTTGTCGGCGAACGGTTCGTCCGCGTCGCTCGTCGCCTTCGTTCCGCTAATCGAAACGTCGACCAAGGAGAGCGTTCCGTAGTTCGCGACGCCCGCGCCGACTTGCGCGACGGCGTTCTTGATCGACAGCGAGGCAATCGTCGCGGTCGCGCCTTCGGCGATAACGAAGACGTTCGTCTTGTTCGCGCCGGAGACCGAAACGTTCGTTCGGTCGGACGCGTCGATCGTCAGGTCGCGGTCGACGGTAATCGCGGAATCGAGTTTGATCGTCGCTTTGTCGAGGTTCGCGGCGAACGTAACGTCCGTTCCGACTTGCGTCGAAATATTCGCGGAACCGTCGCCGAGAAGTTCGATACGGCGACCGTTTTCGAGGTCGAGGACGCCGGAAACGACTTCGTCGATTTGCGACATAACGATCGTCGAACCGTTTTCGCATTCGATCGTTTCGCCCGCGACGAACTCGACGACTTCGCCGTTCGGCAGGACGAACGCGGAACCGACGAAGGTCGCCGCGACGCCGTCGATTTCAACGGCGGCGCCGTCGGCCAAGCGCGCGAACGAACCGTCTTCGAAGACGACCGCGCCGTTTTGGTAAACGCCCGCTTTGCCGTCGAGCGTAATCGCCGCGCCGTTCGCGAACGAAATCGCGTTTCCGTCGGCGTCGACCGCGACGAGTTCGTTGTACGTCGCGAACGTTTCGCCGTAGTAGAACTCGGTTTGTTCGAGGTGTTCGAGCGCGATCATATCGCCGTTCGGCATAACGAGGACGTCGACCGTCGCGACGTTCGGGTCGGAAACCGGTTGGTTCGTATTGTTGATGTAATCGTAATACGTTTCGGATTTAACGACGTAGGTCGTTCCGTCTTCCGCCGTAAAGGTCAACGGATTTTCGCCGTCGAAGGTCGCGGTCGTACCGTCCGGGTAAGTAACGACGCCGTTTTCGAACGTCATATAGCTCGACCCGAAGAGGAACTTGGCGCCGTCGGAGAGGATCGTCGTCGTTTCGCCGACCGTCGCGACGTCGCGCAGGATCGTCGCGTCGCCGTCTTTAACGGTAACTTGCGTCAGGTCGTCGAGGACGTATTCGACGCCGTCTTCGACCAAAATCGTCGACGAGTACCAGTAGGAACCGGCGTAAACTTCGACCGCTTCGCGGAGCGAGATCAGTCCGTCGGTCGGGTCGACGACGTCTTTGTCGGTCGTAACGACCGTCGACGGGGCTTCGCGGACTTCGAACGAAGTCGTGTAAACGTTGTCGTTCGCCGCTTCGGAACCGTCTTCTTCGCCGCGTTCGACGATTTCGTCGTTAACGTCGAGCGAAATCGACAACGTGTAGTTCCCGACCGGAAGGACGCCGAGGTTTTGGCGCGCGTAGGAAACGAGTTCGTCCGCGTCGAGCCAATCGCCTACCGACAGCCAATCGAAGTAATCCGACTCCGGTTGGTAACGGTATTCAAAGGTTTGCTCGATAACTTCGCCGTTCGCGGCGACGCCTTCGACGACGAAGGAGACCGAGAACTTGTCGATCACCCAACCGGAGCCGATTTCGGCGAGGGTCGAGGCTTCGTTCAGGAACGAGAAGTCGAGGACGACGTCTTCGCCGAAGATATAGTAGTCCTTCTTCTCGCCGTCGACCGTCGCGTACCAGAAGTTCACCGGATTTTCGGCGAACGTCAGGTTCGGCGCGGAAATCGTTTGGTATTCGAACGCGCCCATATCGATCGCGTAAATTTCGCCGTCGACCGTCAAACCGACGTAGCGCGAATTCCCGCCCAGGTCGACGTTGGAAGCGCCCGCCAAAGCGTTCGAACCGGCGTTGATCGCCGGCGAGGTCGCCTTCAACGAGTAGTCGTCGTTGAATTGCGGGTCGACGCCGAGAATCGAGCGGTATTCTTCGACGAGAACGAGTTCGCCCGCGCCGACTTCGACGTTTTGGAGCAACGAGTTGCGGAGCGTAACCGTTCCTTCGAACGAAACGTAAACGTCCGCGCCTTCGCCGCCGACGGTTCGAGTCGCTTCGACGACTTCGCCGTTTTCGTCGGTCGTTTCGTAGGTTTCTTCGTAAGCGGTCGCTTTGTTCCCGGCGACGATCGTATTGTCGAGCGTCGCGGAGTCGACGACGTAGAGGCCGCCGCCGTCGGTCGCTTCGTTCCCGGCGACCGTCGCGCTAACGAGGGTCAGTTCGAGAGCGTAAATCGCGCCGCCCGCTTCCGCCGCGACGTTGTCGGTCAGGAGCGCGCCGTCTTTCAGGACGACGGTCGAGGCGTAAATCGCGCCGCCGGAGCCGTTAAGGGCTTTATTACCGGTCAACTTCGCGAGGCCTTCGACGGTCAGCGTTTCGACGTTGAAGGCGCCGCCTTCGTAAGCCAAGTTGCCGGTCGCCGTCAACGTTCCGCCGATCGCGACGGAACCGGTCGAGTAGACCGCGCCGCCGTCGGACGCCGTGTTGCCGGAGAGCGTCGCCGCGCCGACGACGTCGAGCGACGAAGCGTAAATCGCGCCGCCCGCGTCGGTCGCGTCGTTGTCTTTCGCGACCAACGCTCCGCCGATTTCGACCGCGCCCGCGTAAACCGCGCCGCCGGAAGCGAGCAAAGCGGTTTCGTCGACCGTCGTTTCGGTCGTTTGAACCGTTTCGACCGTTTCTTCGGTCGTTTCGTCGTCTTGGATCGTCGTCGTAACGACCGTCGTTTCAACGACGAGCGAGCCGCCGGTCGCGACGTTGTTTTCGAACGTCGCGGAGCCTTCAAAGGTCGCGTTTTCGGCGTAAATCGCGCCGCCGAGACCGTTGGCGGTATTGCCGGTCAAGGTCGCGTCGCCGCCGACCGAAACGTCGCCCTTCGGCGCGGCGATCGCGCCGCCGGAACCGTCGGTAATCGTCGTTTTGACCGTCGTAACGATCGTCGTTCCGTCTTCGAGCGTTTCGGTTTCCGTCGTTTCGGTTTCGAAAACTTGCGCGCTCGCTTTGTTGTCGGAAGCGATCAACGCGCCGACGATAGCGACGTCGCCGTCTTTCGCGTAAATCGCGCCGCCGGAGAACTTGGCTTCGTTGCCGGTAAGCGTCGCGTCCGCGCCGACCGAAACGCCGCCGCCAACCGCGACCGCGCCGCCGAAACCGCCCGACGTATTGTCGGAAGCGGTCAAAGCGCCGACGATTTCAAGCGAACCGTTCGCGGAGATCGCGCCGCCCGCTTCGCCCGCCGAGTTGCCGGTCAAGGTCGCGGAACCGCCGAGCGAAACGTCGCCGAACGCGGAGATCGCGCCGCCCGCCGCTTGCGCCGCGTTATTGGCGAAGGTCGCGTCGCCGCCGATTTCGACGGAGCCGTCCGCCGCGATCGCGCCGCCGGAGAGGCCCGCCGCGTTGTTTTCGGCTTTCGCCGCGCCGACGATAACGACGTTTTCAAGCGCCGCGATCGCGCCGCCGGAGCCCGCCGCTTTGTTGCCGGACAAGGTCGCGTCGCCGCCGACCGAAACGCTCGCGCCGGAGACGATAACGCCGCCCGCGGTTCCGGTCGCTTCGTTGTTCGTCGCGGTAAGAGCGCCGACGATTTCGACGGAGCCGTTCGCGGAGATCGCGCCGCCGTTGGCCGCTTTGTTGTCGTTCGCCGTCAACGCGCCGCCGATTTCGACGTTTTGCGTCGCCGCGATCGCGCCGCCCGCGCCCGCCGCCGTATTGCCGGTCAGCGTCGCGTCAAGTTTAACCGAAACGCCCGCGCCGGAGATAATCGCGCCGCCGACGGTCGCCGCGTTGTTCGTCGCGGTCAAGGAACCGCCGAGCGAAACCGCGCCGTTCGCCGCGAGAGCGCCGCCGAGTTGCGCCGCTTCGTTGCCGGTCAAGGTCGCGTCGCCGCCGACCGTCAAGGAACCGATCGCGGAGATCGCGCCGCCGGAGCCGGTCGCCTTGTTGTTTTCGGCCGTCAACGCGCCGTCGATTTGGACGTCGGCTCGCGAGAGAATCGCGCCGCCGTTCGCGCCTTCGTTGCCGGTCAAGGTCGCGTCGCCGCCGACCGTAAGCGCGCCGTTGGCGTAAATCGCGCCGCCGTTTTCGGTCGATTTATTGTTCGTCGCCGTCAAGGAGCCGACGATAGCGACGCCTTCGGTCTTCGAACTCAACGCGCCGCCGTCTTTACCGGCTTCGTTGCCGGTCAAGGTCGCGTCGCCGCCGACCGTAATCGCGTCGTTGGCGAAGACCGCGCCGCCGTAACCCGCCGCTTTGTTGTTTTCGGCGGTCAACGCGCCGACGACGTCGAACGCGCCGTTCGCCGCGATAGCGCCGCCGTGTCCGACCGTCGCGATCAGCGTTTCGGTCGTCGTTTCGGTCGTCGTTTCGGAGGTCGTTTCGCCTTCTTCCGAAGTCTTAACAACCGTCGTAACGACCGTCGTTTCGGTAATCGTCGTCGCGTCTTTCGCTTCGTTGTTCGCAAGGGTCGCGGAACCGCCGAACGAGACCGCGCCGCCCGCGTAAACCGCGCCGCCGTAACCCGCCGAGGAGTTTCCGGCAATCGTCGCGTCGCCGCCGACCGAAACGTCGCCGTTCGGCGCGGCGATCGCGCCGCCGAAGCCGTCGTTCGCGAACTTCTTGACCGTCGTTTCGACGACCGTTCCGTCTTCGAGCGTCGTCGTTTCGACCGTCGAGCTGATTTCGACGGTTTGCGCGCCCGCTTTGTTGTTTTCGGCGGTCAGGACGCCGGTAATTTCGACCGCGCCGTCCTTCGTATAAATCGCGCCGCCGGAGAACGCCGCTTCGTTGCCGGTAAGCGTCGCGTCCGCGCCGACCGAAACGTCGCCGCCGACCGCGATCGCGCCGCCGAAACCGCCCGACGTATTATCGGAAGCGGTCAACGCGCCGACGATTTCGAGCGAACCGTTCGTCGAAATCGCGCCGCCCGCCGCGCCCGCTTCGTTGCCGGTAAGCGTCGCGGAGCCGCCGAGCGAGACGGAATCGAGCGCGACGACCGCGCCGCCGGACTCGCCCGCCGCGTTGTTCGCGAAGATCGCGTCGCCGCCGACCGAGAGGGAGCCGTCGGTCGCGATCGCGCCGCCGGAAAGCGCCGCCGAGTTGTTTTCGAACGTCGCCGCGCCGGTAATAACGACGTCTTGAACCGCCGCGATCGCGCCGCCGGAGCCTTGCGCCGAGTTGCCGGTCAAGGTCGCGTCGCCGCCGACCGAAACGCCCGCGTTCGTCGCGATAACGCCGCCCGCGAGAGCCGTCGCGGCGTTGTTCGTCGCGGTCAAGGAACCGTCGATTTCGACCGCGCCGGTCGCGTAAATCGCGCCGCCGGTCGCCGCCGAGTTGTCGGACGCGGTCAAAGAACCGTCGATAGCGACGGTTTGGGCCGCGAGAGCGCCGCCGACGCCGCCGGCGGTATTGCCGGTTAAAGTCGCGTCGCCGCCGACCGTAAGGCCCGCGCCGGAGAGGATCGCGCCCGCGGAACCGACCGCCTTGTTGTTCGAAGCGGTCAACGCGCCGCCGACGGCGACCGCGCCGTTCGCGGCGAGAGCGCCGCCCGACGCGCCCGCTTCGTTGCCGGTCAAGGTCGCGTCGAGGCCGACGGAGATCGCGCCGGTCGCCGCAATCGCGCCGCCGTTGCCGGTCGCTTTGTTGTTTTCGGCGGTCAACGCGCCGACGATTTCGACGTCGCCGGTCGCGAAGATCGCGGCGCCGTTCGTTCCTTCGTTGCCGGTCAAGACGGCGTCGACGCCGACTTTAACCGACGAACCGGAAACGACCGAACCAGCCGTCGCCTTGTTGCTCGTCGCCGTAAGCGTTCCACCGATTTCAACCGCGCCGGTCGCCGTCAAAACGCCGGTCGTCGATTCGTTGTTCGCAAGCGTCGCGTCCGCGCCGACGTTGATCGTCGAGCCGGAAACGACCGAACCAGCCGTCGCGACGTTGCCCGTCGCGTTGAGAGCGCCGCCGAATTCGACCGCGCCGGAAGCGAGAATCGCGCCCGTCGTCGACTCGTTGTTTTCGAGCGTCGCGTCGCCGGTAACGTTGACCGCCGAACCGGAGATAATCGCGCCGTCCGTCGCTTTGTTGCTCGTCGCGGTAAGCGTTCCGCCGATTTCGACCGCGTCGGAAGCGAGAATCGCGCCCGTCGTCGATTCGTTGTTTTCGAGCGTCGCGTCGCCGGTAACGTTGACCGTCGAACCGGAGATAATCGCGCCGTCCGTCGCGACGTTGCCCGTCGCGTTGAGAGCGCCGCCGAATTCGACCGCGTCGGTCGCCGTCAAAACGCCGGTCGTCGATTCGTTGCTCGACAACGTCGCGTCGCCGGTAACGTTGACCGTCGAACCGGAGATAACCGAACCAGCCGTCGCTTTGTTGCCCGTCGCATTGAGAGCGCCGCCGAATTCGACCGCGCCGGAAGCAAGAATCGCGCCGGTCGTCGATTCGTTGTTTTCGAGCGTCGCGTCGCCGGTAACGTTGACCGTCGAACCGGAGATAATCGCGCCGTCCGTCGCTTTGTTGCCCGTCGCGGTCAACGTTCCGCCGAATTCGACGGCTTCGTTCGCCGTCAAGACGCCGGTCGTCGATTCGTTGTTCGCAAGGGTCGCGTCCGCGCCGACAATAACCGTCGAACCGGAGATAACCGAACCAGCCGTCGCTTTGTTGCCCGTCGCGTTGAGAGCGCCGCCGATTTCGACCGCGCCGCCGACGAGAACCGCGCCGGTCGTCGATTCGTTGTTTTCGAAGCTCGCCGCGCCGCCGACGTTGAAGCTCGTTCCGGCGATAATCGCGCCGCCCGTCGCGACGTTGTTCTTCGCGGTCAAATCGCCGCCGAACGAAACCGCGCCTTGCGCCGCAATCGCGCCGCCGGTCTTGTTGCCGGAAATCGTCGCCGAACCGCCGACCGCGACCGCGCCCGCCGATTCAAGAGCGGCGCCGGTCGATTCGTTCGCTTCGAGAACCAGGTTCCCCTTGATTTCGACCGCTTTCGCGATAAGCGCGCTCGTCGTCGATTTGGAACCGGTAATCGTCGCGGCGCCGTCAACCGTCAAGGAACCGCCGATATAAAGCGCGGCGCCGTCGAGCGCTTCGTTGTTCTTCGCAACCAAATCGCCCAATACGACCAAGTTGTTTTCGGTGTACAGCGCGCCGCCGTTTCCGGTCGCTTTATTGCCTTCGAACGAAACGGCCAAGGTCGATTCGCTCGCCGCGTCCGCCGCGAAAGTAATCGTCGATTTCGGCCCGGCGTAAATCGCGCCGCCGTTCCCGTTCGTCGCTTCGTTGCCGACGAAGGAGACCGCGACGAAGGTCGCGTCGACGAGCGTGTAAATCGCGCCGCCGACTTCCGCGACGTTGTTCGTAAAGGTCGAGTTTTCGACGGTAAGCGTTCCGGCTTGCGCGGCGATCGCGCCGCCCGCGAACGACGAGCCGCCGACGAACGACGCGTTCTTGACGACGAGTTCGCCCTTCGAGAAGATCGCGCCGCCGAATTCGGACGCGAAGTTGTTCTCGAACGAACCGCCGTCGACGGTCAACGTTCCGACGTTGTAGATCGCGCCGCCGAGACCGGTCGTCAATTCGCCGCCGGTCGGGGTTCCGGCCAAACGGACGTTGTTGTCCGAGAAGTCGACGTCGTTCAAGGTCAGTTCGCCGCGGTTGACGACCGCGCCGCCGACCGAGCCCGCGCCGCGAGTCGCCGTCAAGCGGGAAATCGTCGCGACCGCGCCTTCTTGAACGAGGAAGATTCCGGTCGAGTTCGCGCCGTCGATGGTAACGTCGCGGTCTTCGCCGTCGATGACGACGTTCTTCGCGATTTCAACCGGGCCGGTCGCCGCGTCGACGGTAATCGTTTTGCCTTGCATCGACTCGGCGAAGGTAACGGTCGTTTCGACCGCTTTCGTCAAGCGCGCGACGCCGTCGATCACTTGAATCTTCGAACCGTCGTCCAAGGTCAGCTCGTCGCGGTAAATTTCGTTGCGGGTTTGCAACGTTCCGACCGAGAGGTTCGCGAATTCGAGCGAACCGCCGTCGGCGTAATCGACGACAGAACCGTTTTCAAAGACGAACGCGCCGTTCGGGTATTCGTCGTTTTGCAGGTAAGTAAATTTGACGTTCGCGTATTCGAACGCGGCGCCGTCGGTCAGGATAACCTTTTCGCCGTTCGGGAAGACCAACGTTTGATACGAGTAGCGGTCGCCTTCGCTCGGGTTCAGGTTCGTGCCGTCGACGAAGGAAACGTATTGATCCGTATTGAGTTGGAGGTTCGCCGCGGCGCCGTCCGGGAAGGTAACTTCGCCGCTCGAAACGTCGGCGCGCTCGGCCCCGTCTTCCATCGAGTACGCGAAGTAACCGCCGTTGAGTTGCGCGCGGTAGTAAATCGGACGACCGTTGAGGAGGAACTCGTCGCCGTCTTGGAGGTCGACCAAAACGCCGTTCTTTTCGACGACGTCGACCTTGACCGTCAGCGAGCCGTTTTCGACCGTAACGATTTGACCGTCTTCGAGGACGTATTGCGTTCCGTCGGCGACCATAAAGATCGAAACGTATTCGTAAGCGCCCGCGTGCGCGATCGCTTCGCGGAGCGAAGTCAAACCGTCGGTCGGGTCGACGACGTCTTGTTCCGTCGTAACGACGGCGCTCGGGGCTTCGAAGACATTGAACGTTCCGGTGTAAACGTTGTTGTTTTCGCCCGCGAAACCGTCTTCTTCGCCGTATTCGACGACCTTGCCGACGCCGTCGACGTCGAGCGTCAACGTGATCGAGTAACGACCGGCCGGAAGCGCGCCCAAGTTGGCGGCCAACGACGCGGAACCGTTCGCGGCGATCCAGTCGCTTTCGTTCAGCCAATCGAAACGGTCGAAGGAACTCGCGTAGTAGCGAATATCTTGCGTCTTCGTGTAAACGACTTCGCCCTTGTCGTTCGTTCCAACGAGCGTCATCGTATAACCGAAGTTCGAGTAAACCGCCGCGTCGCCAATATTTTGGACGTTGAAGTCGACGCAAACGTCTTGACCGGCGACGAAGTAGTCGAGTTCGACCGTCGCGCCGTTTTCGAGTTTTTCCGTTTGCCAGTAATCGACCGACGAATCGACGAGATCGAGGTCCGGCGCGATAATCGCGGCGTATTCGAAGGCGCCCATATCGACCGACATAACGACGCCGCCGACCGTCAAACCGACGCGACGGTCGTTACCGGCCAAGTCGACGAGCGCGCCGCCGTCGAGAGCGTTCGAACCGTTGTTGATCGCCGGGGACGTAACCGACAGCGTGTAATCGCCGTTTTCCGCGTCGACGAATTGCGGATCGACGCCGAGGAACGAACGGTAAGCCGCGTCGAGGTCGAACGCCTTGTCGCCGTATTGCGCGACGTTGCCGAGGAGCGAGGAGCGGAGCGTCGTCGTCGCGCCTTCGACGGTGTAAACGTCGAAGCCCTTCGCGGCGGCGTCGGTCGCTTTATTTCCGGCGAGAATCGTATTGTCGACGTTAGCCGTTCCGGCGTTGTAGAGCCCGGCGCCGTCGGCGGCTTCGTTGTCGGCGATCGTCGCGTTCGTCAGGTTCGCGGTTCCGACGTTGTAAATCGCGCCGCCGAGACCGGTCGCGACGTTCTTCGCGATCAAGGAGTTCGAAACGGAAAGGGTTCCGGTCGAGTAGATCGCGGCGCCGTCGCGCGCTTCCGAACGTTCGACTTTGACGCCGGTCAGTTTCAACGTTCCGGTCGAGTAGAACGCGCCGCCGACCGAAGCGGAGTTTCCGGCGAAGAGCGTTCCGACGACCGTCGCGGTTCCTTCGTTGTAAAGGGCGCCGCCTTTGTCGGTCGTCGAGTTTCCGACGAACGAGCCTTGGTCGATCGTCGCGTTTCCGACGTTGTAAATCGCGCCGCCGACGGTCGCGGAGACGTTCGCGAAATCGGAGTCGGCGAGCCGGAGCGTTCCGTTCGCGTCGTTGTAAATCGCGCCGCCGTTCAGAGCCGCCGTTCCGTCGAAGGTCGAGTTCGAAATATCGGCGGTTCCGGCGTTGTAAATAGCGCCGCCGCTCGACGCGGTCGAACCGCCGTTGAATTGCGTATTGTCGACGACGAGCGCTCCGACGTTGTAAACGACGCCGTTTCCGAACGCGCCGGTCGCGTCGAACGTCGAGTCTTGAATCGTCGCGGAACCGGCGTTATAAATCGACGCGCCGTCGCGAGCGGAGTCGCCGGAGAAGGTCGAGTTCGAAACCGTCAAGGTCGCGCCGGACGCGTTGTAAATCGAGCCGCCGACGCCGCCCGCGAGCGTTTCGTTGCCGGAGAATTTGACGGAGTCGACCGTCAGCGTTCCCTTGTTGTAAACGACGCCGCCGTCTTGCGAAGACGTCGAGTTCGCCAGCTTGAAGTTCTTGATTTCAACTTCCGCGCCGGTTTCAACGGTGAAGAGGCGCGAGTTGACGCCTTGAATCGTCAGGTCGAGAAGGTTGCCGTCCGGATCGACGCAGTCGAGCGTGAAGGAGGTCGTCAGCGTCAGTTCGCCTTGCGTCAGGACGAACGTTTGTCCGTCGAGCGCCGCGTCGAAAACGACGGCGTTCGTTTCGCGAGAGACCTTCTGAACGATCGCGACGCCGGCCTTGTAGGAGTAGGTTTCGCCTTCCCAAAGGATCGTCGCCCCGGCGTCGATCTTGCCGGCGACGTTTTCGCTCTTGAAGACGAACGCGTCGCGGCGAGCGTTGTACTCGACTTCGTAACCGTTGGCGAGGGTAACGACGACGCCGTCGGTCAGGTAGTAGCGGTAGTCGCCGGAGTCGACGTAAGCGCGTTCGACGAACGTCAGTTCGACGCCGTCGACGACGACTTTCGCGCCTTCGGTCATCGGGTATTCGACGGTCGTCGTAACGACGAAGACGCCCTTGGCCGCGTCGTAAACCGCGCTTTCGCCGTTGGCGAGCGTAACGGTCGACCCGTCCAAAACGACGGCGACGTCGTTCGTGGCGACGCGACGGAAAACGCCGTTGACGACGGCGACTTCGGTTCCGTCGGCGAGGAAGAAGTTGCCGATCGCTTGCACCGCGTCGCGATCGTAAGTCGTTTGCGCGACGTTCGTCCAAACGCCGTCGATCATTTCGACCGCGACGCCGTTGATTTCGCCCTTCGTTCCGTTCGGAACGGCGATCGCTTTATTGTCCGCGTCGAAGTAAACGTCTTCGGCGTAAACGACCGTAACGACCGCTTCGCGATTCAACGTCGCTTCGACGACGTCGGTCGCGGCGAAGGAGTAATCGGCGCCCGTCCAAGCGCTCGCGGCTTCGTCCCATTGCGCGTCGACGTATTCGACGCCGCCGACCGTAAAGGTCGCCTTGTCGCCGTTGGTCAGCGCGACGACGTTCCCTTCGGCGTCGACGTAAGCGCTTTGCTCGGCGTCCCAAACGAGCGTTTCGGCGACCGCTTCGGTAAACGAGAACGATTCGCCCGGGTAAACGCGGTAGTCGGTCGTATTGTCGACGTAGAACTTGCCGTCCTTGACCGTATAGGTAACGCCGCCCGATTCGAAGGTCGCGCCTTCCGGCAGGGCGACTTCGCGATAGTAGAAGCTGCCCGCGTAAATTTCGACCGCTTCGCGCAACGAAATCTCGCCGTCGTAAGCGTCGACGACGTCTTCGGTCGTCGTAACGACGATCGAGTTGTTGACCGAAACCGGCGACTCGACGACGTCGAAATAGGACGAGGTCAGGTAGAAGTTGTTCGTTTCGGAGTATTCGTCGAGCGCGGCGCCGGAGTCGAGTTGGTACCCGAAGACGTAGTATCCCTCTTCGTTTTGCGCTTCGAGCGCGCCGTTGGCGACGAAACCTTGGATAATCTCTTCGATCGAACCGAGCGCGACGTTCGTCAACGCGATAAAGCTGTTCGCGCCGTCGTATTCGACCGTTTGGACGGCGCCGGTCGCAAGGTTCGTCAGCGTGATCGTCGCGACCGCGGAACCGTCGCCGCCCGGCATCGAAACGCCGTCGGCGAAGTCGACTTTGACGTTCATCAGCGCGAGTTCGTTGTTTCCGAGCTTCGAATCGGCGAACATTTGTTGTTTCGTCGAGGTCTTCGGATCGTACTTCCACATATAGACCGTCGTTTCGAAGGACTCCTTAATCGCGGCGCCTTGGTTGATGAACGACAGGTTCAGGAAGAGGTTTTCGTCGACGAGGAACGGCGCGATGGAACCGGTTTGGTCGTCTTCGGCGCGGGAAATCACGATGGAGCTTTCCCAGTCGTTGACGACGTCGGAACCGGCGGCGCTCGGGACGAATTCCGTCAAGTCGGCCGAACCGAGAACTTCGTAAGCGCCGGAGTCGACGGAAGCGCCTTCAAAGCGCGGTTGCCCGGCGAGGTCGGTTTGGTAATCTTCGGTGAAGAAGTAACGGTTTTGGTTCCAACGGTTGTAACCGTTCGAAACGCCTTGGCCGAAGTCGAGGTCGTTCGTCAGGTTGTCGGAATTTCCGCGGTCGACGGCGGGCGAGTCGCCTTGCAGACGGAGGTTCCAAGACTTCCAGAGTTCGCTCGACCAATCGGCGACGTCGTAACCGCGATAGCTGACGAACTTCGGATCGTAAGTCGTAACCGGCGAGGAAACGCTGCTGCCGCGCGACGTCCCGATAAGAGACGTGCCGCCGACGTTCGTCGAGCTCGTCCCGTTTTTATACGCGGTGTAGTTCGAGTTGCGGGATTCGTCGCCGATAATGGAGTTCGCGGCGCGCGTCGTTTTCCCCGACTGCGTGTAAACGTCGGCGCCGTAGGACGCTTCGTTTTCCGCGACGATCGAGTTGTAAAGGTTGACGACGCCGGCGTTTTGAATACCGCCGCCGGAGTAGTCCGCCGTGTTCCCGGCGACCGTAACGTTAACCAACGTCGCGACGGCGCCCGATTCGTTGTAGAGACCGCCGCCGATCGAGTTTTCTTCCGTAACGATATTGCCGACGATCGACGTGTTGACGAGGTAGAGCCAACCGTCGTGTTGGTTCTTATCTTCGTATTCGCCGCCGGAGTTGTAGATACCGCCGCCCGCTTTCAAGGCGCGGTTCCCGGCGATCACGCTGTCGCCGATCGTGAGCCAACCGTAGTTGTTGTAGATACCGCCGCCGTTGTTCGTTTGGCCGTTTTTACCGTAGGTTTCGGCCTTTTCCTTAGTGGCGTTGAGCGCGCCGTCGTAAACGGCGTTGCGTTGCGCGACGGTGGTGTAGCGCTCTTCGCCGACGAAATCGGCGAGCGTTCCGGCGGCGACGGTAACGTAATATTGCCCGATCGCGCCGTAGTTCGAGTAACCGTTCGTCGTCGGATCGCCGAGGCCGGTCGTCGAAACGCGAACGTAATACGTGTCGCCCGCGGTCAAACCGTTCGCTTCGAAGTGCGCGAAGAGGGAGTCGGACGGGTCGCAGGTATAAAGGAGGTTCCCGGCGTCGTCGTAAAGTTCG
Organism: Thermoguttaceae bacterium; assembly: GCA_017436025.1. Lineage (GTDB taxonomy): Bacteria > Planctomycetota > Planctomycetia > Pirellulales > Thermoguttaceae > RUG369. Next base: position 25,573 of record JAFSDX010000062.1, read on the forward strand.
ACGACGAGGTCGAGGTTCGTGTAACCGAGGCTCGCGGCGTAACCGGCGGCGTTGGCGCGATCGTAATCGGCGCCGGAACCGACGACGTCGATCACATACGTCGAATCGGTCGCGACGAACGAGAACATATCGGCGTCGCCTGTGCGTTCGATCAAACCGTCGGCGACGAAGTTTCCGCTGCGGATGTACGATTCGCGCAGAGCGGCGGCGTTCGCGCGCTTGTCGGAATAATCGTCGGCTTTGTAACCGAGACGGGCGGCGATGTACGCGAGGTCGTCTTGCGTTTGCGTCGCGCCTTGGTATTCGCCCTTGCTGAATTGCGTCAGCGCCTGATAGTACCCGGCGCCCATAATCGGGGCCCAACCGTTCGTTCCGCCGTAATATTCGTCGCCGCCGTTGCCGTCGTGCGAGAGGTTAAGCGTGTGCCCGACTTCGTGCGAAATCGCTTCGGCGATGTTTTTCGGCGAACCGAGGGAGTTCGGGAAGACGTAGCAGTCTTGCTTTTGCGTGCCGAACGAATTCAAGTAGGCGACGCCGCCGCGGTTGTTTCCGGTTCCGCCGATCACAACGCGAATCGCGTTCGTGGCGGCGTTGAAGACGTCTTGGTCGGTCGTAACGGTAACGTTGAACGGCGCGTAGTCTTCGGCGACGCGGAGGTAGATTTCGTTGATCGCTTCGAGTTCGGCGTCGTTGAAGGTCGTCGGGTCGCCGTCGAGGTCGTAAGCCGGGTGCGCTTCGCCGCTCCAGCCCGGGCCGTCGATCCCGCCGAAGTAGAGGTAAATAACGTTCGTCGTTTCCGCGACGCCGCCGGTGAAGGTGAAACCGTAAAGCTCGACGGTCGTGTTGTCGACGTACATCACGCGGAATTTTTCGTTCGCGTCGATCGTAATGCCCGGACGGTCGTTTTCGGCGTCCCAAGCGAGCGTCGCGTCGAGTACGAAGCGTTTTTCGCTAAACGGTTGATCGACGAGCGGACGCGAGAAAGTGAAGCGGAGCGTTTCGCGCAGGTCGAGCGTTTGGCCGGAGAGGGACGCGTCGAAGGTCAGCGTGTTCCCCAAGTGGCGCGAACCGTCTTCGAGACGACGACCGCTGTACACGAACGCTTCTTGCCAGTTCAACACGTTGTCGACGGCGGTCGCGTATTCGAGCGACTCGACGTCCATTTTTTCCGCGTCGATATAGAAGTTTTCGTAACTTTCGTGCATCGACAGGGTGTATTGCCCCAAGGAGCCGTAGTCGGAGAAGCCGTTCGTCGCGTCGTTCCCCTGCCCGACGCCGGTAACGCTAATGTAATACGTCTTGCCCGCTTCGAGTTCCGGCGTAACGAAGTGCGAGAAGGTCGTGAACGTGGAATCGTCGACCGCTTGGTACCCTTCTTTGAGCGAACCGTCGGCGTTGTAGACCTTTTTGCCGAATTGGTCGATCACGTAGTAATAGTAGTCGTCCGACAAGACGATCGATTCGCCGTAGCCGAGCTTTTGAATCTTGCCGTCCATATCGAGGAGAACGATTTCGCCGTTCTCGTCGAGAAGTTCGACCTTGACGTTCAAGTTCGCGTAATCGTAAGTCGAGGCGTAATATTTACCGGCGAAGACGGCGTTTTCGACGTCGCCGTGGCGGATGTAATCCCAGCTGAAATCACCGTCGATGAAGCGATGGTCGGCCCCGGCGCCGGAAACGTCGACGACGTAGGTTCCGCCGTGCGAAACGAACGAGAACATATCGTAGTCGTCGCGGTCGCTAATAACGCCGCTCACCGTATACGTCCCGGCGGTCGGGTCGTAGGTATTAATGTCGATCGGGACGTAGTGGTCGTCGAGTTTCGACGCCGTGTCGATCGTGTCGCCGAAATCGTCGTTTCGGAATCCGACGCGGGACGCGATGATCGCGACGTCGTCCTCCATATTCGTGGCGTTGACGTAGGAACCGTCGCTCCATTGGGTGATCGTCGCGCCGTAGCCGGTCCCCATAATCGGGCCCCAGAGGCCGTTTCCGCCGTAGTATTCGTTGTGTTCGTAACCGTCGTGGCTCAGGCCCATCGCGTGGCCGATTTCGTGCGCGGCGGCTTCGGCGACGTTCTTAGCCGACAAACCGAGCGAGAGCGGATAGACGTAGTTGTCTTGCTTGCTCGTTCCGAAGCAGCCGACGTAGGAGAGACCGCCCGCCGACGAGCTGTAACCGCCGATAACGCAACGGACGCCGTTCGTCGCGTTCGCCCAAACGTTCGGGTCGGTCGTAACGTTGACGTTGAACGGCGCGTAGTCTTCCGCGACGCGAGCCCAAACCTCTTGGATGAATTTCAGTTCGGAAACGCCGTAACCGCCCGAACCGTCGAGGTCGAGCGCCGGGTGCGCGAGGCCGTCCCAACCGGTTCCGTCCGCGCCCGCGAAGTGCAGGTAAATAACGTTTTCGGTGTTGCCCGGCATACTTTCGAGCGAAAGCGTTTCGGCTTCGGTAATCGGAGCTTCGGGCAATTTCGCAGTATCCGCAACCCCAGGTTTTGGTTGCAACGCCGCCTCGGGTCTCGCTTGATATTGTTGCAACCAAGAGAAGCCGACGATTTCCGACGTGAAGGTATTGTATCGGCTGTTTTCGTAACCGCCGTAATACGAGAAACCTTCCGGCAGCGTGCGAGCGCCTTGAACCGCGCCTTGATCGTTCAAGTAAGTGTACGGCGCGACCGCCAAACGCCACGCCGAACCGGAACGTTCGAGCAAGTACGTGTTGTACGTGTTCTTTTCGCTCTCGCCGCTTTCGTCGCGGTAGTGCGTCAGCGTGTTCGTGATCGGATCTTGGTAGTTCGGGTGTTCGTAGTGGTTGTCCGTAACTTCGTACTGAACGGTCGTTTTCGTCGGGTTCGAGCAAATAAGACCGACGTAGTCCGCCGAACCGTTGTCTTGGAGCGTGTCCGGGTTATAGTAGTACCCCCAAACGGAGACGTATTCGCGAACTTGGCGTCCGTTGTCGGAACGAGTCGTAACAATTTCGGCGGTAACGGCGTGTCCTTCGCGAAGAGCGCGAAGCATATCGTCGATCATCGCGTCGCTCGACGGAACGTAACCGCCGACCTTCGTGAAGTCGATATCCATAAAGAGGCCGCCGCCCTCGACTTGGTTCGTGCTGCCCGAGAGGTTCGAGCCCATGCAGTTTTCGTCGTCGCCGTCGAAGAGATAGTCGAGGACTTGCGCGCAGGTGAAGGAACCGCCGACGTCGAGATAACCGGAACGGAGGTATTCGGCGACCGCGTCTTCGACCGATTCGAAGTAACGGACGGTTCCGTCCGGTTGCGTCATCGCGGTCGAGAACCCGGCTTCTTGCGCCCAACCGGTGTACGCCATCATGTTCGCGACGGTGCCGACCCAACCGGCGGCTCCGTTTGACGCGGCGTCGTAAATCGTATTGCCGTTATTCAGACCGTACGCGTAATACGTCGCCGGGTTATAACCGAAGTAGTGGTATTGCTCGCGAAGCGTGGCGTGAACGCGGTTGCGGACTTGGTTGTAATCGCCGGTTACCGTTTCGACGCGCAGTTCGCTGACGGCGGTGGCGTTCGAGACGCCGTATTCTTCCGCGTCCGCTTCGGTCATCGCGGCGTCGACGAGGTACGACGTTTTCGCGACGCCGTTTTCGTCGGTCGTCGTCGCTTGGTCGATCATAACCAAGGACGACGCGAGCTTAACGTTCGCGTCCGGGCTTTCGACGATCGCTTGTCCGGCGTAATTCGTCGAGTAGTTGTAAAGAACCGCGCCGCCGAGCTTGACGTCGCCGTTCAGGACGGTGAAGGCGTTGACGTCGTTCGTTTCGATCGTCAGCGCTTGCTCGCCGGTTCCGAGAATCGTCAGCGAGCCGTATTTTTCGGAGTCGATATTGACGTTGATCGCGGTCGACTCGAGGTCGACGACGTAATCGTCGGCGGTCGTGCGGAGAAGAATCAAATCGTCGGCGGTCGTGCGCGCGGCTTGATTAACGGCGTTTTGCAACGCGGCGGCGTTCAAGTCGGTCAGTTCGATCACGTTGATCTGCGACAGCGAACTCGGGAGTTCAAGGTCGGCGTACGCGGCGCGAATATCGTCGTATTCGGAGTTCCCGATCGGATTGACCGACAGGAGCTGACGCTCTTCCAAGTTTTCCATCCCAAGTTTGCGCGGACTCAGCGAACCCGCGACGCCTTCGCGGCGTTTCCCCTCGTCGCTTTTTCGCCCGCGAAAGACTTTCTTTTCTTGGTTGCCGTTCGACCGCGATTCGTCGCTCAATCGATTGAATAAACGCATCTTCTTCTCCTGGACAATGTATATAACGTTTACGCGTCGCGCAGGGACGCTTTTCGGTCGTTTCGCGGACGGACAAGCGCGAAACTTCCGAACGTCTTCCTAAATTTTCCGTCGCGTCCGAATCCGACGTCGCGAAGCCTTTTCGCGCGAACCGCCCCCTGACGCGTCAAGAGGCGGGCCGCTTAAATCGGCGAACCAGCCGTCTCGCTCGTCGCCGCTCGGAAAGGCCCCTCGTCGTCGGACGACTCAAGGGGAATCCAACCGCGGTTCGGAAAGACGCTCAAACGGAAAAACGCGAATGTCGCTTATTATTTGGGAATCTCGTCAAGCGAGCTTCTTAGCTTTTATCGACGCGGAAAACGCTCGAACGTTCGGCAAACCGAGGTACGACGCGCAAACCTCTTCTTCGTTTCGCGCCGTTTTTTCTTACTAGTTTACCTAATCCGCGTCTCTTTACAGCTCCCAAAATAAAAACGGATATTCCGGACTCTACACTAGTTTACCCGAAATTGTCAAATTTTACAACCAAAAAGACGCTTTTTTCAAAAATTTTCACAACTTTTCCGCCGTATTTGTCGAATATAGAATTCCAATTATCGCCTTCAAAAGGCTTAATCGGATTGTCAAAAAAAGAGCGATAACGCAAGACGGGGAAAACAAGCAATCTAGCCAAAACAGATAAAATATAACGGCTCCTTCACCCCGTCGCGCGGGCCCGCCCTTCAAGCGAAACAAACGCAAAAAAAACGAACGGACGACGAAAGTTTTCCCTCCGTCGCCCGTTCGTTAATCGCTTAATCGTTCCAAAGACGTTTTATCGCGCTTTACTTCGCTTCCCGAAACGAAAATTCCGTTTCAAACCATCCGTCTTGCGCGCGCATCGAAATCGGCTTCAAATACCCCAACGTTTCGTTCGTCCCCCAATCGACGATCGGCAACTCGTCGACGACGTACTCGTCGAGAACGACGTCGTCGAGCAAGTTCAAAACGACGCTGCGAAACGCTTGGAAACGCGCCGGAATCGGGGCCGTTTCGTCGAGCCCGAGCGGAATCGCGTCGATCGATTCGCGACGGAAAGAAAAGCGACCGTTTTCGCGCTCGATACGGTACGCAAACCGAATTTCCAAGCCGCGCCAAACCCGCCCGTCGCGCTCGAACGAATCGAAGCGAAGCCGCGTAACGACCTTGTCGTCGGCGAAGCGGACGGAGAACGGTCGGTCTTGCGCGAACTGATAGACGAGCTTTTCGTCCGGCGCGTCGCGCGTTTCGCCCTCGACTTTTTTATTCGCTTGGTAACGCTTCAAAAATTCGTTCGCGTCGGCGGGATCGACGCCCGGAAAACGGGCGAGCAACGCGTCGCCCATATCGCCGCCGTTAAACGCCAATCCGGCCAAGGCGACGAAAGCGACGTTGTTCGGCGCGCTCTGATGCGCTCGCAACGAAACGGCTCCGCGAACGTTTTCCAAAACGCGGTCGCGCTCGACGGAACTCGAATACCGTTTCGCGACGGTCGCTTCGCGCGGCAGCTCCGCGTCGTTAGGACGCGCCGTTCCGGAGTCGGCGGTCGCCTCCGCGTCGCGCTTGCGTCGGTCGACGACGCGAAGCCAAGCGGCGAGCGCGTCGTCGGGCGAGGCCAGCTGATTGGCGCGACCGACCAAACAAGAAAAATAAAGGCGTTCCTTTTCGGTTCGCGACTCGACGCCCCGAACGGCGCGCTTCTCCGGCGACGCGACGTTCCGAGTGCGCGACCAACGCTTGTTAAATTCGACGATTTGCCGGTTCGCCTCTTCGTCGAGCTGCGCCGCGACGCGAGCGCTCATCCGCGCCGCCGACTCTTGCTCCGTTTTCGGAATCTCTTTCGCGACCTTGTTTTGCACGACGAGCCCGCCCAACGGCATAAGACGATCCGAATCGACGCCGTTGACGCGCGTTTTCATCGTTCCGCGAGCGACGCTCGGCGACGTTTCCAAACCGCGTTCGCCCCAAAAAACCGTTTTTTCGGCGCAAACTCGCCCAAAATTGTCGGAATCGACGCGCACCCCTCGCGACGAACCGACCGTTCGCGTCGCGACCGAGGCGGAAAGCGCGAGACAAAGTTCCGCCTTGTCGGCGTTTTCGCGCAATTTGACGGTCATATCGCCGGTCAAACGCCCGACGCCGCTCGCTTGCGCGCCGCGAATGTTTTCGCAAACGACAAACCGTTCGTCGATCGGACGACCGGCGAAAGACGACAACGTCGGCTCGTCGATTTCCAAGTAGAAATTCGGCTTTTTAAAACACGAACGCGTTTTCGCAACAATTTCCTCGACCGACGGCGATTCGGGCTGACAATAATTCAACTCGGCCAGCGCGAACGTTACCGCGTCGAGCGATTCCAAATCGTTTTCGCGCAAATACGTCCGCAAGCAGTCGACAAAATAATCGCAAATCTCGCCGAAATAAACGCGCTCCTCTTCGAAAAGCTCGGCCTCTTCCTTCGAAAGCGTTTCGCTCGTTCGCGCGCTCGCTTCGACGTAACGCTGCAAAGCGACGACGACCTCGTTCGGCGCTTTTTCCTTCGGAAGCGAACAAGTCGCGACGTAACGAGCCGCCCACTCGGCGCCCGTTCGGAACGCTTGCGCCGAAACCTCGTCGCCCGTCAAACCGCGTCGACGCAACTCGTCGAGAAAACTTCGCGTTTGGCGATCGCCCGGATTTTTAGCCGCGTATTCCTCCAACGCGACGATTTTCTCGCGCGCCGTTCGTCTCGCGTCGGCGACCGTTCGATCGTATCGCGGAGAATAATTTTTCTTCGCGGCGTCGCTCAACTTCTTCGCTTCGACGAGCAACGACTCGACGCGCGTCGACGCGACCGCTTCGACGTCGGAAGCCTCGACGGAACGAGACGCGACGTCCGCGCCGACGCCTCCCAAAAGACAAACCAACGCCAAAAACCACTCTTTTTTCATTGTTATCAATCTCAAAAACGATGAACGCGCTTTTTCAACAACGCGTCGCGTTCTAGGAAAGTCGATTCCGTTCGACGCTCTTCGGAGAGAACGCCGTTTTAAGCATCGTCTCTTCGAGAACGCTAAATCGAGAAAAAGCGCGTTAAAGCCCCAACCTTCTCGACGCGGCCAAGGGATTTCGCCGGTTTTAACGATTACGCCGACGCGCGTCTCGTCTTTTTTTCCGTCGCGCTCCCCGCTTCCCCGACCGCTTGTCTCATCTTTCCTCTCTTTTCCCTCTTCCTCCTTTTTCCCTTTTTATTTAATCTCGCTATCTCGTCTCAACGCGCGCCGCCGTCTTCGGTCGCGTTTTTCGTCTCGTTTCGCTCGATTCGCGGTTGCGAGTTAAAAAGTGGAAAAAATCGCGATTTTTCCGAAAATCGGGGTTTTCAAGTCGAAAGCTATTCGTTATGATAGAGTCGTCGTCGCGAAACCGCGTCGACCCGCGACGCCGGCGTCGTTCGACGCGCGGGAGCCCAACGGCGCGCCGCAGTCTTCGGTCGGTTCCGAAAAGAATCGCAAAGAACCGCCGAACGCCGCGCTCCTCCCAACCTCCTCGAAGAAAAAGGCAAAAGGAAGTGCAAATTCACCCGTTAGCGTTTGTCGGGCCGAACGCGAAAATCGGCCGAGACGTTCAAATCGGCCCGTTTTGCGTCGTCGAAGACGGCGCGACGATCGGCGACGGCTGCATTTTGGAAGCGCGCGTTTCGATCAAAAAAGGCGTCGTTATCGGCAAAAACAACCATATTTTCGAGGGCGCGACGATCGGCGGTCTCCCGCAATGCGTCGGATTGAGCGAAGAAGATTGCGGCGGCGTCATTATCGGCGACGGTTGCACGATTCGCGAAAACGTTACCATTCACCGCTCGATGCGCGTCGAAGACTCGACCGTCGTCGGGAACGACTGCATGCTGATGACGAACGTTCACGTCGCGCACGACTGTCGTATCGCCGACGAAGTCATTATGGCGAGCAACGCGATGTTGGCCGGGCACGTTTCGGTCGGACGCCGCGCGTTCGTTTCCGGAGCGGCGGGCGCGCACCAGTTCGTCCGCATCGGCGCGTTCGCGATGGTCGGCGGGCAAGCGCACTTGGTTCGCGACGTTCCCCCGTTCGTTACCGTCGACGGTCTTTCGAGCCAAGTCGTCGGGCTGAACTCGGTCGGGTTGCGCCGCGCCGGTTTCTCGACCGCCGACGTTCGCAAATTGAAGGCGATTTATCGCGTCATTTATAAAAGCGGTTTGAATTGGCGCGAAATCGTCGAGAAAATCGAACGCGAACACACCGAAGGCGTCGGGCTCGAAATGGCTCGTTTCCTTGCGACGACGACCCGCGGAATCACCGCCGAACGCGCCGTTCTTCCGACCGTCGGCGAAGCGCGCGACGCCGCTCGCGAAGCGGATAAAGCGAACGCGAAACAAGACGCGACCGACGAATCGGAGTCGATCCAACTCCGCGTCGTCGACGAAAACGGCGCGTCGCTGTTGCCGCCGCCGTCGAAACGTCGCGTCGTTTGACGTTTCGTTTCGTTCCCCGTTCCCCGTTTATCGTTCGAGACCGCGTCGTTTTTGCGTCGACGCGGTCTTTTTTTGTCGTTTCGAACGGGCGGCCGCTTTTTCCGGCGCTTGCGTCGACGTTAAAAAAAGATTATAATTCCGAACGACGGCTCGTTTCGTCGTCGGTTCCTTGCCGCGACTTTTTTCCCTATTTTATTGAATTTTGCGAGGTTTTTTCGATGGCGCTTAAATCCGAATTAGAAGAAAACCCGTTCGAACCGCCGATCGACGACGATTTTTTGAAAACGGCGCTCGAATATCGCGACAATTTTGAAAACGACGAAACGTTCCGCGAAGCGCTCGCCGTTTGGCCGCGCTGTCCCGATTGCGGTCGCCGCCGCGTTACCCGCTGCCCGATTTGCAAAACGTCCGGGACGCTCTTTCCGCTCGGCGACAATAATTTTTGGGACTTCCGCTCCGACGAAGAAAAAGCGCGCGACGCCGAACTTTTCGACGAAGAAGAAAACTTCGGTTGTTCTTGCGGTTGCGGTCGGCGCTCTTCCGCGTCGCGCCGCCAAACTCGCGCTTGGGCCGACGTCGGTCGTTCGAAACGCGCCGTCGAATCGGAACCGGCGGAACGAAGCGTTTGCGGAAGCGGGGAAACCGGCGGCGACTCTTGCGTTTGCGGAAGCGGGGAAACCGGCGGCGACTCTTGCGTTTGCGGAAGCGGGGAAACCGGCGGCGACGCGGCGGCGAAGACGCAAGAACCGGAAAACCTCTTCGAAAAAGGGTTGGTCGCCGTTTGTTACGTCTGTTCCGAAGCGTTCGTTCCGAAATTTCCGAAGCGTTGCGAATGGTGCGATTTCGAGTTCCCGGACGGCGAAGAAGCGGCGGAAAATTCGGAAACGCCCGCCGACGTTCTCGCGTTCCTCGCTCGCAAAAAAGCGGAGGAAGCCGACGATTACCTCGATCAGCCGCCTTCGCCGCAACTTTATTGGACGTTGGTCGCGATGGGCGTCGGCGCGCTCCTATTTTGCGCTTATTTCGCGTTTTTATTCCGTTAACGCGACGCTAACGCAATTTCGCCCCAACCAACGCTTATCCGTCGTTATTTTTTCGTTCCTTGCGCTCGTCGAGCGTTCGTCGGGAACGTTTTTAGAGTTTTTTGGGCTTTGGAGCTTTGCCGATGCAACGCGTCTTTTTCGATTGGTCGCGCCCGTTTTTGCCGCAGGTCGCTTCGTTTGTCGTTTCGACGGAGACGGCGCGCTTGCGAACGCAAAGTTTGCCCGAAACCGCCAGTTTAACGTCGAACGGCGCGACGTTTCCGCCGTCGCTCGATCTCGGCGACCTTGTTTTCGTCTTGCCGGGCCGCCGCGCGATCCGCACTTTGGAAGCGTATTTGCAGTTGGAAGTCGAACGAGCGATTCAAGCCGGTTCGGTCGCGCCCGACTGGACGCCGCCGACGTACTTAACGGTCGGCGCCGCGCCGGAATTCCTTTATCCGCCGCGGAAACGGGTCGCCGCTCGTCCGACGCGCCTCCTCTGTATGCGTCGGGCGCTGCGCGAATTTTCGGACGCCGAACCGGAGAAGAGCCGCGCGCTGATCAAATCGCTCCCGGCGGAGTCGAATTGGGCGGCGCAACTCGAATTGGCGCAAATCTTCGTCGACCTCGCGGACGAACTCGCGTCGGAGAACCGCGACTTTTCGGCGGTCGCCGCGTCGACGCGACGCCGGAACTTGCCGGAAGAAACGGAGCGTTGGGAGTCGCTCGGCCAAATCGCCGCGCTTTATCGCAACGAGTTGGCGCGTTTCGACTTAACCGACCTCAACCTTGCGCGAACGGCGGCGCTTCTTAGCGGCGAAATCGGCGTTTCGGTCGGCGGCGGGTTCGAAAACGGCGCGGCGAAGCGTTATATCGTCGTCGGCGCGGTCGACTTAAACCGCCAACAAAAGGCGATTTTTGAAGCGCTCGGCGCCCAAATTTCGTTCTTCGTTTTCGCGCCGGAAACGCTCCAAGACCGCTTCGACGAGTTCGGCGTCGTTATCCCGGACGCTTGGGAGACCGCCGAAATCCCGCTTCCCGACCGCCGCATCTTCCAAGTCGACGGCCCGGTCGAGCAAGCGCAAGCCGCCGCGCTCCTCGTTCGCGAACTGTCGAAAGTTCCGGTCAAAAACGACGCAAACGGCGACAACGGCGACGCGAACGCCGTCCCCGATTGGCGGTACGAGCCCATCCCCGCCGACTCGCTAACGCTCGGCGTTCCGGACGCGGAAGTCGTTCCGTTCCTCGAACGCTCCCTCCGCGACGTCGGGTACGAAACGATTCGCGCGCAAGGTTCGCCGGCGACGCAAAATCGCGTTTTTCAACTTTTGCGCAACGTCGCCGACTATCTCGAAACGCGTTCTTTTTCGGCGCTCGAAGAATTGGCGCGCCGCTCCGACGTCGAGGAATATTTGATTCGCAACTGGCGGTTCGCTTCGCTCGACGACGGACGCTCGGACGCGGCGGAAGCGGAAGAGTCGGCGGCGGTCGCGCCCGGTTCCGCGCTCGACGAAGCGGAGGAAGGCGTTTGGTTCGACGACGAACTTCCCCCCGATTTCGGCGACGACGCCCCGTTCGACGAAGACGCGGAACTCGCCGACGTTCCCCTTAATATTAACGACGTCGAAACGTCGACCGACGCGAGCGCCGCCGAGTCGCCCGAAACGCCGTTCGTTCCCGGCGATTGGCTCTCCGAGTTCGACCGTTACCGCGCGACCTTCCTGCCGACTCGCGTCGACGGGCGTTGGTTCGAGTACAAGAACGAAGACGCGCCGCGCCAAAACGCCGAATTTCGCCTCTTGCGCAAAGTCGCGATTTTAATCGACCGAGCGCTCGAACCCTTTTGCGATTCAAACGTCGCGCCGCTCCAACGCGAAAAGCTCGCCGCCGTCGAACCGACGTTCAAGCGTTCCCCCGTCGACGCGCAAACCGGGAACCTCGACGCGCTAAAACTCGACGCCGCCGACTTTAACGTCGACGAAGCGGACGACGTTTTCTCCGGCCCGCTCGCGTTCGCGAAAGACGATTTCGCCGAAAGTTTCCGTTGGAAGACGAATCAACGCCGCCTTCCGATCGCCGACTGGGCGCCGATTCTCTCGAACTTCCTTTGCAAAATTTACCCGGAACCGGAGCCGGGCGCCCGAACGTCCGAAGCGGCGGCGCAAGTCGACGCGTTTTTCGCCGCGCTCCACCAAGAGTTCGACAAGTTCGAAGCGATTCCGCAAGAGTTGACCGCCGACGCGACCGGCGCCGACGCGATTCGAACGATCTTGAAGGAACTCGCGAAAACGACGATTCCGCCCTTCCCCGGCGCCGACCTCGTCGAGTTGCAAGGTTGGCTCGACTTGCCGTTCGACGACGCGCCGAACCTTATTTTGACCGGGTTCAACGAAGGAATCGTTCCGTCGTCGAAGTCGAGCGACCTCTTCCTCCCGAACGAAACGCGCCGCGAACTCGGGCTCGAAGACGCGCGCCGCCGGTTCGCTCGCGACGCTTGCCTTACGTCGGCGTTGGCCGCGTCGAAGCGGAATTTCTTCGTCGTTTTCGGGCGCCGCTCCCTCCAAAACGACCCGAAAACGCCGAGTCGGTTCGCGTTCGCGACGGCGCCGGAAAAGGTCCCCCCGCGCGTTTGCCGTTTCTTCGCGGGCGGCGGTTCGAACGATCTCGCCGAACTCGAAGCGCGCCAACTCGGGCGACCGTTCCCGAAAGCGCCGTTGGTCGCCGACGCCGGAAACGACGTTGAAAACGCCGGCGCGAACGCAACCGCGAACGCGGACGCCGAAAGCGTCGAAACGCCGATTCAAACGACGTCGGTCGCGAACGCCGCGACGCGTCTCGCCGTCGGCCCGCCGTCGCCGTCGCCGTCCGAACCGCCGCGCCCGGTCGGGTTTAGCGTTCCGATTCTCCGAACGACCGGCCCGGCGCCGAGCAAAATGAAAGTAACGGAATTTCGCGACTTTTTAGCTTGTCCGTACCGATATTTCCTCCGCCGCGCTCTCAACCTGCGCGCCGCGGCGCCGGAAACGACCGCCGAAATGAACGCCGCCGCCTTCGGAACGCTCGCGCACGACGCGCTTCGCGACTTCGGCGTCGCGCCGGAAATTCGCGATTCGACCGACGCCGACGCGATCTCCGCTTGGTTGAGCGAACGTCTCGACGTCGTTGCAAGCCGTTATTTTAACGAGCTTTCGTCGCCGTTCGTTCGGGTTCAAATCGAGCAAATCCGCTCGCGTCTCGACGCGTTCGCGCGTTGGCAGGCGCTTTGGCGGCGCTCCGGACGTCAAATCAAGTTCGTCGAAGCGTCGCCGCGTTCCGGCTCGATTACGTTCGACGTCGGCGGAGGACGCCCGGTCGAGATTTTCGGTCGACTCGACCGAATCGATTACGACCCGCGCGAAAACCGTTGGTTCGTCTTCGACTATAAAACGTTCGATACGGCGAAGGAGGGCCGCCCGTCGAAAGAGCCGATTTCGGAGTTCGCGCCGGACGTTTTCGACGACGAAACGCAAACCGCCCTCTTTACGACGCGGCTCGGCAACGTCGCCGACGACAAGCACCGCCGCCGCGCCAAGCCGCGTCTTTCGGCGCCCCTTCGAACGCTCGAAAAATTCGGGATAACGCCCGCGCCGAACGTTCCGCAAACGCCGCAAAGCGCCGACGCTTCCCGCTTCCCGCAAACAACGCAAAACGCCGTTTCCTCCCAATCGACGCAATCGCCGCAAAGCGCCGCGCTCGACGCCGAAACCGGCCCGGCGTTCGATTGGGTCGACCTGCAACTCCCGCTTTACCGACGTTTTTTCCGGGAAATTTTGTTCGAACATTACGACGGCGCGCGCTCGCGGGAAGACCTCGAAGCAACGAAAGTCGCGTTGGGGTATATCGTCTTGACGAAGGGCGCGAAAACGCAAGCGTTCGGCGGGCCTTGGACGGAGCGCGACCTTCGAAGCGCCGACGCGACCGCTTCCCGCGTCGTCCGAACGATTCGTCGCCTTTGGAACGGCCCGATCGACCCGAACGCCTACCTCGACCCGAACGACCCGAGCCAAGGAACGATCCTCAACCCGAAAGCCCCGCCGTTCAGCGAAGACCTCTCGCCGATCACCCTAGACTACCTAACCGACTGACCGCTCGCGCCCTCGGAAAGCGCGTCGGTCCCGCCCCGCCCAAACGCGAAAACGCCGCCCGACGCGCAACCGTCGAGCGGCGTTAAGTTTTATCGACGTTGAACTTTCAAACGTCGTCCGACGCTAGCGAACGCGGACTTCGCAACCGCCCGGTAACGCGTTTTGGGCGCGTTTCGTTTCACGAGGCAGTTCGACCGATTTCAACGCGTTGCAACAGTAAAACGCGTATTTGCCAATCGTTTGCAAGCCGTCAGGGAACGAAACCGATTTCAACACGTCGCAATAGTAAAACGCGCTATCGCCAATCGTCTGCAAGCCGTCCGGGAACGCGACCGATTTCAACGCGTCGCAAGTGTAAAACGCGTTTTTGCCAATCGTTTCGACGCCGTCCGGGACGCGGTAAGTTTCCGCTTTACGCCCGACCGGGTAAGCGACAAGCGTTTTACCGTCCGCAGTGAAAAGGACGCCGTCGACGATGCGGAAAGTCGGGTGCGTCGCGGAAGCGGAGAACGATTGCAACGCTTTGCAATCGTAAAACACGCGATTGTCAATCGTTTGCAAGTCGTCCGGGAACGAAACCGATTTCAACGCGTCGCAACGGGAAAACGCGTAATCGCCAATCGTTTGCAAGCCGTCAGGGAACGAAACCGATTGCAACGCGTCGCAATTGGAAAACGCGTTATCGCCAATCGTTTGCAAGCCGTCAGGGAACGAAACCGATTCCAACGCCAAGCAATCCTCAAACGCGCCAGCGCCAATCGTTTCGACGCCGTCCGGGACGCGGTAAGTTTCCGCTTTGCGCCCGCTCGGGTAAGCGACGAGCGTTTTACCGTCCGCAGTGAAAAGGACGCCGTCGACGACGCGGAAAACCGGATGCGTCGCGGAAGCGGAGAACGATTGCAACACGGCGCACCCCCCAAACGCGCTACCGCCAATCGTTTGCAAGCCGTCCGGGAACGAAACCGATTCCAACGCGGAGCAATCCTTAAACGCGCTACCGCCAATCGTTTGCAAGCCGTCCGGGAACGAAACCGATTGCAACGCTATACAACTGTTAAACGCGCTACCGCCAATCGCTTGCAAGCCGTCCGGGAACGAAACCGATTCCAACGCCAAGCAATCCTCAAACGCGCCAGCGCCAATCGTTTGCAAGCCGTCAGGGAACGAAACCGATTCCAACGCTATACAACGGTAAAACGCGATATCGTCAATCGTTTGCAAGCCGTCCGGGAACGAAACCAATTTCAACACGTCGCAATCAAAAAACGCGCGATAGCCAATCGCGACGACCGGCTTGCCGTCGACTTTGGCCGGGATAACGATATTTTCGAGCGCTTCGCCTTTGAAACCGCAAAGCGTCGCGCCGTTTTCGTCGAACTCCCATTTGAACGCGGAGGCGGGCGTTTCGAGGTTCAAAAATCGTTCGACAATCTTTTTTTGGTAGGCGTAGCGTTTTTTCTCGGCGTTGGCGTCCGGGACGGCGGCGACGATCGCGAGCGCGGCGTCGATTTTTTCCTGCGCCGTCGCGTACTTTTCCGCTTCGGTCGCCTTTACCGCTTCTTCGTACAGCGTTTGCGCTTGCGCCCACTCTTCGCGGGTTAGGCCGTCTTTTTTCAGGTCGTCCGCGACGACGAAGTCGCCGAAATCGACGGCGGACATACGCGGGGTTTGCGGCGCGGGGAAACGGGTTTTACTCGCCGCTAACGTTTGGTCTCTCGCGTACTTGCAAACTTCTTGCGCCGAGACGATTCCGTCGTCGTCCAAATCCGCTTTGCCGTCGAACGCTTCGAGCAGGCGTCCGGTGAAGAGCCCGCGCCCGGCGTCCGCGTCCTCGAAGCTAAGCTCGCCCTCCGAACAGCTTTGCAACACGAGCATCCCCGGCGGCGGGTCGATGTTTTTCAGCGCTTTCGCCGACGCCGCGGCGCTCCGCGTTCCGGTCGGGTTCTCGCGGCAAGCGTCGATAATCATCCACTTAAACTTCGCTTTCGACGTTTTCAAACGCTCCATAATTTCCGTTAAAGAAATCGTCGTTTCCGCGTCGACGACTTCCTCGTCGCCGGTCGCGACCGCGTCGAGCGGCGCGAAACGAACGGCGCCGTTCGTTTGGAAGCCGTGTCCGGAGAAATGCAGGAAGAGCAAGTCGTTCGGCCCGGCGGAGTTCAGGAGCGCGTCGATTTGGCGGTCGATATTGCGCTGCGTCGGAATAAGGTTCAGCGGACTCGTCGACTTCAGCTCGACGATATTTTCCGGCTTAAATCCAAGCGCGACAAGGCGTTCGCGAATCGCTTCGACGTCCGCGACGGCAAAGCTCAGGTCGGCGAACTCCGCGTATTCGTCGACGCCGACGAGAAGCGCCCGTTTGACGCCGTCCTTCGGAACCGCCGCCAACGCTCGCCGACCGTCCGAGTTCGAAGTCGAATCGCCGCCGGTTCGCGTCGATCGCGTTTCCTCCTCGACGGCGATCAAATCGGGGTCGGCGACGAAATCGTCTTCCGGCGGAGCGGCTTTTTTCGCGCGCTCGGCTTCGACGTATTTTCGGTCGTCGGCGCTCAACTTCGCCAACGGGTACTTATACCGCTTCCCGGCCGCCGTTTCGACGGTAACTTTCGTCGGGTCGGAATCGTCGGAAAGGTCGAGCGCGCCGACGAGATTTTCGGTTTTGGAAATCGGAATCGGCTTCCCGGCGGAACTCTTCCACTCGCGAACCTCTTGAGCCCAAGAAACCGCCGCGACGCAAAGCGCCGCCAACCCCAGCGTTAAAATAACCGAACGCCGACGCGAAAAACCGCGTCGCGTCGAAAAACCGCGAGAAAAGCTCATATCGTTCCTTTTATTCGTCAAAATTCCTCGCCGCGCAAAACGTTGGGCGGCGGTCGCTTCCGTCGCGAAAATTTTGCGCGTACAACTTTCATTTTAGTCGGATTCCCGATTTTTGACAATATTAATAAGGAAAAAATAAGAGCCCAAGCGTTAATTTTCCGGTTTCGCCGCCTCGCCAAACCGCGCGACCGCCAAACTTTGCGCCGTCTCTCCGTTTTAACGCTCGCCGCGAAAAAATTTTCGCCAAATTTTCGACAAAAACGCTTCGCCGCTTGCGCTTCGACGCGATTTCGGGTACAATTTGGAAAAAGCGCGCTCAACCGTTAACAACGTCGCGCTTGCCGGGTCGACGCTTTTCTTCGCGCCTAGGCCCCTTATTTTACGTCCAATATCCGTTTTTCGGAAAGGAAAATCGTATGCCGAGCGTATTTGTCGGAGTTATTTACCACTGGCTGGGCGGGCTCGCGTCCGGGTCGTTCTACGTGCCGTACAAAGCGGTTAAGCGTTGGAGCTGGGAAGTTTACTGGCTCGCCGGCGGTATCGTTTCTTGGTTGATCGCGCCTTGGATTCTCGCCCTTTGCTTGACGAAAGGCCTCTTTCCGTCCCTCGCCGAAGCGTTCTCGACCGCGCCGCAAGCGATGGGGCTCGCGTACCTCTTCGGCGCCCTTTGGGGAATCGGCGGGTTGACGTTCGGCCTCACGATGCGCTACCTCGGGATGTCGCTCGGGATGGCGATCGCGCTCGGCTACTGCACCGTCTTAGGGACGATTATGCCGCCGATCGTTAGCGGCACGTTCGTCGAGTCGATGAAGACCGACCCGGCGTTCGTCGTTACGATGCTCGGTCTCGGCGTCTGCATGATCGGCGTTATCTTGGCCGCGATCGCCGGAACGTCGAAGGAACGCGAAATGGACGCCGAAGCGAAAAAAGCGGCGATTCAAGAGTTTAACTTCGTCAAAGGTTTGACCGTCGCGACGATTTCCGGCGTTTTCAGCGCGTGCATGGCCTACGGGCTCCAAGCCGCCGAACCGCTGGCCGTCATCTCGAAAGCGCACGGCACCGGCGACCTTTGGGTCGGACTCCCGAAACTTTGCGTCGTTCTCCTCGGCGGGCTGACCTCGAACGCGATTTGGTGCGGTATTCTCCTCGCGAAAAACAAGACGGCGTACCAATTCTTCAATCCGGAAGTCAAGAACCCGAACGCCGATAAAGAAGGCGAACCGGCGACGCATCGCGTCAATATGGCTTGGAACTACTTCTTCGCCGGACTGGCCGGGCTCACCTGGTACATGCAATTCTTCTTCTACTCGATGGGCGAAACGAAGATGGGCGAATTCCAATTCTCCAGCTGGACGCTGCATATGGCGTCGATCATTATCTTTAGCTCCATCTGGGGTCTCGCTCTGCGCGAATGGAAGGGCACGAGCCGTTTCACGAAGTTCATTCTCGGCTTCGCGATCTTTACGCTCCTTTACTCGACCATCGTCGTCGGGTACGGCAACCTGATGAAAGCGCAAGCCGCCGACAAAGCGGAAGCCGCCGTCGAAGCGGTCGAAGGCGAAGCCGACGCTCAAGCGCCGGTCGCGACCGAAGCGCTCGAAGCCGAAACGCCGGAAGTCCCGGCCGAATAGTCGGCGCGTCTTTCTCTCGCAAAGTCGCGACGCGCTAAACGTCGAAACGCCGCCGTTCGAATCTTTTCCGGTTCGAACGGCGGCTTTTTTTGTCGACGGCGCCCGATTTTCGCGCCCAAAAGCGTTCGTCGACGCTAATTTTCGCCGTCGAAAGAAGAAATTTCGCGCAAAATTGAAAAAATCGGGACTTTTTTCGCCGTTTTACGCGTCGAACGGAAAGTCGACGCATACAATAAGGAAAAGCGTTCGCGACGTTTTCGACGCGGCGCTTTCGTCGATTTTCAGTTTCGCTCTTTCGAAGCGGTCGTTCGACCGTTTCCCAACTTTGCGAGGATGCAACCGATGAAAACTTCCGCCGAACGCCGTTTACGACGCGCGCTCCGAGGAGCGTTTTTTGTCGGCGCCGTCGCGATCGGAGCGTTGAGCGTTCCGATCGAGTCGAAGGCCGCCGATTTCGGTATTTCGTTGAACTTCGGACGCGGTTCCTTCTTTTACGCGACCGACCCGGGCCCGGTTGACGTCGCGCCGCCCCCGCCGCGGTATTATTACCCGCCGCCCCCGCCGCCGCGATATTACGCTCCGCCGCCGCGTTACTACTTCCCGCCGCCGCGACCGCGTTTCGCTCCGCCGCCCCCGCCGCCGCGACCGCATATCGGCCCGCCGCACGGAGGGCCGCGACCGGGCGGGCCGCGTCCCGGAGGCCCGAGACCGGGCGGGCCCCGTTTCTAAAGTTTCAACGTTTTAACATTTTAAACGCCGCGAGTTTACGTCTCGCGGCGTTTTTCGTTTCTTGACGTTCGCCTTTTCTTCGATTCGTCCTCTCTTGAAAAAATTTCCAACGTTCGCCGCGCGCCGGCGTTTGCCTATTCGTCGTATTTTACCCATTTTATTATTTTCGTAAAAATTTTAGAAAAACGAAAAAATTTCGGTAAAGTTGGCGCCGTTTCGCGTAATTAACCTTGTCGGACGAAGGAAACAAACGATAAAACAACCGACGCAAACACTTTTCGCCAAACAGTTTAACAACGCAAAAACTCGGCGCGTTTTCGTTTCGAAAACCCGCGAAAAACGCTTTTTAGGAGACGCAACGATGAAAAAGAACGCCAACCTCGCGAACAACCGCAACCGTCGCCGCCGCAACGCTTTCATTTGGCCCTTGGCCGCGCTCCTCGGCGCCGCGCTCTTCGCTCTCCCGACCGACGCCGCGAAAGCCGACGATTTCGGCTTCAGCTTGAACCTCGGTTGTTTCAGCCTTAATATCGGCAATAACGACGATTGCTGCGATCGCTGCCCGCCGATCGTCGTCGCCCCGCCCAAACCGGCCCCGCGACCGATCGTCGTCGCCCCGCCCAAACCGGCCCCGCGACCGATCGTCGTCGCCCCGCCCAAACCGACCCCGCGACCGATCGTCGTCGCCCCGCTCAAACCGGCTCCGCGACCGATCGTCGTCGCCCCGCCGAAAGGCAAAGGCCCGCAAATCGCCGCGCGGACGGCGCCGGGACGTCCCGCCGTCGTCCGCGGTCAAGCGCCGAACCGCGACCAAAACGCTCGCGCTCCGCGACGTTAATCGCTTCGACGCCGCCTTTCAAATTCATCCAAAAACTTCCTTTTCACAACGGCTTTTCCCCTTTAACCGACGCGAACGCGTCAAGGAGTCGCCTATCGAAAAACGCAAGACGCAACGATAAAATCGATACGAGTTTTCCTAAAACGACGCGGTTGCCAAAATCGCGTCGTTTTTTTTACGCGTCTTCCCAAAGGTACGCCCGGCTTGCGCAAATCGCCTAAATTAACGTTCCGCTTGACCGACGACGGTCAAAAGCCGCGCTAAATCGAAAAATTTTGAAAAAAATCGCTCAAAACGGCTCGGCGCGCTTGATTTTTCGCGAAAAATCCGTCAAAATAACAAACGTTATCAGCGGCGACGCGGCGTTCTCGCGCTCGGCGGGCGCCGTTTCCCCCTTTCTCCTAATTTTCCGCACTAATACAAAGGAGCGATTATGCAAGCGAATCGTCGCGATTTCCTGAAGACCTCCGCGGTCGCGAGCGCCGGTTTTTTGGTCGGGGCCGGAAACTTCCGTAAACAAGCGCGCGCTTCGGCCCTCCAAAGCGTCGCGGTCGCCGGGGTCGGCGTCGGCGGCAAGGGCGGCGGCGACATTACCCACGCCGGTTACTACGGCAAAGTCGTCGCGATCTGCGACGTCGACAAACGCACGCTCGACGGCAAAGGAAACGAGTTCAAAGACGCGAAAAAATACGTCGACTACCGCGATATGTACGCCGAAATGGGCGACAAGTTCGACGCCGTTACGATCGGCACGCCGGACCATATGCACGCGATCCAAACGGCCGCCGCGATGAAGATGGGCAAACACGTCTACACGCAAAAACCGCTCACCCGCACCATTTACGAAGCGCGTTGGCTCACCGAACTCGCCAAGAAAACCGGCCTCTGCGCGCAAATGGGGAACCAAGGGAGCGTCGACGACGGCCTCCGCAAAAACGCCGCTCAATACCGCGCCGGCGTCATCGGCGACATTACCGAAGTCCACGTTTGGACGAACCGCCCGATTTGGGCGCAAGGCCCGAACCGCGCGATGACGATGGAAAAATTCGCCGCGCAAATTCGCCAAAACGACCCGGATATCGCCGACGACGAAATCGCCGACAAGAAAAAGCAAATCGCCGACGCGCTCAAGAACCTCGATTGGGACGCTTGGCTCGGCGTCGCCAAGAAACGCGAATACTGGCCGGGCATTTACCACGCCTTCCAATGGCGCGGTTGGTGGGACTTCGGCACCGGCGCGCTCGGCGATATGGCTTGCCACAACGTCAATATGATCTTCAAGGGCGTTCAACTCGCGAACCCGACCAGCGTCGTCGCGACCAGCTCCGGCCACGACTTCGACTCCTTCCCGGCTCGCTCCACGACCGAATTCGAATTCCCGGCCAACGATTGGCGCGGCCCGATTAAGTTCGTTTGGTACGACTCGTCGCAAACGCCGGACAAAGCGAAAATGGCCGAATACGGTTTCGAAAACGTCGGCGGCAACAGCACGTTCGTGATCGGTTCCAAGGGCGCCGGGCTCGACGGAACGTTCCGCGAAAAGGGCGGCAAAGAAATCCCGCGCTTGAAGGAAGAGGATACCGATTTCGTCATCGCGCCGATCGACGAACAAGGTCGCGGCGACGACGCCCGCCACAAGTACGAATGGTTCAACGCCATTTGGGAAGGGAAACCGGAAATCTGCTGGTCGAACTTCGCGAACCACGCCGGGCCGCTCACCGAAACGATTCTCCTCGGCAACCTCGCGATTTGGGCCGCGCCGAAAGCCGGCGTCAAGGGCGAAAAGATCGAATGGGACGCCAAGAACCTCAAGATCACGAACCTCGATCAACTCAAAACGCCGGGTCTCGCCGAACTCGTCAAACCGAATTATCAAAACGGTTACGACAAGATCGACGAACTTTTCTAGTCGTTTTTACCGCGTCGAGCGCCGACGCCGCCCGCTCTCGCTCAACGGCGGAAGCGCGTAAGTCGAACGCTTGACGGTCAAAGCGGCCTTAGCGTTCGCATTTTACGACGCCGCGTCTCCAAGACGTTCGCCGAACGCCGACGAGACGCGGTTCCTTATTTTAGTTAACTAATTTATTCACTCGTTTTATGAAGAAATTTGTCGTTCGGTACGGCGCGATGCGCAACCTTGGGGTCGTCGAGTGCGACGACGAGACGGCTCGCGGATTCTTTCACGGCGTTAAAGCGATCGTTCGAACGGCTCGCGGTTTGGAAGCCGCGACGATTCTTTGCGAAACGGACGACGAAAAAATCGCGCAAATCCCGAATCTTACTTCGCCGACGACGTTTGCGCGTCGCGTCGACGAATCGGACGAATACGAACTGCGCAAAATTAAAGCCGGAGAAAAAGACGATTTCGAACGCTGTTTGAAAATTATTCGTCGAATGAAAATCGAAATGACGCTCGTTCGCGTCGAGCGGATTTTCGGCGGCGAACGCGTCGTCGTTTATTACGTCGCCGACGGTCGCGTCGACTTCCGCGAACTCGTCCGCGCCTTGGCCGCCGAGTTCCAAACCCGCGTCGAAATGAAGCAGATCGGCGTTCGCGACGAAACGAAGCTCCTCGCCGACGTCGGCGACTGCGGGCGCGAAGTTTGTTGCAACACCTACTTGGTCGCGATGCCGCCGGTCTCGATGAAGATGGCGAAACTGCAAAAAGCGACGCTCGACCCGACGAAAGTTTCCGGACGCTGCGGTCGTCTAAAGTGTTGTCTTCGTTACGAATACGATTTCTACAACGAGTTGCAAAACGCGTCCCCCGCGATCGGAGAAACGGTCGGAACGCCCGGCGGACGCGGAAAAGTCGTCGCGCTCGAACTCTTCGCGCAACGCGTCGTCGTCGAATTCGAAGAAGGCGGGCGCCAATCGTTCGCGGTCGACGAACTCGATCGCCGACGCCGTCCGCGCCGCTGTTGCGACTCCGAAAACAACGGCGAACCGAACGAACGCCGTTCCAAGCGCCGTTTTCCCTCCCGCAACGAGGAAAATAACGCCCAATCGTCCGACGCCGCCGATTAACGGCGTTGAGCGCGCGCCGTCAAATATTCGAGCAACGCTTTGTCGAACGGAACCGACGTGTCAAGTTCGACGAAATCGAACTTCGCGTTCGACGCTTCGCGCCGGAATCGCTCGCGAAATTCGGATAGAGCCGCTTCGTAATCGCCGCGAATCGAGTCCGCGTCGACGACGATTCGCTCGCCGGTTTCCGGGTCTTCAAGTTCGACGTCGCCGCGAAACGGGAATTTGACCTCCGCTTCGTCGAGAATGTGAAAGAGAATAACGTCGTGTCCGGCGTGTCGCAGGCGGTAAATCGCCCGCAACGTTTCCTCCGGGTCGCCGAGGAGGTCGGAGAAGATCATCGTCAGCGAAGCGCGCTTGAGCATTCCGGCCAACTGCGTCAGCGCGGCGGCGACGTCGGTCGTTCCGCTCGGTTCTAGGTTCGCCAAGGTCGACAAAATCGACGCGAAGTGCGAACGCTTCGACTTCGGCGGGAGCGAACGCCGGATTTTCTCGTCGAACGCGACCAAGCCGACCGGGTCTTGCCGCCCGATCATTAGGTAACAGAGCGCCGCGGCCAACGAAATCGCGTATTCGAACTTCGACGTTTCCCCGGAGCCGACCGCCCGGCCCATCGACGCGCTCGCGTCGACGACGAGCCAACCGGTCATATTCGTTTCGGCTTCGTATTTTCGGACGTAATATTTGTCGGTGCGCGCGAAAAGTCGCCAGTCGATATCTTTAGGGTCGTCGCCGCGTTCGTATTTGCGGTGTTCGCTGAACTCGACCGAAAAGCCTTGCAACGGGCTCGCGTGCAGGCCGTGCATAAAGCCCTTGACGATGAACTGCGCTTTTAAGTCGAGCCGCTTGATCGTCCGCGCGACTTTCGGGTCCAAATAAGATTCGCTGTTTCGCATCCGTTCTTTCGCTTTTCCGCTTTTATTAGCTTCTCGGCTTTTTCGCTTCTTAACTTCGTCGACTTAGCCGGTTTGGGGCGTCCCAAAATCCGGTTTGTTCGAAAAGGGAAAAACGCCGCCCCCGGTTGCAAGGGCGACGTTTGCGCGTCGTCGACTCCGCGTCGAACGGCGCCGCGGCGTCAAACCGACTCCGTCATTTGGAAGATCGGCAACAGCAACGCGATAATGATGTAAAAGACCGCGCCCGCGAGGATAAGGAGCATCATCGGTTCCAACAGGCGCACCATCACGTCGATTTTTTTCGCCAAATCGCGTTCGAGCGACTCCGAAAGGTTGAGCAACACCTTTTCCAACGTGTTCGACTCTTCGGCGATCGAAATCATCGTCATCGCTTGCGGCGGAATCAAACCGCTGTCGGCCAACGGTTTCGACAACGGTTCCCCCGCCGAAACGCAGTCGACCGCCTTTTCGACCGCGTGCTGCATCAGCGCGTTCCCGGTCGAGCGCGAACTAATTTCGAGCGCGCGCAGAATCGGAACGCCGTTTTGCAGGAGCGTCCCCAAGACGCGGCAAAGTTTCGAAACGCAGGCGCCTTGCGCGACCGGCCCCATCACCGGCAGTTTCAGCTTCCAACGGTCCATCGCGCGGCGCCCCGATTTCGTTTTCATCTGAATCCGCAATCCGACGAAAACGGCGAACATTACCCCAAGCGCGTAAAGCCCGTATTTTCCGCAAAAATCACGGAACGCCAAAAGCCAAACGGTCGCGATCGGCAGGTCTTTGCCGCTGTCGACCAACGACTGGAACATCGGCTCGAACTTCGGAACGAACGCGATCAACAGCACCGAAACGATTAAAATTCCGACGGTTAGCAAAACGGTCGGATAAATCATCGCGCCGGTGATTTTCGAACGTATTTCCGCTTGGTCTTCCATAAACTTCGACGTGCGTTTCAGCGCGTCTTCCAAAAACGCCCCCTCCGACCCGGCGCGAATGACGCTGATCGTTAGGTCGTCGAAGACTTTCGAGTGCGACGCGAACGCCGCGTCGACGCTTTGCCCGTCCGCGATCTGATCGCCGATGTCGGCGACGACTTCGCGCAAACGAGGGTGCGGCGTCTGTTTTCCGAGCGCGCTAAAAGCGGTCAAGACGGGGACGCCGTTTTCTAGGAGTTCGCTCAACTGCGTCAAAAAAGCGGCGATCGCGGTCGCGGGCGGCTTGCGAGCGAACCACTTCGACACGTCGACGTCGTTTTTATGCGCGTCCTCGACCGAAATCGGGAAGAGCCGCTGCGCCGCCAAGCGGTCGAGAACGTCTTTTTTGGTGTTCGCCGTCATCCGTCCGACGACGTCTTTTCCGGCGCTGTTTTTCGCTTTATATTTAAAATCCGGCATAAAAATTTGCGTTTTTCGGGAGGAAATCCGTTCGCCGCCGAACGTCGAAACGACGGTCGGCGGCGCGAGTTCGGCGAAACGAGGCTCAGCCGATCAATTTTTCGTAAAGTTCGGCGTACTTGCGCGCGCTTTGCTCCCAAGAGAGGTCGAGCGACATCGCCGTTTTCATCATCTTCGCCCAATCGTTCGGACGACGGCGATAGCAGTGGAGCGCCCAATTCATCGCCTTCGCCATATCCTCGGCGGTTCCCCAATAGAAGATAAAGCCGTCGGCGACGCCCGCGTCGATATTTTCGTCCGACGCGTTGACGACGGAGTCGCGCAAACCGCCGACGTCGCGAACGAGCGGGAGCGTTCCGTATCGGAGCGAGTACATTTGGTTGAGGCCGCACGGCTCGTACCGGCTCGGCATCAGGAAGACGTCGGCGCCCGCTTCGATTTGGTGCGAAAGCTCGACGGAGAAGGTCGCGCGAACGGCGAAGTTGCGCGGATACCGAGCCGCCAAGCGCATAAAGCGGTCGCCGAGAGCGCGGTCGCCGGAACCGAGAATCGCGAACTGAACGTTTTCGCGTTCGATGAATTCGCCCGCCAAGTCGGCGATGAGGTCGAGCCCTTTTTGCTCGTCGAAACGACTGACGACGCCGAAGAGCGGCGTCCGCGGTTCGACCGGGAGCCCGAGCATTTCTTGCAGCGCGGCCTTGCACTTCGGCTTGTTTTCGAGAACCGTTTCGACGTCGTAATTCGCGGCGAGGAAGGAGTCGGTCGCCGGATTCCATTCGTCGACGTCGACGCCGTTCAAAATGCCGGTTAGGTCGGCGGCGCGGTTCTGCAAAACGCCTTGGAGCTTTTCGCCGAACGCTTCCGTTTGAATTTCTTGCGCGTAAGACGGGCTGACGGTCGTGATCGCGTCGCTGAAAACGATCCCGGATTTCAGGAGGTTCAACTGGCCGTAAAACTCCATTTTGTCGTAGGAGAAGTAGCTCCAGTCGAGCCCGGTCAACTCCATCGCGCCGCGCCAAAAGCGTCCTTGGTGCCGCATATTGTGGAGCGTCAAAACGGATTTGATTTTGTCGAAGCGGTTCGCCGGAACTTCCGGGTCGGTCAAGCGCGGACGGACGCCGAAAAAGGTCGACGGCTCGTTAGCGAAGCGCGAACGCGATTTGTACGACGCTTCCAAAAAGACCGGAACGAGCCCCGTTTGCCAGTCGTTCGCGTGCAACACGTCGACGTCGAGGTCGAGCGCGGCGATCAGTTCTAAAACGGCGCGGCAGAAGAAGGAGTAACGCTCGCAGTTGTCGCCGTAATCGACGCCTTGGTAATTGTAAAGGCCGTCGCGATAAAAATAATCGTCGTGTTCGATAAAATAAACGTCGACTTCGGAACCGGCGAGCTTCGCATGACGGACGCCCGCGCCCTTGACGACGTTTCCGACGCGAACGTCGAGCGCGACGCCGCGAAGAGGGGTCAACCGTTCGCCGGAACGTTCGAAATATTCGCGAACGCATTTGTATAACGGCGTAACGATCGTCGCTTTATGTCCGAGTCGAGAAAGCGCCTTCGGCAACGCGCCGCAGACGTCCGCCAACCCGCCCGTTTTAGAAAACGGCGCCGCTTCGCTGGTCGCAAACAAAATATGCATCGTTTCACCTTCATCCCGTCGCGGACGCGGCGACCGTTCGCAACGTCCGCGTCCGAAAAAATGTCCAAAATATCGTTCTCGCGCTCGAATCGCGTCGCGCCGAATCTATCGGTCGAGACGCGCTCGACGGGAGACGTCGTTCGTTTTGTTAAAATAGCGAATTTAACTAAAAGCGGCAAGCCCAACCAACCGCCGATTCGCCGCTTAACATCTAATTTACCATAAATTGACGAATTGCAAAGTTGCGCGCGCGGTCGAGCGGACAAAATTCGCATTTTTTCAGCCGAGAGAAAATTTTCGTCCGAAAAAATTTCCTCTTTGCCTTCTTTTCGCTCCTTTAATCGGCCCAAACGCAAATTCGTCAACCCTTTTCGCCGTCCGTCGACGCTCGAAAACGCCGCGCCAAATTTGCCGATTATCAAGAAAAAAACGGAAAGTTCGATTTCGCGCCCCCGCGCCCCCTTGACGCGCTCCCCCTTTCCGGCTTAAAATAACGCCGGGCGTCGTCGACTTCGCGCTCGTCGCCGCGTCGTTTTCGGCCTCGCTCGCCCTTTAATTTTACGCGATTTTCCGTCCTTGCCGACGTCGTTTTTTTTACCCGTTTTTCCCCGCTTGTTCACCTTGCCCGTTTCCCCGTTTTAAATTACCGGTCGCCCCGTTTTTCCGCGTCGGACGTCGGCGCTTTGTCGAACGTCGGCGCCCTTTCCTCCTATGAGCGCGCTCAAAGCAAAAGAAAACAAGATTTGGATTACCCGTCCCTACGACCCCGACGTCGTCGCTCGGCTCGCGAAGCAAACCGGCGTTTCGCCGCTCGTCGCGCAGGCGCTTGTCGCTCGTAAGACGACCGAACCGGAAAAGATTCTCCTTTTCTTGGCGCCGCCCAACCTTGCGCGCGGACTTTACGCTCCGGAACGCCTCCCCGGTTGCGCCGACGCGGCTCGCGTCTTGGCCGACGCCGTTCGCGCCGGGAAGAAAATCGTCGTTTACGGCGACTACGACGTCGACGGAATGACGGCGACCGCGATTTTGCTCCAAGCGATTCAAACGGTCGGCGGAAACGTCGGTTATTACGTCCCGAACCGGCTCGAAGAGGGATACGGCCTCAACAGCGCGACGCTCAAACGCCTCCGCGACGACGAAAACGCCGACGTCGTCGTTACGGTCGACTGCGGAATCACCAGCTTAAAAGAAGCGGAATACGCTCGCGAAATCGGGCTCGAACTGATCGTTACCGACCACCATACGCCGATCGTCGATCCGGAAACCGGGAAGCAAATTTTGCCGAACGCCGCCGCGATCGCGCACCCTCGGCTGGAAGTCGACGGTCTCGCCCCTTATCCTTGTCCGGAACTTTGCGGCGCCGCGGTCGCGTTGAAGTTGGCTTGGGGGCTCGGCAAGGAAATGGCGGGCGGCGAAAACACGTCGCCGGAAATGCGCGAATTTCTCGTCCGAGCGGTCGGATTAGCCGCGCTCGGCACGATCGCCGACGTCGTTCCGTTGCAGGACGAAAACCGAACGCTCGTCCGTTTCGCGTTGGCGCGAAGTTTCATTAGCGACATGCCGCTCGGTTTGAAGTATTTAATCGAAGTCGCCGGAATCAACCCGAACAAAAAGCTGACGAGCGAAGACGTCGGTTTCTCGATCGCGCCGCGCCTCAACGCCGCCGGGCGCGAGGTCTTGCACGAACGGTCGCCGAAAGACGAAGAGGACGAACGGAACTGGCAGATCGCGAAATCGCTCCTCGAAAACCCTTGCCGTCTCGCGGTCGCCGGACAAATGGGGTTGGCGAGTCTCGGCGTCGAGTTGCTCGTTACCGACCGCCCGGAACGCGCCCGCGAACTCGCGCCGTTCGTCAACAACCTGAACGCGACGCGCCAAAAGCTCGAACGCAAGATAATGGCCGACGCGCTCAAAATGATCGAGGAAGACTTCGCCGACGCTCCGGCGTTCGTCTTGGCGAGTCGCGACTGGCACCCCGGCGTCGTCGGCGTCGTCGCGGGCCGCTTAGCCGAGCGTTTCTATCGTCCGACGGTGATGATCGCCCTGCGCAACGCCGACCCGAGCGCCGGCTCCGCTCGCGGCGTCCCGGACTCGAACTTCAACCTTTACGACGCGTTCGACGCTTGCTCGGAACATCTCGAACGCTTCGGCGGACACGCGGCCGCCGCCGGACTCGGAATCAAAGAGGCGAACATTCCCGCCTTCCGCGCCGCGTTTTGCGATTACGTCGAGGACCGTTTTTCGCCGCAGGAGCGCGTTCCGAAACTTTATCTCGACGGCGAGTTCCCGTTCTCGGCGCTGAACTTCCAAGCGGTTTCCGACCTCGACAAGATGTCGCCGTTCGGCGCGGAAAATCCGCGTCCGATTTTCGCCGCTTACGGCGTTTCGCTCGTTGGGCAAGCGCGTCGCGTCGGCGGAGGAAAGCCGAAACCGGGCGCGCCTCCGGGAGAACAGCCGGTCGGACGCACCTTTTCGGGACGTTTCCGCCAATTTCACGACGAGCGACGCGCCGTCGCGTTCGGTTGCGGCGATTGGGTCGACGAAATGAACGCGCTCGTCGAAGCCGACCCGAACGTCAAATTCGACGTCGCTTACCAAGTCGTTTTCAACGATTATTTCGGGCAAGTCGAGTTGCGCCTCCAAGACTGGCGCGTCGCCGAGTAACGCGCCGTTTTCCGCTTACCCGTTATTCCGGGCGGTCGACGAAACTTCCCAAACCGCCCCGCTTACCCCAATTATCCGAAATTTTAAGGAACCGACGATGCGTAAAATCTTTACCGCCGCTCTTTCCTTCGTCGCGCTGAGCGCCGCGTTCGCCCTTTCCGCGTCGAACGTCGCCGCTCAAGACGCCGCGAAGCCGACCCGAACCTTCGAAGAATACGTCCCTTGGCTTGAAAAAACCGGGCTCGACCTGACCGACTATCACATCCACCTGCGCGGCGGAATGACGGCGCAAAAGGCGGTCGAACGCGCTCGCAAAACCGGCCTCAAGAGCGGCGTCCTCGAAAACAACGGACGCGACTGGCCCCTCTCGACGAACGAAATTCTCGACAAATTCGTCGCCGAGATCGAAGCGTACAACGCGACGTTGCCCCAAGCCGAGCGCGTCAAAATCGGGATTCAAGTCAACGACCGCGACTGGTTCAAGGTTATCGACCCGAAAATCTATCGCCGTCTCGATTACGTTCTCGCCGACACGATGATTATGGGCGTCGGCGCGGACGGCAAACCGCAAAAACTTTGGCTCCTCCCGAAAGATTACGAAACCGACGAAGACGTTTGGTTCGAACGTTACTTCCAACACTGCATGACGGTCGTCAACGAGCCGATCGACATTCTTGCCAACGTTACCTATCTTCCCGATTTTATCGCCGACCGTTACGACGAACTTTGGACGGAAGCGCGGATGCGAACGCTGATTCAAGCGGCGATCGACAACGACGTCGCGTTGGAAGTGCAAGCGGAATCGGCGTTTCCGAAACCGCGTTTCGTCGAGTTGGCGTTGGAGATGGGCGCGAAGTTGAGCTTCGGCTCGAACAACTTCGACGACGTTCTGAAAGACGGCTCCGCTTGGAAGGCCGCGATCGAGCGTTTCGAAATTAAGAACGAAAATCTTTGGCGCGACGTTAACTGGGAAGCCGCGAAGTAAGCGTTTCGGCTCCCCTCCGTCTTAACGAAAACGGAAAAATCGCTCTTGCGTCCGCCGCGAAAAAACGTTAAACTCGCGTCGGACGCAAGTTTTTTCCCGCGTTCCGACCAATTTTCCCTTTTAACTAATTAACCGAAACTCTCGACGAGGCAAGCGAAATGGCGACTTCCCAAGCGGCGCAAAAACAAGCGGTTTCAACGACTTCGGACGTTCGACGCGAACACTTCCGCGTCGTCGGCGCGCCGGAAACGCCGTCGTCCGCTCCGAACGAAGTCGCCGTTCCTTTCGAGTCGACCGCGCTTTCAGGCGCCGATTCGGAGGCGCTTTCCTTCGCTCGCGACGTGTTGCTCTCCGAGAGCCGCGCGATTTTGAACCAAATCGAACGCCTCGACCGTCGCTTCTGCGCCGCCGTCGAGTTGTTGACGACTTGCGCCGGAAGCGTCGTCGTTACCGGGATGGGCAAAGCGGGCCTGATCGGACGCAAAATCTCGGCGACGCTCTCGTCGACCGGAACGCCGAGTCATTTCCTTCACCCGGCGGAGGCGTTTCACGGCGATTTAGGGACGGTTCGTCCGGACGACGTCGTTTTAGCGTTGTCGTACAGCGGCGAAACGGAGGAGCTTTCGCAGATTTTGGCGCCGTTGCGTTCGCGTTCGATTCCGATCGTTTCGATCGTTTCGACGGCGGCTAGTTCGCTGGGTCGCGCGTCGACGTTGGTTTTGGAGATCGGTTCGATCGAAGAGGCGGACGCGCTCCGCTTGGCGCCGAGTTCGAGCGCGGCGGCGATGTTGGCGGTTGGCGACGCGTTGGCGTTGGCGGCGAGTCGACGGCGCAAGTTCCGAGCGGAGGACTTCGCGAAGTTTCACCCGGGCGGTTCTTTAGGTCGACGTTTAAGCCGCGTCGACGACCTGATGCGTCCTCTTTCGCAATGCCGAATCGCGTCGGACGCCTTGTCGATTCGCGAAATTTTCGTCTCCTGCCGCAAGCCGGGCCGCCGCGTCGGCGCGATTCTGTTGACCGACGACGAAGGCCGCTTAACCGGCGTTTTCACCGACGCGGACTTAGCGAAACTCTTCGAAACCCGCGACGCCGATTTCTTCGACCGTCCGATTCGCGACGCGATGACGCGTTTCCCGTCGGTCGTTCGAAGCGGCGCTCTAATGTCGGAGGCGCTCGCGACGTTGAGTTCGCGCAAAATCAGCGAACTTCCGGTCTTAGACGAGCGCGGCGTCCCGCTCGGCGTCCTCGACGTTACCGACTTAGTCGACTTTTTCCCGACGCCGTTCGAGCCGGCGAACTAAACGTCGCCGCGCCCGCCGCTTAAACAAAAACGCCGTCCTTAGGCGGGTGTCCGTAAAACAGTTAAGCGTCCCTATGAAAAGTTCATAGGGACGCTTTTTTCGTAATCATGCGGCAGCGCCCAATGCTCCCTTGTGTAAAGCCGCCCAATACGCACTACACCGAAGGGGGTGTATAGAAGTGCGCCCTTTATCTGTTCGACAAATTGGAATTTACAGTTATCTATACTCATTTGGAATTTCGATATGAAATGTCTCACACAATAGCTTCACATCATGTACATCATTTTCATCAAATTCATATCCCAAATGGAACATTACTTGACTATATGGTTCA
>JAFSDX010000063.1 GCA_017436025.1 Thermoguttaceae bacterium
GGCGCCGACGCGCTCCGTTTCGCCCTCGCGTTCCTGACGACCGACAGCCAAGACGTGCGTCTTTCGCTCGACTTCGAATGCCCGCATTGCGGCGCGACGGTCGAGCAAACGAAGAAAAACCGAACGCTCCCGCGAATCGACTGCCCGAAATGCAAGCAAGCGTTTTCGACGCAATGGGCGGAAACCGAGGAAGATAAAGCGCTTCCGCTCGGCCCGGTCGTCGGCGAACGTTTCGAAGTCGCCCGCAACTTCTGCAACAAGCTTTGGAACGCGTCGCGCTTCGTGATGATCAACCTCGAAGGTTTCGAACCGAAAGCGCTCGACCCGAGCGAGCTTCTCGTCGAAGACCGTTGGATTTTGAGTCGGTTGGCGAGCGTTACGCAACGCGTTACGGAATCGCTCGAACGTTACAAGTATTCGGACGCCGCCCGCGCGCTGTACGACTTCGCTTGGGACGAATTCTGCAGTTTTTACGTCGAAATTTCGAAGTCGCGTCTCTTCGACCCGGCGCGTCGGAATTTGGCGCAAAACGTTTTGTTGACGGTCTTGGATTCGCTCCTGCGGCTCCTGCACCCGATCGCGCCGTTCGTTACCGAGGAAGTTTGGCGTCGTTTGGCCGACTTCGCCCCGATTCGCGGCGCCGTCCCGACGCAAGCGACCGAAAGCGTTTCGATCGCGCCTTGGCCGACCGTCGACGAAGCGGCGATCGACCCGGAAATCGAGGCTCGTTTCGCGCAATTCCAAGAGGCGCTCCGTTGCGTCCGCGAAGCGCGCGCCCGTCAAAACGTCCCGCCGAAGACCGAGGTGAAGTTCGCCGTCAAGTGCGACGCCGAAATCGCCGCGCTCCTCGACCCGATGAAAGATTACTTCCGTTCGATGGCCGGAGCGGTCGCGACCGGGTTCGGGCCCGACGTCGAAACGCCGGTTCTCTCGTCGAACGCCGCCGCGCCGGGAATGGAGGTTTACGTCGACGTCGCCGAGTTGATCGACGTCGCGACGGAAATCAAGAAAAAGGAAAAGGAAGTCGAGAAACTCGAAGGCTTCATTAAGTCGAAGGAAGCGAAGCTTTCCGGCGGTTTCGCCGAAAAGGCCCCGGCTCACGTCGTCGAAAAGGAGCGCGCTTCCCTCGAAGAGCTGAAAACGCAACGCGATGTCAACGTCGCGACGCTCGAACGTTTGCGAGCCGTCGCCGCGTCGAAGTAACGACGAAACGAAAGGAAGCGACGCGGCGGCGAAAGTCGCGTCGCCGATGTTGATTTAACGAATTTAACGTTGGAACCGGCGGACGAGTCGCTAACGTCGGTCGATTTTGACGATTTTGACGGCGAAAGCGGGCGAGCGTTCGTCGTCGATAAGCCGATTACCCGAGAACGCGTCGACGTTTTCCCGACGGGGAGAGCGGCGGCGCAAAACGAGCAAAAAGCAAGAAAGAAAAGAAGAAATGAGCAATTCCTGCAGCTGTTGCAACGATAAAATCCGTCCGAACTTCAAAAAGGGCGACGGGCTCGTTCCCGCGATCGCGCAAGATTATAAAACCGGCGAAGTCCTGATGATGGCGTATATGAACGAGGAAAGCTACGAAGAAACGCTGAAACTCGGTTACGCCGTCTATTACAGCCGCAGCCGCAACAAGCTTTGGCGCAAAGGCGAAGAAAGCGGCAACGTTCAAAAGGTTCACGGGATTTACATCGACTGCGACTGCGACACGCTTCTCTTGAAGGTCGACCAAGTCGGCGGTTCCGCTTGCCACGAAGGTTACCCGAGTTGCTTCTTCCGCCAACTCCAAGGCGACGATTACGTCGTCGTCGGCGAACGCGTCTTCGACCCGAAAGAAGTTTACAAGAAGTAAGCGTTGACGTTGGGACGCTAGCGGCGCTGTTCGAACGTAAGTCGCCGCGCTAAATAACGAAAAACAAAGTCGCGGGAAGGGGGAGCGCAAGAATGGGCGTTCGACCGCTTCCTTGCTTCTCGCTCTTTGAAAAAAAATAAAATAACGAACGAAAAAGAAAGAAATCAAATGTCCGACAAAATGCTGAAACTCGGTATTCCGGCCGGCAGCCTCCAAGAAGCGACGGTCGAACTTTTCCGCAACAGCGGTTACAACATTTCGGTCGAAAAACGCAGCTATTTCCCGTCGATCGACGACGACGAAATCGAATGCATGCTGATTCGCGCTCAAGAAATGGCGCGTTACGTCGCCAACGGCGTTCTCGACGCCGGGCTCACCGGGCACGACTGGATCGTCGAAACCGGCGCCGACGTGATCGAAATCGCCGAACTGATCTTCTCGAAGGTCAGCCGCCGTCCGGTTCGCTGGGTTCTCTGCGTTCCGGAAAGCTCGCCGGTTCAAACGGTTAAAGACCTCGAAGGCAAAACGATCGCGACCGAAGCCGTCGGCCTCACCAAGGCTTATCTGGCGAAACACGGCGTTACCGCGAACGTCGAATTCAGCTGGGGCGCGACCGAAGTCAAACCGCCGAAACTCGCCGACGCCATCGTCGAAGTTACCGAAACCGGCAGCTCGCTCCGCGCGAACAAGCTCCGCATCGTCGACGAAATTCTCCAAAGCACGACGCGCTTCATCGTCAATAAAGACGCTTACGCCGACGCTTGGAAGAAGGAAAAGATCGACGATATCGTCCTGATGCTCAAAGCGACGCTCAACGCCGAAAGCAAAACCGGCTTGATGATGAACGTTCCGAAAGACAAGCTCGACGCCGCGCTCGCGATCCTTCCGGCGCTCGACGCTCCGACGGTGATGCCGCTCGCGAACTCGGAAGAATACGACGTGATGACGGTCGTCGACAAAAAGGCGGTGCGCGCGCTCGTTCCGGAACTGAAAAAGGCCGGCGCTCGCGGTATCGTCGAGTTCCAAGTCAAGAAAATTATCGACTGACGCGGAACTTGCGACGCTTCGTTTCGGCAAAAATCGACGTTTAACCTCCGACGGCGCGAGACGACGGGCGGTTTTTCGCCGAAACGGGCGCGATTCGCAAAAAAAATCGTTGATTTTGTCGGCGAGTTCGGCTAAAATAAAAGAAACGGTTCCCGAACGCTCCTCGGAATCGCGGTTTTGTCCAGCGGTTTCGAGTGTTTCGGCGTTTCTTGGCGGCGCTTGGGCGAAACGTTGGGCGACCGCGCGTCGTCGGCGTTTGAGCGCTATAGTATTAATGACAAAATCGAAACGAAGAAGGGCGCGAACGATGAAAAAGTCGACGAAGCGGCGAACGAGAACTTGGGGAGGCGCGGCGTTGTTGAGCGCGGCGATTTTCGGCGCCGGTTTCGGCGCCGGTTTCGGCGTTTCGCAAGCGAGCGCGGCGGAGCCGACGGCGATTCCTTCCTTTGCGGAAGCGTTGACGCCGTTCGTCGAGTCGGGAAACGCGCCCGGCGCCGTTGTCGTCGTTGCGTCGCCGACCGAAATTTTAGCGGTCGAAACGGTCGGTTGGGCCGACGTCGAGGCGAAACGTCCGATGCGCGCCGACGCTTACTTTTGGATCGCGTCGCAAACGAAAGCGGTCGTCGCGGCGGCGACGATGATTTGCGTCGACGAAGGGAAACTCGATCTCGACGCGCCGGTCGAAACGTATTTGCCGGAACTTCGCGGCCTCGTCGTCGCGGAGCCGCGCGAGGACGGAACGACGCTCCTTCGCCCGGTAAAAACGCCGCCGACGCTTCGTCAAGCGTTGAGTCATACGGCGGGCTTGCGTTTTATCACCCCTTACCAGGAGGCGTTCGGAATCGACTCGCTTCCGGTTCGGCGACTGATGAAAACGGTCGCGACGACGCCCCTTATCGCGGAGCCGGGAACGCGCTACTCCTATTCAAATCTCGGAATCGACGTCGCGCAGGCGGCGGTCGAGGCGGTCGTTGGGAAGCCCTTCGAAAAGTTCGTCGAAGAGCGTATTTTCGCGCCGCTCGAGATGACCGACACGACCTTTTACCCGAGCGCCGAGCAGTTTGAACGCTTGGCGACGCCTTACGGTTGGAACGCCGACGCAGGGCGTTTGAAGACGATTCGCTTCGACCAAATGCCGTCCCTCGACGACGGTTCGCCGCGTTACGCCGAGGGGGGCGGGGGCCTTTTCTCGTCGGCGCCGGACGTCGTTAAATTTTACCAAATGCTCGCCGGGCGCGGCGTCGGGGCGAACGGCAAGCGCGTTTTGTCGGAAAAAGCGGTCGAGACGATGACGGCGAAGCAAACCGGCGTCGCCGTCGACGCGCGATACGGGTTCGGATTGACGGTCGACGATCGAACGTTCGGGCACGGCGGCGCGCTCGGAACGCAGGGCGTCGTTTACCGAGACGGAACGGTCGGCATTTACTTGGTCGCGGTCGGAGGAACGCCGAAACAGGGCGAAATGGAGCGCGTCTTCCGCGACGTTTTGGAGAAAATCGCGACCGAGCGTTCCGAAAAAAAGGAAGACGGCGCCGAAAAATAAACGACGAAGCGCCGTTAACGTCCGCAAGGTTTGCGTCGTTTGACGCGAGAACGAAACGAAAGGGAAGGCGACGATGAAAATTTTGCGATTCGACAGCGTCGGCGGCGCGTCCGGCGATATGATTTTGGGCGCGTTGGTCGGTTTGGGCGTCGACCCGCAATATATCGAACGGGAATTGCGCCGTTTGATTCCCGACCCGTTTTGTTTGAAGGTCGGCGAAAAGTCGGAGTTCGGCGCGACCGGCGTCTATTTGACGGTCGACTTAAATCCGACGGCGGACGACGAATGCGCCCTTTGCGAAGAACGGTTCGCCTGCGTTTGCAAGCGCAACCCCGACTGCGATCCGACTTGCGAATGCGTCTGTAAACGCAAGAATAAACGCGAACGCAAATGCAAGCGCAAACGCGACGGCGCCGGCGATCATAAACACGCCCATTCGCACGAACACGATCGTAAACACGAACACGATCGTCAATACGAACACGATTACGAGCATAAACACGATCACGAACATAAACACGCCCATTCGCACGAACACGGTCATAAACACGATCATGAACATAAACCCGCCCATTCGCACGAACACGAACACGAACACGTTCACGGGCGGACGTTCGCGTCGATTCGTCGAATGATCGCGGAGTCGCCGCTCGACGAGAAAACGAAGCGCGACGCGACCGCCGCGTTCGAAGCGCTCGCGGTCGCCGAAGCGGAGGCGCACCAAAAACCGGTCGACGAAGTCCATTTTCACGAAGTCGGCGCGGTCGATTCGTTGGTTGACACGGTCGGTTGCGTTCTCGCTTTGAACGCGCTCGGCGTCGACGGGATTTCGTTGTCGCCCCTTCCGGTCGGCGAAGGCACGTTTCGTTGCGCGCACGGCGTTTACCCCTTGCCGGCGCCCGCGACGTCGATTTTGTTGCGCAATTACGGACTTCCGACCTCTTCCGACAACGAGCGTTGCGAAATGTTGACGCCGACCGCCGCCGCGCTCTTCGCCGTTTGGGAAAAGAA
>JAFSDX010000064.1 GCA_017436025.1 Thermoguttaceae bacterium
GTTAACCTCAACGGTTTTACCGACGACGGCGTTTAAACGACGTTAACCTCAACGGTTTTACCGACGACGGCGTTTAAACGACGTTAACCTCAACGGTTTTACCGACGACGCTTTACGCCGCGACCGTTCCCGCGTCGCGACGTAAAACGGTCGCTTGGCGAACGCGGTTTTCCTCGAAGCGCCGCGTTCGCCGCTTTTATTTTGTTTCCCGCCTTAACCTTCTTCGCTATTTTACTTTACCGATTTTAACGAAAGGTCGCTTTATGCGTTTTAAATCGATTTTTGTCGCTTTCGCTTTCGCCGTTTCGCTCGCTTTCGTCGCCGGTTGCGGCGGACAAAAAACGCCGCCCGATATGCCGAAGCTCCAACCGACGACGATCGTTATCACCCAAGACGGCGCGCCCTGCGAAGGCGCGAGCGTTCAACTGGTGAAGCCGGACGACCTCAATTACAAATGGCTCGCGGGCGGCGTTACCGACGCGCAAGGCCGTTGCGAAATTCTTACGCACGGCAAATACAAAGGCGCGCCGGAAGGCGAATTCGCCGTTATCGTTTACAAAACGATCAAGGGCGAAAGCGAAACGCGCAAAAACGTTCCGGAACCGACCGACCCGAAAGAAGCGATGGAATGGAACGAAAAAGTCGCCGCCGAAGAAACCGCGACCGACGAAATCGACCAAAAATACAAAAAAGCCGACACGACCGACCTCCGTATTACCGTTAAATCCGGCAAAAACGAAGAAACGTTTGAAGTCGGCCCGAAAGTTTCGATCGCCGTCGAAGCGTTCCGCTAAACCGCGATTCGCCCGAACGTTGAAAGCGTCGAGCCGCGTTAGTCGTCCGACGCTCGACCGGGCCGAATTTCCCGCCGCGTTCGCGCCGCCTTCCCCGTCTTGCCTAACCTTCGCATTTTATCGGCGACGGCGGCGTCGCGACGAGCGTTCGAGCGCGAATTGGGAAAATTTCGCGAAAAACTCGCAAAAAGTCGCGACGGCGCTAGATTTTTCGGCGCCGTTCCGTTATATTATACGTCGTTAGTTTGATTTTCCGCCCTTCGACGGTCGGCGGGCGACGTGTTCGCGTCGCCTTGCCGTTCGCGTTCGCACGTCCGGCGGCTTCCCCCTTACTTGACGAAAGGTTGTTCCGTTGAAAAAATCGTTCGCACTTTTGAAATTGTTCCTCGGCGTCGCGCTCGTCGGCGGCGTCTCCGCGACCGTTCTTCCGTCCGTCGAAGCTAAAGAGCCGGTCAAACTGATTTACGACACCGATATGGGGAACGACATCGACGACGTTTTCGCGTTGGCGATGATTCACAACCTCGAAAAACGGGGCGAAATCGAGTTCCTCGCGCTGACGATCACTAAAGACAACAAATACGCCGCGCCGTATTGCCAAATGGTCAACGCGTTCTACGGGAACCCGAACGTCCCGATCGGCGCGGTCAAGGACAGCGGCGTCGAAACGTTCGACGGCAAGTTCACCCGCTCCGCGCTCGAAGCGAAGACGGAAGACGGCGCTCCGATGTTCCCGTTCTTCAACCTCGCGGAAGACAAAACCGAATATTACGACTCCGTTAAGCTCCTGCGCAAGACGCTCGCCGCGCAACCGGACGGCTCCGTCGTCGTCGCGCAAGTCGGCGCTTCGACGAACTTGGTTCGCCTCCTCGACACGAAGGGCGACGAATTTTCGCCGCTGAACGGTCGCGAACTCGCGATCAAGAAAGTGAAGTACGTTTCGACGATGGCCGGCGCGTTCACGAACGAAATGGCGGGCCACTCGGAAGATTTCATTAACCAAATGAAAAATCACCGCGAATACAACATTATCATCGACCTCCCGGCGGCGCAACGCTTCTTCGCCGAATGGCCGACGCCGATCGTCGCGTCCGGTTTCGAAGTCGGTCTCCAAATCAAAATGACGCCGGCGACGATGAAGAACGATTACGAATACGTCCCGAACCACCCGCTCAAGAAGGCGTATATCGACTATCGCGGGCTCGATAACGAACAATGCACTTGGGACTTGACCTCGATTCTTTACGCCGCGCGCCCGGATCGCGGGTACTTCGGCGTTTCGGAACCGGGCGTCGTTTCGGTCGACGAAAAGGGCCTCACCCGTTTGACCCCGAAAGCCGACGGCAACGTCCGCGTTTTGACCCTTTCGCCGGAGCAAAAAGTTCGCGTTCAAACGACGTTCGAATGGCTCTGCAGTGAAAAACTTTAATTTCGCCCCTTGTGTAAAACGCTAAGCCGTCGCCGACGTTAACGGTCGCGACGGCGGCGCCGATTTTAACGCGAAAAGCGACGCGCTTTTACCGACGCGACGTTTTTCGCGTTTTTCGTTCCCGCTCCGTTTTTCCCAGCTCCCCTATCTTGCCAACCGCTTCCGTCGCGCCCGCGCCGTCGAGCGCCGACGTTAACGGTCGCGTTAAATTTAAGGATTATCCGATGAATCGTTGCGCTCTTTCTTTCCTCTTCCGTTCCGGCTCGCTCGCGACGCTCGCGCTTTCGACGGCGCTTTGCGGTTGCGACGGCGGCCAAAACCTTGTCGCCGACCCGGATTACGTCGCGTCGTCGCCCGCCGCCGAACTCGCGTCGACTCCGGACTCCGCGCCCGCCGCCGACGTCGAAACGCTTGAAATCGGCGGTCGTCAAGTCGCGGTCGGGCCGAAACGCGCCCTTTTCAACGGCGAAAACCTCGACGGTTGGACGAACGAAACGGGCGGCGCTCCGGGCTCCGGTTGGCGCGTCGAAGACGGTCTTCTTCGAATGGTCGACCCGGCGAACGGCGGCGATCTCTTGACGAAAGAACGCTTTGCGAATTACGTCTTTTCGTTCGAATGGCGGTTTGGGCGCGCTTGCAACAGCGGCGTCAAATACAAGATCGAGCAGCCGAACGGCAAGGGCTGGATCGGGCTCGAATACCAAATTCAAGACGACGCGAACGTCGAAGACGGCAAGATCGCGAAGCGCCGCGTCGCGTCGTTGTTCGACGTTTTCCCGGCGGCGGAATCGAAGTCGGCGGCGTCCTTCCCGGCCCCGACCGACGACGCGCCGAGCGGCGAGTTCCGCCAAGGCAAGATCGTCGTCTTTGAAAACAGCGTCGAACATTGGCTCGACGGCGAGCGCGTCTTGGCCTTTGCCGTCGGAGACGACGCTTGGGCGGCGGCGAAAGCGGAAAGCAAGTACAAGAAGCAAGCGACGTTTGGAACCGCCGCGTCGAGTCCGATTCTCCTGCAGGAACACGACTACCCGATCGACTTCCGCAACGTCGAAATCCAAGAGCTGAAAGCGCTTTAATCGCTTTTTAGCGTCAGCAAGAAACGCCGACGCGGCGCCGACTCGAACTCGAATCGGCGCCGCGTTCTTGCGTTTCAGGCGTTAAAACCGGCGCGACCGTCAGAACTTAACGTTCCAAGTTTCGCCTTCGTTAATCGTCGTCGTATAGGTTTCCGTTCCGCGGATCGCCGAGACGCGGAGCTTGCCCAAGTCGGCGCGGTCGACCGTCAAGTCGAACTCGAAACCGAACCCGCAAACGCCGCGCAGCGCCATATGATCCCAACCCTCGGGAAGGCGCGGCGTTACGTCGAACGAACGGAAGCCGGTCGGGCGAATCCCGAACAGCCCTTCGACGTAAATCCGGCAATAAAGCCCGCTTTCCGCCGACAAATGACGTTGGCTCCCCTCCGGCCAAGCCTCGATCGGATAAGGAACGTGTTCGCCGAGAAGGCGCGTCGCGGAGTAATGTCGCAACCGCTTCAACCCCTCTTCGGTCGCGCCGACGGCCAAGACGCCGCGCAACGCGTACAGCGTCGAGCGATCCCAAAACGTCTTGCTTCCCTCTTCGGTTAAAAGCCCGTCTTTCGTCCAAAGGCGGTCGGAGAAGAGCGCGGCGATCGTTCCTTCGGCGCGTTCGTCGATTCCGGCGATAAACGGAACGCAAATCCAAGAGCGGAGTTTTTCGCAGCCGTCGTAATATTGGTAAGTCTCGAAACCGCGGACGTTGCGCCCGAAATGCTTCTCAATGCATTCGCGGAGCGACGCGGCCGTTTCGACCAAACGGTCGGTCGTTTCCTTCGGTTCGCCGAGTTCGCGACCGAGCGCGGCGGCGCTCAAAAGCGCGTCGTAATAGAGAACCGACGTGCAGAGATTCGCGTCCCCCGCCGGGAAACGTCGCTCCAGTTCGTCGCAATCGGACGCGACGACGCCGTCCGCCGTCGTTTTTATGTTGCAATATTCAAGGCACCAAGCGATCAGCGGCCAAAGTTCGCGCGCTTCCGCTTCGTCGCCGCGAACGAGCGCGTATCGAGCCGCCCCGTAAGCGATCATCGCCGCGTCGCCTCGGTCGCCGGCGCCGTTCCAAATATCGGTTCCTTCGGCGATAATCGACGACGGAATCGGGCGGAAGTCGTCGTTCATAAAGCGCGCGAAATGGCGGAAAGAGTTCAGAGCCGACTCGTTTCCCTTCGAATACCCCAAGTAAGGAAAGAACGGGTTGACGTATTCCGCTTGGTCGTTCGCCCAAATCGCGGCGTAATACGACTCGCCGCCCGGGCCGTGCATCAGGCCGCCCGCGGTTCGGTAAATGCTCTCCGAAGCGCGGATTTTCGCGAACGCGAACGCGGCGTTCAGGATCGGCTCCGGCGTTTCGACGACGAGCTTGCTCCAAATCTGCGAAACGAACGCGACGCGGGCGGCTTCCTCGGCGGCGAAATCGATCGTCGCTTCCTTTTCGCCCTTTCCTTCCGAAAACGCTTGAATCGCAAAATTTACGGTCGCGCTTTCCCCCGGTTTCAGCGTCGACTCGCCGGGATTCGCAACCGCCGCGACGGTCGTATACGCTCCGTTGACGCCGCGTTTCGGGTCGGTTTGGTTAACGTCGCGCAGTTCCGGAACGCTCAAAGCGACCGTTTCCGTTCCGATATTCTTGACCGTCGCCCGTTCGCAAACGAAGGGCCCGGTCGTCGACGGGAAGAAGCGGCGCTCGATTTCGACCGGCTTTCCGTCGGCGTCGAAGCGGCTGACAACCGTCAAAATCCCGTTCAGCGCGACGCGGAGCGTTTTTTCGTTCGCGAGCGGCTTCCCGTCGAGCGTCATTTTCGACGGCAGGTCGTAATCGAAGCGAATCGTCAGGCTCGCGTGCGTGTTGTTCGGAATCGTCCGCAACATCGGCCAAACGACCGAACGGTTCAGGCGGAACGCGCCCTTTTCGTCGACGCCGTATCGGAAGACGGTCGAGACGCGCTCGCCGCTCGCTTCGAGATGGTCGTTGTGCGGAACGCGGCCCGCCGAAAAATCGGTCCAAGCAATACCGCCGTTAGGTTCGAGCGTCCAACGCGTCGACGTCGTTTCGGTCTTTGCCGCCGACGGTTCCTCCGCTCGAACGGCGCCGACCGTCGAAACCGCCGCCGTCGCGACGCAAGCGAACGCCGTCCAAAGCGCCGCCGTCGTCCAAAATCGTTTCATCGTTTTCCCTTTCGTTATCGTTAAAAGCGTTGCTATCGCAATATTTTCTAAAATCGTCAATATTCCCCAAGACTTTTTTTCAGTCGCTTAAACGTCAAAAAGCGCGCCGACTTTACGTCGACGCGCCTTCGTTCGGCGACGGTTCGTTTTCCCCGCCGCCTTATTTTCGCTATTTTAACGTTTCTCCGCAACCGCTCGCCGCCGGGACAAACGCCGCCGGAAGCAAACGAAGGCGCGTCGACGCCGTCGAACGCGTCAGTCGATAATTTGGCTGACTTCCTTCAACCGCTCGGCCAGCGAAACGGCGAACTTGCGGATTTCCCAAAGGTCGGCGTTTTCGTCGCGGCGGAATTTTTCGATTTGCGCCGTCGGGAGTTCGCTCATCGGCACCAACTCGCAGGCTTCGAGGAGGTTCGCGGCGACTTCGCAAGCGTCGAGCAACTTTTTCTTGTCGCTGCGGCGGTAGTCGAACGCGTCGCTCGTGTATTCCTTGAGCGCCGAGCGAATTTGCTCGAGGGCGCGGTCGGCCTTCCCTTCGCGGTTCGGGTTCGTCGGGACGACCGGAACGTTGACGCCGCGATTGCGGAAGCAGCCGAACATCGCCGAAATCGTCGCGGCGTCGCGAATCGTGCCGTCGGCGTAAAAAATCCCGTGTTCGTCGATACAACGCCCGTGAATCATCAACTCGAAGAGGAACCAACCGATTCCGAACTCCTGGCAGGCTTCGAGCGCCATTTCGTAAGAGTTCGCCCGCGCGAGACAGCCGGTTTCGGTGTTGATCACTTGGATTCCGAGCTTTTCGCCCCATTCCTTCGCGAGCTTAAAGTTGTCGCGAATCACTTGGCGTCGGTCGTTGTAGCAGTGGAACGACAACACGTCGAGTTTGCGCGCGGTCGACTCTTCGATCTCCCAAGCGGTCGTGTAGCCGACGGTAACGAGGCAATCGGGCGCCCAAGCCTTGATTTGGTCGAGCTGACGGTTCAGGAACGCCCAAATTTTCGCCTTGCGCGCTTCCTTTTCCTCCGCCGGCGCCTTATTAATATAGTCGCAACAGAGCGGCTCGTTCATCGCGTCGAACATCAGCAAGCCGGGCTCGTCTTTG
Organism: Thermoguttaceae bacterium; assembly: GCA_017436025.1. GTDB lineage: Bacteria > Planctomycetota > Planctomycetia > Pirellulales > Thermoguttaceae > RUG369. Next base: position 6,568 of record JAFSDX010000064.1, read on the forward strand.
AGCGCCTCGACCATCGCTTTGGCGTACTCGTCCGCGGCGGCGTAGGCGTCCGGCTCGATCGTCTGCGGGTTCAACATATTGCCGTTAAAGAGGATCGGCATACATTTGTACCCGTTTTTGTCGCAAGTTCGAACGAAATTAACGATGCTTTGGACGTACTTTTCCTTGTCGCGATGATACGCCGATTGACTGCACCAGAACCGCGTCGCGTTCAAGCCGACGCGCTTCCCGTACCCGAGTTCGCGTTCCGCTTGCTCCTCCGAACCGCAAAAATAGCAAACGCCGCGAATCTTCGAACAGTCGATCTCCGGTTTCGCCGCTTCCGCCGACGCCGTCAAAAACGCGCTTCCGACGACCGCCGCCAAAAACGCCGCGCAACCCAATTTCCCTATTTTCCGCATTTTCAACCTTACTTCCGTTATTTTCGTTATTTTCAACTTTTTTTCCGCGTCCCCGTTCGCTTCAACCGTCGCGACCGTCAAAACCGGCCTCGTCGCAAGGGCGCAACGCTCTCGTCGACGAACGTTTTTCTCGCTCGCCGTCATTAATCGACAAAGCGCGGCCCGCGACCGCCGAGCCGCTCGACTCGACGGTTAAGGCAAAGCGCCGCCCCCAACCGTCGACTAGTTTGACCGACGGCTTTTAAAACGTTTCCGCAAACGACGTTAAACGCTCCGTCGCAACCGGGCAAAACGCCTCCGACGAAACGAAGTTGAGCGAACCCGGGAGCGACCAACGGGAGCGATGTAACCCGCCGCGCGCGGTAGCGCGAACCCGGAGCGCCCGGCGGCGCCGACCAACGGGAGCGATGTAACCCGCCGCGCGCGGTAGCGCGAACCCGGAACGGCGCGGTCGCCGTCAGACGTCGCAGAGTTTTACGGCGTCGTAGAGGGATTCGACGCCCTTCTTCGGAATGAACTCGTGCGCGACGAAACCCTTGTACCCCAACGCTTTAATCGCGCGCATAATCGCCGGATAGTAAAGCTCTTGTTGGTCGTCCAAGTCGTTGCGACCCGGCGCGCCGGCGGTGTGGAAGTGGCCGATGCAGTCGTAAGCGCGGCGAATGTTGTGGATAACGTCGCCTTCCATTCGGTGCATATGATAAATATCGTAAAGAAGTTTGACGCGTTCGCTGCCGACGCCCTTAATCAGATCGATCCCCCAATCGGTCGAGTCGGCCATATAGTCCTTATGGTCTTTGCCGTTCAGGAGTTCGAGCATAATGTTGACGTTGTGTTTTTCGGCGATTTTCGCGACGCGTTTCAACGCCGTAATGCAATTCTTAAGGCCGGTTTCGTCGTCCATTCCGGCGCGATTCCCGGAGAGCGAAATCAGGTTCGGAACGCCGAGTTCCGCCGCCATCGGAATGTGCTTTTCATACGAGGCGACGATGCGGTCGTGATTTTCCGTACGGTTAATTCCGACCGGAATATTGACTTCCGGGACGTTCCCCATCGTAACCGTGAGGCCGTGTTTCTTGACGGTCGCCCAATCTTTCGGGTCGATCAGGTCGACGCCGACCATTCCCATTCCCTTGCAGATTTCGCAGAATTCGTCGAGCGGAATCGAGCCGAAGCACCATTTCGAGACCGATTGCTTAATGTCGCCCTTAAAATTTTCCGGTTTTTCGAATTTTTTTTCTTCGCCCCAAGCGTTTTGCGAACCGAGACCGAGGGCCGTCGCTCCGGCAAGGGTCGCGCCGATCATATCGCGTCGAGAAATCTTCTTTTGCATCGTCTTTTCCTAACTCGTCAAATTAAAGCGGTTATAAAAGCGGAAATTCGCGTTCCGCCGCTCGACTTTTCGTCGAAAACCGGAACGCGACGCTTATTTTACCGCAAGCGCGCCGCAAAATCAAGCGTTCGCCAAAATTTCGCGGCAATTTCGCGAAAAAACTCGAAAAAAAGCGCGACCGCCCCTTTCTCCGCGACGCTCGCGCTTCGCTCATTCCCCTATTTTCGCCGACCGCCATAACCGACGCGACCGTCAAACTCAACGTCAAACGCGTCAACTCTCGCCGAACGTCGCGGCGCGTTCTCTTTTGAACTTCGTCCAATCGTCGACGACCTCCAACGCGACGTCGCCGCCGTCGTCGCTTAACGCTCGAAAGTGCGCTTTGCCGCAATCGATTTTCGCTTTTTCGGTCGGTCGCAAGGCGTCGTTTTTTGGGTTTCCCTTCGTTTCCAAAACGAAATAAAGTTTTTTCGCGCCGTCGACGTCGAGGTAAACCGCCCAGTCCGGGTTGTATTTCCCGATCGGCGTGTCGATTTGAAAGCGTCGCGGCAACTTGAAAAAGAGCTTAACGTCCGGGTCGGCGTCGAGCGCTTCGGCGAACCGCTTTTCGATTTCGCTGTCCCAACGAACGCGGTCGTAAACGCTTTTTTCGACCGCGACGCACTTTTCGAGACTCGCGTAAAGCTCGGCGTCGTCGAAAATTTCCAACGCGTAACAGTCCTTATCGCTCAACTTGCGATACTCGATTCCGTCGACCGCCAACTTGCGCCGCTCGTCGAGAATCGTTTCCGCCGCGATCTCGACAAAGCGTCGCGGATTCGACAAGAAGTCGCCGATTCGCCCGCTTCGCTCCAAGACGTCGCAAACGGTCGCTCGTTTTACAGCGGTTAGCGCTCCGATTTCGGTCAGCGGATTCGGAATCAAAACGCGCTCGTCGACTTCCCGTTCGAGCTTGAAACTCCGCTCTTTAGCGTCGACGCCGGACGTATCGACGCGGAGATCGGCGAACGTCGTCGTTATTTTCGGCGGCGTTAACGGCGACGTCTCGAAGCGCTTCCGCAACGCTCGCGCCGCGTTTTCGATCAGCGTTTCCGTTTCGAAGTTGAGGCGGTAAACGGTTTTGCGTTTGATTCGCTCCCAAATCGCGAGAAACTCCGGCGACGCCGTTCGCTCTTTTTTGAACGTAATTTTCGTTTCCTTCGCCGCGTCGCGAATCGGCAAATCGACGCCTTGTCGTATTCGCTCGACGATCGCCTCCCCCGCCGGAGCGAAACGCGCCGACGTTTCGAACGCGACGTCGCCTCGCAACGCCGCCTTTAACGCCGACGTCGGACGCCCGGTCGCGTCGATTTGCCCTTTGCGTTTGAGTTCGCCGACTAACGACGCCGCGTCGTTTGCGTCGAAGGTTCGCGTCTCTTCGTCGACGACGTAACGTAAACCGAGAAAGAGCGCCGCGTCGACGACGCCGAACCTAACCCCGCTCTCCGACTCGATTTCGCGCTGCAACGAATCGGCGAACTCCGCGAACGTCTCCGTTGCGAAGACGTGTAACACGTTGACGCCGGGCGCCTCGACGCGGTCGCCGTTTTGGTCGACGCAAAGGCGGAGTCCGCGCCCGATTTTTTGACGCGTTGTCATATCGCTCTTTTGGTCGAGTAAAGCGCAAATTTGAAAGACGTTAGGATTGTCCCAACCTTCTTTCAGCGCGGAGTGCGAAAAGATGAAGCGCAACGGACAGTCGAACGAAAGAAGTCGCTCTTTGTCCTTCATAATCAAGCGAAACGCGTCCTCCGCCGCCTCGCCGGTTTCCCTCGCGTCCTTGAACGCGCCCTTTTTGTCCTGCGCGAAATAGCCGTCGAAGACGCCGCAAACGTCGGAACCGAAACGCTTTAACAAGTCGGCGTTCCCCGGCGCTTCGAGCGCGCGGCGGTACTCCTCTTCGAAGATTTGCGCGTAAATCCCCTTCTCGCCGTTCGGGCCGCGAAACTTGTCGACGCGGTCGATGAAAAAGAGCGACAAAACCTTGACGCCGCGCTTCGCCAACTCCCGTTCTTTCTCGAAATGCGTCAAAATCGTTCGGCGAATTTGCGCGCGCCGAAGCGACAGTTCGTCGACGTCGCCGACCGTTTCGCCGACTCGCAACCGCTCGCCGTTCGAAAATTCGACGCTTTCGCTCCCGACGCCCGCGTCGATTCCGGCGATTCTCCAACCGCGATAAAGTTCGCGCTCGCCGGACTTTGCGAACAAGTCGTCGCCGGGTCGCAACGTCGCCGTTTTGCGCGCGACGCGGCCGTTTTTCGACGCGACGTCAAACTCGATTTTCGCTTTGAACCCCGACGACGCTTTCTCGGCGCAAACCAAGCGAATAAACGGTTTATTAAAACCGCTTTCCGCTCGCGAACTCGCGACGACGATCTGTTTAACGAGTCCGCGCCGCCAAGCGTCGACCGGCGACAAGCGGTAAAGCAAGTTCGGTTTTTCGCGATGCGTCGCGGAGTAACGCAATACAAACCAAGGATTTAGCGACGCGATCGCGTCCTTCGCTTTCTCGGTCGAATCGACGCTCTGCGGCTCGTCGATAATAACGATCGGGTTCGTTCCGCGAATCAAATCGATCGGGCGTTCGCCGCTCAACCTGTCCTGCGACATATTGACGACGTTGCTCTCCTTGCGAAACGCGTCGATGTTGACGATCATTATCTCGACGTTATTCGACGTCGCAAATTGCCGCGCGTCGTTCAAGCGGTCGCGATCCCAAACGAAATAGCGGTAAGGGATGTTGTCGTAAAGCGCCGCGAAATGGTCTCTTGTAACTTCAAGCGTTTTGAAGACGCCCTCGCGAATCGCGACCGACGGAACGACGATTACGAACTTTGACAAGCCGTAACGCTTTCGCAGTTCGAGTATCGTTCGCAGATAGACGTAAGTCTTCCCGGTTCCGGTCTCCATTTCGATCGTAAACTGCCTCGCCGGTCGGTTTGAGCGCGCCGTCGTTCCCGTTTCGCCCGGCGTTTCCGACGCCGCGACGTCGTTTAGCGCGCTTGCGTTTTCCTCCGATTCGAACGTTGCGACGTCGTTTAGCGCGTCGCCGTTCGCCGCGTTCGCGACGCCGTTTAGCGTTTCGGTTTGCGGGAGTCCGTTCTTCAACCGAACGGCGCGCATATTGGCGCATATCGTTTCTTCGTCGATATTTAAAGCGTTCCCAAAACCGCGCAAACCGGTTAAAAGCGAATTTTTTTCGACGCTGAAAATCGACGCCGGTTCGCGGCGCGCTCCGTCGAAAAGTCCGCAAACGGCTTCTATCGCCGCCGTTTGGAAGTCCAAATCTTTCTTAAATTTTAGTTTCATCGCCGCCTTCCCGCTCGTTCTTTGCTTAAACGCAACTTCTTTTCTTTCAACGCGTTACCAATCGTCTTGCGTCAAATAAATTTCGCTTCGATTCCGTTCTCCGCGAGCAAATGCGCGACGTTGGCCAACGCGGCGTCGGAGCGGAACGCGGATTCGGCGACGACGATTTTTTCGAGTCGTTCGCTCGGCGGCGCTTCAAGAAGTCGCTCGACGTCTTCGACTTCGGCGCCGTCTTGCAAAATCGCGCCCAACCGGGCGCCGCGCTCGACGTAAACGGCGACGTTGACAAGCGGTAACGCCTCAAACGTCGCGTCGAGCGGAAGTCCCGATTTTAACGCGACTTCCGTCAAGACGTCGGCGTCGCTTCGGTCGAGTTTGCGAGCGTTTTTCGAGTCGCGCAAACGAGCGAGGAACGCGGCGGCTTCGGTCGGCGGCGTCGGCGAATCGTCCCAAAGCTCCCAGTTCGACGTATCGAGTCGAAAGACTTTGAAACCGACGTCGAGCGACGCCGCGTCGTCTTCGAGGAGCCCGACGGCGCGTTCTTCGCGAATTTTCGCTCCGGCGCGTCGCATCCGCTCTTTTCCGATTTCGCAAATGTTGCGATAACCGGCTTTAGCGGCTTCGCTTCCTTCGGCGCAAAGCTCCGGCAACTGAACCAAAATAAAGCGCCGCGCTCCGCCGTCCTCCGCGTTCAGCTCCATTACCGCGTGCGCCGTCGTCGCGCTCCCGGAGAAGAAGTCGAGGATTATGTCGTCGCCGTCCGAACCGCTTCCAAGTTCGCAAATCTGCTTCAACATTTCTAACGGTTTCGGATAATCAAAAACTTTTGCGCCGAAAAGTTCCTTGACTAATAATGTTCCGCGTTCCGTATTTGTTTTTTGATTTCCCCAAACGGAACGAGCCATTACGCGGGATTCTCGATATTTTTCGACAATCATATAACCGCCGTTCCGCATCGGCTTGGCTAAAATATTAATATTCAGATTAGCCTTCGCCTTTTCTTTTCCCCATCGCCAAACGGTATTAACGCCTTGCGATTCCAAAGGATAAAGTTCAAGCCAACCGTCGTTAGGCGTCAACGAAATGGGGTGAAGCCCGTTTGCGTCTTCGGTATCGGGATCAATATAGAAAGGATAGTAAAGGTTAGGGCGATTCTCTTTATTAAATTTAATATTTCTGTTGCGAAGTTCGCGCAATTCGAATCCGCCGATCGCGTCAAACATCTTAAATTCATTATCTTCGTCTTCGATTAAATTTAATTGCGCCTCCGACGTTTTTTGATACGCAAGCAGATAATCGTGCATTCTTGCAATACCGCCATAATCTCTACCCCGGGGATTACCAACGACCGTAACTTGCGCGACAAAGTTTTCTTCGCCGAAGATTTCGTCGCAGATTTTGCGGAGGTTGCAGACTTCGCGGTCGTCGATCGAGATAAAGATAACGCCGTCGTCGCGCAGGAGGTTCGCGCCAAACGCAAACGCGGATAGATCATATTCAGCCAGTTCGAGTGGAAGCGCCCGGTCGTCTCCGGATTGCTCTTCGTCGTTTGCGACGTCAGCTCGAGATAGCGCGCCCAAGGGTCGGCGAAGTCGTCGTTGTAAACAAAATCGTTCCCGGTGTTGTACGGCGGGTCGATGTAAATCATCTTCACCTTGCGGAAATAAGACTCCTGCAAGAGTCGGAGAACTTCGAGATTGTCCCCCTCGATATAGACGTTGCGCGTCGTTTCAAAGTCGACGCTCTCCGACGGAACCGGTCGCAGCGTCGCCGCGCTCCGTCGCCCGACCGCTCTTAACGCGTCGCGCTTGCCCGGCCACTCAAACGCATTTCTCGGGAAAACCTCCCCCCTCCCCGCAAAATCGGAGTTTCTTGCGCGTCTTCGCCATTTTCACCGCAAAGCGCCGCCAACGTCGCCCAGTCGACGCGGCCCTCGGCAAAGCAACCCGGAAACGCCGCGCGCAACGTTTCAAGGTTCGCCGCCGTTACGTCTTTGCTCAAACCGTCCATTTTCGCCGGAACGTCTTTCTTACCCATTTTATCGTCTTTCTCGTTGATTTCTCGCTTCGCGACGCCGGAAGCGCCGCTCTTAAAAGGAACGGCGAAACGTCGTCGCCAACGTTCCGCCGTCCGTCAAACGTTAAAACCGGCAAATTCGCCGTCGTCAGTTCATTCGGCCCAAACCTAGCAAGCCTTTGTCGCCCTTCTCAAGGTCGAAGAGGAAAATCGGCTCGATTTGCAGGTTTAAGCCCCAGTTGTCTTGGCTCTCGTTGCGGGTCGCCTCGACCGTAACGACGAACGACTCGCCGACGCGACTGACCGTCAGGTTTTGCCCGACGTTGCGCCCTTCGCTCAGGTCGTAAGACGCGTTGAAGCCGACGCCCCACTTCTCCGACGTGCGATACGCGACCGCGAAGTTCAAATACGTCGAGTCGATCGGGCCGTACAGGCGGTCGACGCCCAAATAAACGGAACTCAACCCCGGCCGCCGACGCTGAAAACCGACCCGAGTGATCTTTTGGCCGGTTCCCCAAACGTCGTACAAGCCGGACGACAAGACCGCGAACCGGTCGCCGACGAGCCAACTCGCGTCGTAATCGAGCAAACCGGGAACTTCGCCGAAGTTCTCCTCGTCGTTCGGGTAAAGGTTCAAACCGGCGTCGAACTTAATCCAGTCGACGACGCGACGGTTCCCCGCCGGGCCGCGCTTCGTTTGCCAACGATTGTTCCAACCGAGCCGGACGAGCTGCAAGTCGTCGGCCAACTCCGGACTCGGCGACGTAACGTTCCCGGCGAGGAGGCCCTGCCGAATCGCGTAATAACGTTCGTCGAAACGCAACGGTATCGAACCGTCGAACGTCGTAACGGAGTAACGGCGGCGGAACTCTTGGATTTGCCAGTCGTCGATTTGATCGTAAAGGACTAAATCGTCGTAATTTTGGTCGGCGTCCGAAACCGACGCGTCGACGGTGAAGTTCATCTTGTGCGCCAGCCCGTTCAGGTACCAAGTTCGGCTCTCGACGTTCGAGTCGACCTTCCAAACCGGCAAATTCAGTCGAACGCCCAATCGACCGTACAACCGCCCGACGTCGGTCGACGTAACGCCTTGACTCCAAAAGCCGTATTCGCCGAGCGCGTAAGGCGTCGCCTTCACCGGGCCGAGTTGGAACGGAGCGTCGATCTCGTGCCGCGTCGAGAAAACGAGACCGTCCGCCGAAAGGGTTCGCGTTCCCGGCGAGTAAGGCGAATTGCTCGTCGAGTCCGCCGCGAGTTCCCAATCGAGGTAGCGGAAAAGCGCCTTGTCTTCGTCGGCGTAAGGAATATCGGTCGTTTTGAACTGCCCGTAACCGAGGCGCGTGTGTTCGTACCAAATCAGGTTCGAGCCGAAGAGCGACTGACCGAGCCAATAATGGTCGAGGCGCGGCAACCAGTTCGTCTGCGTGTAAAAATCGTCGACGCGAACCGCTCCGGTTATCCCGAACGATCGGTTATTGTACGTGTTCTTTAATTCGAAACGCGTTTCCGGGTTCGAGTTCGTTTGCCATTCGTTTTCGAAGTACTGTTGAAGGAAGTTGCGGTCGCTCGACGTTCCGGCCTGCGCCGTCAGGAGCCAACCGTCGCCGAA
>JAFSDX010000065.1 GCA_017436025.1 Thermoguttaceae bacterium
CGTTTTTACCAACCCCGCTAATCCTTCCGAAGCGCCCAACCTCCCCCAAACGCCCGTTTCGTCCGACTCCGCCGTTCCCCCAGAAGCGCTCAACGTTCCCCAAACGCCCGTTTCCCCCGATCGTCCTTTTTTCGCCCGTCCCGACGTCGCTCAACGTTCGAACGCGCCGACTTCCGGCGTTCGTTTCGAAGTCGCCGACCCGAAACCGGTCGCGTCGGCGTCCGATTGGGCCCTCGCTCCGGCGGCTCCGTTCTTTTTTGAAGTCGTCGACTCGGCGACCGGCGACGTTTTTTACACCAAAGCCGGCGACTTCGAGCCGTTCGAGGGCGGCGCGGCGCTCGTTCGCGGCGACCGAATCTTTGTCGCGACGATCGAACCGGGCCCCGGAACGCCGTCGTCGGGAAACGCCGAGCGAACGCGAATTTTGCCCAACGGCCAAATTCAGGGCGTCGACGCGACCGGAAAACGCGTCGTCGCCCCCAATCTCGGAACGTTTTCCCTTTATTTGTTCGACAATCCGGCGCGGTTGGCCTCCGTCGACGGCGTTTTCTTTGTCCCGACGGCGGAATCGGGGGCGCCGCGCCCGGCGAAACTCCCGGCGAACGCGGAAATCGGCGTCGAATCGGGCCGCCTTCTCCTTTCGAACGGTCGCCCGGATGAAATTTTCGCCCGAATCGTCGTTCTTTGCAAGTCGAAAAAGCGGCTCGTCGAGATTTTGACGCAACCGCGCCTCGCTCCGGAAACGCCGACGACGCCTTGACGCCCGCTTCGTTCCCTCCGCTCTTCCGTTAAATTTCCCCCAAACGCCCGACTTGCCGCGACGCGTTCGACCTTGCGACGTTCCACTTTTCCGTTAAATTTCCCCCAAACGCCCAACGTTTCCGCGACGCCGGGCGTTTTTTCTCGCCCATCCTCCCTATTTTAACGCCGTCGCTCAATAAAAGCCGACAAAAAAAGGGGACGCTCGAGCCGACGACGCGTCCCGAAACGTCCCTTTTTCCCGCCGTCGAGCGAGTCGAAACCCGCCCGACGCGTTTTAGCGGCGATCCTCCAAACCGCCTATTTTACCCCAACGCGTTCATTTCGCCTCGTCGTTCGTTTCCTTAACCGCCGTCGAATCGTTCGAATCGTCCGTTTCGCGCAACCCGAACGCTTTTTCGCGCCGAATTTCAACCGGCCCGAAGAGCCCGGACGCCGCCGAACCTTTGTACCGCGACGGCAAATCGGCGTAAAAGTTCGCCAAGGTGTTGAAAACGACGACTTCAAGCCGGTTTTCGCCCGGTCGCAACGCGTCGGAAACGTCGAGCCGCCAAGGCGACGTCGGCAAATCCCCGATTTCGCGCCCGTTCAAGAAGACGCGGCAACTCGCCCCGACGGCGCCGAGGTCGAGCCAAACTCGCTCGTTCCCCGATTCTTCGCCGTTCGCGTTCTTTGCGTCTTTCGCGTCTTTTGCGCCGCTTTCCCAAACGAACGTTTTCCCGTATTTCACCCCGCCCGAATAACCGGCCAAGACGCCGCGACCGTTCCAGTCGCCGAGTTCCGCCGTCCCGACGCCGCAATCGAGCCGAATCGGTTCCGGGAAGACGGCGCCGCCGCAGACGCCCGGTTCCGGTTCGATTTCAAGCGCGACGGTCGCCGCCCGTTCGAGCGATTCGGTCAATTGGAGCGTTTCCCAACGAACCGCCCGTTCGGAAAACGCCGCCAAGACGCCGCCGCTTTCCCCATTTGCGCCGTTCGCCCAATTTCCGCCCTTCGAATCGCCGAACGTCGCCGAATCGAGTTCGATTCCGGAGCGTCCGCCGCGCCAAAAATCTTTCCCTGCGACGACGATCGATTTCCGTTCGAAACTCGCCGGTTTCCCGTCGACGACGACCGACTTTAACGAACCGCGCAACGGAATCGACGCGCCGTTCCAACCCGGGGGCGCGACGAAGCGGAACCAATACGTCGGGCGTTCCGGCGCCGTTCCGAAAACGTCGAAGTCGAGAACGCCGGGCCGGTCGAACCAAACGGTCGAAAGGGGCGTCCGTTTCCCGGCTTCCGTCGCGGCGCGGTTCGTCGCTTCGTTGTTCCAAGCGCCGTTATCGGTTCCGTTCTCGACGCGCAGCGACGTCGAAACGCCGTTATCGCCGATTCCCCCATTTTCGCCAACTTCGCTATTTTCCGCCGCCGTCCGAGCGACGAACGCGAACGAACGCCGTCCCGCCGCGTCGTATCGGAGCAAAACCGGCGAGTTCGCGCCGTCTTCCGCGACGACGAGGGCCGTCGTCGGGTCGTCGAAGTCGAATCGTTTCCCATCGACGAAGAGCGCGCCCGGAGCGTCGCCGCCGACGCAAACGTCGACCGGTACCGCCGCCGTTTCGCCATTTTCGCTATTTTTACTATCTCCGCTATTCCTCCCATTTTCGCCGCTAACCTTGCCGGTTTCAACGTTTTTAATGTCTTTAACGCCGTCTTGTCCGCTCGCCGAAGCGTTCGCGACCGCCGCCGTCGACCAAAGGTAATAAATCGAACCCGCTTCTTCCGGCGCGAAAACGGTCTCGTTCAACGCCGACGCGTTCTTTCCGAGCCCGATGAAGCGCGAATCGATCCGCTCTTTCAGCCCGTGATACCCTTGGCGCCCCGGGTTGCCTTCGATCCCCCAACGCCAAGAGAAGCCGAGCGGCGCCCAGCGGAACTCGCGCCCGTCGACGACGACCGGAACGCTCGGGTCGACCGTTCGCAACGCCGCCAACTTCGCGTCGAGCGCCGCGACGTCGACGTCCGCCGGGAACGGGCCGAGCCGCCAAAACTTTTGCCCGAAATCGCAAAGAACGCTTTGCGCTCCGTCGAACGACGGCGCCGCGCCTTGCCCGGCTTGCGCCGTCTTCCCGCTTTCTTCGTCTTCTTTATTTTGCGCCGATTCGCCGTTTTGCGCGACTTTGTCTTTTTGCGCAACTTCGCCGTTTTGCGCCGTTTCGTCAAAGGTCGCGACGCAATCGAACCGCCGCGCTTCCGCTCCGAGCGTTTCCTCCGAAATCGGAAGTCGGAAGTCGCCGAACCGGTTGTTCAACGTCGGCAAAAGTTCGAACGACCATTCGCCGTCGAGCTTGAGCGGCGCGACCGTTTCCGGCGCCGTCCCAACAAGCGTCCGTTTCGTTCCGTCGGCGGTCGTCAGCCGAATCGTTTTCCGCCGACTTTGCGAATTTTGCGCGTTTTGAGAATTTTGCGCCCCGTTCGCCGTCCCGTTCGCCGTCCCGTTCGCCGTCGTTTTCGCCGTCTCGCCGCCTCTCGCGAACGCCCGCGCCGTCCAACCGCCGTTTTTCGCGTCGATTTTCAAATCGACAATCTCCGCGACGTCGGTTTCGAGCGCGGTCAAGCGCCGCGTCGGTTCCTCGTTCTTCCAAAAAACGACGATTCCGGCCTCGGTCTTCTCGAACGGCCAACGGAGCGTCGTCGTTCCGGCGCTCTCCCCGTCGTTCGTTTCGAACGCCTCGACGATTTCGCGCCGCGAACCGTCCCAAGCGTTCCAAAATTCCGCCCGACCTTGCGCCGGGAACGTCAGCCAAGCGCCTTTTTCGCCGCGCATTACGAAGAACAGCTCCGCGTCCGCCGACGACCGCCGCGACGCCGCGCAAGGGGCGCCGGTCTTCGCGTCGAAAACTTCTTTCGGGAAGCGGCCCAAAAATTCGTTAAGGTTCGCCCAAAGCGCCGCGTCGTTCCCGCCGCTCGACCGCCCGCCGCCGTTCGCTTCGCTGTTGACGCCGGTTCGGTGCAGGACGTGAACGTTCCAAACGTCGACCGGGCGCGTTCCGGCCAAATCGTTTCCGAGCCGCCAAGCCTTCGCCGCCGTCTCTTCACTCTCTTTATTTTGCGTCGTTTGCCCATTTTCCGCTTTTTGCGCCGCCGCGACGTTCGGCCCGTCGAGCGCGTATCGGAAATCTTCCGTCGAGGCGACCGTCTTCCCGTCCCGAACGAGCGCGACAAAGAATCCGGCGGAACCGCGACGCGGCGAGTCGGCGTCGCGACCGTCGATCGTCAAGACGTCGCCGTCTTTCAGTTTTAACGTTCCGCTCCAGCCGCCGGAATAATCGGCGTTATCGCAAATCTTTCGCTCGCCAACGTAAAGCGCCCCGGCGTTGTCGCAGAAGAAACGAACCTTTAATTCGACCGGCTTATCGCCCAAGCCGTTCGCGACCCATTTGAAGAAAACGTTCTTTTCCAGCTCCGAACTCCAAGCCCAACGCCCTTCGAAGCCGCCGTCGTACCGCCGAATCTTCGAAAGTTCGCCGTTTTTCCCAACGAGCGTTCCTTCCTCCGTTCCTTTATTTTGCGCGACTTGCGCCTTTTCGCCGTCTTCGCTAAAATTCGCCGAAATCAGCGCGCCGAGCCCGCCGTTTGCGTTCGTTTGAACGGTCGAGCGTTTCCCGGCTTTCGCTTCGGCGGCGGTCAGTCCGAAAATTTCGCGAACCGCCGCGTCGAGTTCGGCGTCCTCGCGACCGTCGCGATCGGACGCTTCCGGCAAAGCGTCGAGCGCGACGACCGTCCCGCCGGCGCGATAAAATTCGAGCGCTTTCGCCAACGTCGACCAACGAATCCCGCGCGACGCCGGCAAAATAAGGACGCGGTGTTCCGAATCGCCGATCAAAAGGCGCGCGCCGTCGACCTTCGCCCGTTTCAGCGAATCGTCGTCGACGAAGAGAACGTCCCGCCCGGTCGCGTAAATTTTCTCGGCGGCGGCGAACGCGACCGAGTGCGAACGCTGCCCGTCCAACCGCGCTTGATACGACGTTACCGGGTACAAGACGAGGTAGTCGGCCCGCTGAACACCGCGAGTCAGCGCGAAGGAAAGCCGCTCAAAATACTTCAAAAACGCGCCGAACGTCTCCCAATAAGGTTGGCGGAAGTGATAACAAGGGGGCGCCCATTCCCAAAAACCGCCGTATGTCGTATAATACAACCCGTGTAAATTCAACAGGTTTGCGCCGAAAAGAAAGTTTTCGTTCGACGCGAAAAGCAACCGCTCCGGCGTCGCGCCCCAACCGAACGAGTGATACCCTTCGAGCCAAACGCGGGGTCGCTTGTAAAAATGCGCGACCGACGCCGAAACCTTGCATTTGATGAAGTCGGCGCGACCGCCCGGCGTGTCGTGTCCCGGCGCGGTGTACCAACGGGTCGCGCTAAAGTAGTCGCCGAACTCGACCGGATTCTTCCCCCGCCCGCCGGAGTCGCAAGCGTAAATCCGCCCTTTCGACGCATGCCAATCGAAAATCGGACGGAAATACCGCTCTTCGGCGAGCCGCACCCGAAGGTCGGCGAAGTCGAGTCGGTTTTTCTCCGTTCGCGCCCCGACGTCGGCGTCGAAAACCGCCGGAAGAGCCGCCCAAAGCGGATACCCCTTGCGCGCCGCGAAGACTTCGGCCAAGTCGTCGGCCCAAATCCGGTCGCCGGTTCCGAGTTGCAACTCGTCTTGGAAGAAGTAATTCAGCCCGAGCGTCGCCGAACGCCCGTCAAACTTCGCGCCGTCAGCCAATTTCGCGCCGTTTACCAACTTCGCGCCGTTATTTAATTCCGCGTTGTTTGCCAACTTTGCGTCGTTCGCCAATTCCGCGTCGTTCGCCAATTCCGCGTTGTTCGCCAACTTTGCGCCGTTCGCTAATTCCGCGTTGTTCGCCAACTTTGCGCCGTTCGCGTTTTCCCCGCCGTCGACCGCAACCGCGCCGTTTTGCCCGCCTTCCTTATCTTTCCCTTCTTGCGCAAGGGTCGCCAACGTCCGGGTTTCGAACGGCTGGAAGAAACGAGCGACGACCGTCTTTCCGGCCTCGGGGTGCAACGGATTCAACGTTTGCGGAACGCGCCGCGCCTTGAAGAACCAAATTTCGACTTCCGCGCCGTCTTGCGCTCCGTCGATTTTAGCGACGTCGACAATTTTAGCGACTTTGCCGTTTTTGCCGCCGTTTTCCGCGTTCTTTTTAGCGTCCTTTTCCCCGTTTTCCCCGTTTTCTGCATTTTCCGCGTTTCCAAGCGTTCGCAACGCTTCGACGTCCGCCCCGAGCGCGACGAAACGCCCCGCGTCGAGCTTTCCGTCCGCGCCGATCGGGTAAGCGACCGCTTGCACCAGCGCGTCGTCCGCCGTCGAGTTTAACGATTTTAACGCCTCGGTCGCCGCCAACGCCGCCGCGAACCGTCCGTCCGCGTCGACTTTAACCCGTTCTTTCGCCGCGACGTAAAGGGTTCGGCTTTGCAACTCCGCGTCGCGATAAATCAAGCGGTCGAAGAGGTTGTCCGGCGAGTTTTGCCAATCGAGCGTGTACCCGCTGAGCCCGACGCCCATCCCGAGTTCCCGACAGCGCGCCGCGACGACGTCGAACGCGTCGAACCATTCGGCGGTCAGCGGTTCCGGGTTGTTCGGGTAAGTCAACCAGTTCGGTCGAATTTCTCCCCGAACGTCGTCGTGCGCGTAATTGATTTGAACGCCGGAAATTCCCCCTTTTTTCGCCAGTTCGTCGATTTGCCAAAGGAGGCGCTCGGCGTCGAGTTTTTCGCCCGTCCACCACCAAAACGGAACTTCGCCGTACCCCGCCGGCGGCGACGCGAACCCGATTTTCCAATCGACCGCCGCGTCCGGAGCAAACGCCGAAACGTCGCCGAACGCCGCCGCGTCCCAAGCCGTTCCCGTCGTCTCCGCCGTTTGCGCCGCCTTCGTTATCGTTCGCATTTGCGGGCCGTCGTTCGCTCGAACGTCGAACGAACCGCCAAGCGCCGCCGTTAAAATTGACGCGACCGTCAAAGCCGCCGTATTCCGCCGCCAATATTTTCGCACTTTTTCCCTCTTAATAGCAAGCAAATCGATTAAACAACAACAAAAGAAATTCGTTTGATTTAACGCGTCGCATCCAACCGAACGTCGACCGCCGCGCCGCGACGGTCGCCCGATTATAACAAAATCGCCGCGAAAAATCAAGAAAACGCGACGCCGCCGGTCCAAGAATCCGCCGAAAACGCTCGACTAAAACGCCGCGCCGGTCAAAAAGTCGAGGTCGAACGGCTTGGCGACGACGCGAACGGCGCCGAGCCCAGATTTTTGCTCAAAAAACTCAATTTCGTCACAACGCGGAGCGAAGCCGAGAAGGTCGAGCGCCGCCGCCGGAAACGCCGCTCGAATCGTCCGCAACTCGTCGAGCAAATTCGCCGCCGCGAGATCGACCGCGTCGACGACGACCCGCGTCGGGCGGAAATCGGCGAAACGTTCGAGCCGTCGAAAGGCGCCGAGTCGAACGGAAGCGCCCCGCTCGGCGAACACGTCCCGCAACAACCGCCCCAACGCCGCGTCGCCCCCCGGAAAAATCGCGACCGCCTCCGCCGACTTTTCCGGCCGCGCCAACTTTTCCGTTTTTCCCAACGTTAACGCCGACGCCGACGCCGTTTCGCCCCCTTTCGCGCTCCGTCGAACCGCCGCGACGCGCCGATCGCCCCAAGTTTCAAGAGGCGACGCGGCGAAAAGCCCGGCGGATTCGGCGAAAAATCGGAAAAACTCGCGTCGCCCGGTCGAGCGCCAAGTCTCCGGATAAAACCGCCGCGTTCCGGGAAAGGTTGCGCCGGTTCGGTTCTCCCCTTCGCAAAGCGTTCCGGCGACGAGCGCGATCGGCGCAAGGGGCGCGATTCTTCGCAACCGCTCGACGTCGGCGGGCGAAAACTCGCTCGGGAACGACCGGCAAAGGACGAAAAAGTCGACGTCGAAAAGCGTTCGCGCCGTCGAATCGTCCAAGGAAACGCCGTCGAACGCTTCGAAAGCGACCGTCGACGCGCCGAAACGCTCCGCCGCTTGCCGAACGTCTCGCTCGACCGCTTGAAATTCTTCCCGCGACGTCCTGCCGCCTAAAAAAATCTTCATCCGCGCCCCTTCAAACCGCCGTATCCGCAAATTCAACGCAACCGCTAAAATTATCGCGGTCGTTTTCATTATCATAAACGAAACGGCTAAAAAAACAACCGGGGGACGACAAAATTTTCTATATTCAACCCACTTTCTCTATTTTAATGTTTCAGCGTCCCGTTTTTCGCGCCGTTAACGCCAACCGCAATAAAAAAACCGCTCGAACGCGACGGTTCGAACGGTTTTTAAGCTTCAATTTCCAAATTCCGCAACGCTAAGCGGAGCCGGTCGCTTGCGCCAAACGCCGTCGCGACGCCTCCGCCCCCCTTTCTTTGCCGCCGCGCTCAACCGCCGACGACGATTTTTTCGCCCCAAACCGGAAGCAAAACGGAATCGCTCGCGCATTTTGCGCAAATCCCCAAGCCGTACTTGTACGACCAACGCCATTTGTCGATCTCGTGTCCCAGTTCGAGAATATGGGAAAGCAAGGTAAGTTTCGGCTTCAACGTTTCTTTAACGCACTTCGGAACGTCGAGCCCGACGGCCAAGTGCGGAATGAAAACGTCGACCGGCTTCTCGGGCGTCAACTGCGCGAAATTGCAAGCGTCGCCGACGTGATAAACGACGCGATTTCCCGTCGCCGCGCCGCAGTCGATTTCATACGTCGAGACGAACCGCCGCAACTTCGCGTTGTGATCGACCAAATTCACTCGAATTTTCGCGTCGCCGAACGCGTACTCGCCGCCGTCCGGGCCGGTCTTCCAACGGTTGTTGAGGAAATTCGAAACGACCGGCTTCCCCGCCGCCTCCATCGCTTGGACGAAAGAACGGGTGAAGTGGTCGCCGTGGTTGTGCGTGATCAACGTAAAGTCGACGAGCGACGCCAACTCCGACGCGCGGCGATGCCGAACGTCGACCGCGAACGTTTGCGTCGGGGTCTTGACGACGTACCCCATATTGTAAATTTGCCAAAAAACGACGGTTCCTTCGGCGACTTCGGTCGTCGGAACTTCGCGCAAAATCTTGTCGAAACCGGCGTCGAGGAAACGCAAAACGCCCCGTTCGGCGATCCAACGCGCCGCGTTTTCGGCGGAACCGTTGAAATAATCGTTAAAATCCTTCGCTTCCAACCGGTCGACCGAACGCTGAATCGTCAGCGCCGCCTTCAGCCGTTCGTCCGACCACTTCGGGCCCGACGTTTCGCTCAAAACGCGAATCGCGGCGTCGATCTCGGCGGCGGTCGGCTCCGGGCCGTCGGTGAACTCGGCGGCGAAAATTCGCTCCCAATCGCTCGAACCGACGCCGGTCGCCGTCGCCAGCGCGCTCCAAATCAGCGCCGTTCGTTTCAAGAATTCGCGACGAGTCGCCGCGCCGTTTTGCGTTGAATTGTTCATCGAAACGCCTCCGCTTTCGTTGTTTGTCGCGTTGAAAAACGCCGGATTTTTGCCGTCGTCGCGAACGCCGGTCGCGCCGCCGCCTTTATTATAACGTCGAAGCGCGGAAATCGCAACGCAAAAAAGCGTCCGAAACGATTATTTTTTCCTTTTCGCTTGCGTCGAGGGCGATTCCGCCAACGCCGGGTTCAAACGCAACGCCTCTTCGCGATCGATTTTAATTAATTTGACGCGCGGAAATTTCGAAAATTTGACTTTTTGATAACGCCGTATTAATTCTTCTTCGTTCAGCTCTAAAAAAGCCCAAATTTCCCGATTCGGTTCGCTCGCCAACCAAGTTTCGGCATATTTTGCGACGACGGCGTCGAATTTTTTTCGCGACGAACCGTGCGCGTATTTTTTTCCTGGAAAACGCCGAACGTCGCCGTTAAACTCGGGCGCAATATGATAAAGTTCGTGCGTCAAGGTTTGAATTTTATCGCCAACCGACAAATTTAAAAAACGCGAACCGCAAACCGTCAAAATATAAAGCAATTTACGACCGTCGGCGTCGACGACGTTCGGCGCTTTCCAAAAATTTTTACGTCGGAAAGTAGCGAGCGCGCCCTCTTCGAAAAGAAGCGGCGTCAACGAAGCCAATTCGCCGGTCGATTTCGCGTTGCGCGTCGTTTTAAAAGCAAAACCAACGCGAGCTAGGTCGTACTTTTGAAAAATCGGCGTCTTGGCGCAAATATCGCGGCAAACGACGCGCAAAGCGTCCGTATAATTGAAAGATTTCAAGGTTCCCAAACGCAAATAGGAAAAATAGGCAAGATAAAACGAGAAATTACCAGACCGTTCGCGCGACGCAAAGCGCCGTGTCCGCGCTCAATCCGGGAAGGAATTCCCGACCGAACGGAACGCCCGCGTTCAAAAGCGATAAAAAAACGAGCCTCCGCCGACGTTTCACCGTCGACGAACGCTCGTTTTCGTTATTTTGAGTCGAAACTCAAACTCATTCGACCGTCGGGATGGCCGGCGCGGCTTTCGCGTTGCGGCTGTCGTTTTCGCCGACGAATTCGATGATCGCGCGCTTACCGGCGTCGCCGAGACGCGGGGTCGCGAGCTTCAGAATGCGGGTGTAACCGCCGGGACGTTCGACGTAACGCGGAGCGATTTTGTCGAAGAGAATCCCGACCGCTTCGCGAGCGACGGACGAGGAACCGAACGCGCTGTAAACGGCGCGACGCGCGGCGAGCGCCGGAGCGGCCGCTTTGTTCCATTCCTTCCAACCTTCGCCTTCGCGCCAGGCTTTCCACTCGGCGGTGCCTTTTTCGGCTTTGCAAGCGAGCGCTTCGGCGGCGGCGATCGATTTTTGCGCGCGAACGGCTTTCGTCACGAGCTTTTCGACGAACGGACGAAGTTCTTTCGCTTTCGGGAGGGTCGTAACGATGCGCCCCTTGACCTTCGGCGCTTGTTCTTTCGAGTCGTAAGCGTCGTCTTCGCGTTCGGTGAGAACGAGAGCGAGGGCGAGGTTCTTCAAGAGAGCGCGTTGGTGGTTCGGGTTGCGCCCAAATTTTCTACCAATTCTTCTATGTCGCATGGCACTAACTATATACTATCTAAATATTAGGCTGTTTTCAAATGGTCAAACGAACTTCCCGCCTTGGGAGTTCGACGCGGCGGGGATGCGCATACCGAGGCGCAAACCGATCGCCGTCAACTTTTCCTTCACTTCGTTCAAGGTCGTTTCGCCGAAGTTGCGCACTTCGAGGAGGCTGTCTTCGTTGCGGACGACCAACTCGCGAACGGTGGTGATGTTTTCGTTTTCCAAGCAATTCGTCGCTCGCACGGAGAGATTCAAGTCGGAAAGGGTCATCGCCAACTTGGCTTCGAGAGCCGGGTCGAGCCCGGCGGAACCGGACGTCTTGGCGCGGCTGAACACGTTCCCTTCCAAACGATCGTATTGGACGAACGGATTCAGGTGTTTGCGCAAGATTTTCGACGCTTCGACCAACGCCATTTCGGGATCGACCGAACCGTCGGTCCAGATTTGCATCACCAAACGGTCGTAGTTCGTTTTTTGTCCGACGCGCGTTTCCTCGACGTTATACTGCACCTTGACGACCGGACTGAACGAAGCGTCGAGCGGGATGTGCCCGATTTCTTCGTTGCGGTCGCGATACGACGCTTGCTCGGTCGCCGGGACGTAACCGCGTCCGTTTTCGACGACCATTTCCAAGCTGAAGGGCACGTCGTCGGTCAAGGTCGCGATCACGAGTTCCGGGTTGATAATATCGACCTCGGAATCCGGGATAACGTCGGCGCCGGTAACGACGCCGGCTTTATTCTTTTCGATGCGGATAACGCGCGGTTTATCGTCGTGGGAGCGAACGACCAGGGATTTGACGTTCAAGGCGATTTCGGTAACGTCTTCCATCACGCCCGGCAAGGAAGTGAACTCGAGTTGCGCGCCGCGAAGCTTCATCTTCGTAACCGCGCTTCCTTCCAAGCTCGACAAAAGAACTCGGCGGAGGCTGTTCCCAACCGTGACGCCGAAACCGCGTTCAAAGGGTTCGGCGTAAAATTTTCCATACGTCGGAGTGAAAGCGTCGCGATCGCAAACGACTTTGCTGGGAAGCTCCAATCCTCTCCATCTAATTCTCATGTTCGGTTCGCTCCAGTTTGATTTTGGATATCGAATTCTCGACAAAATTTCAATTCGATTCGCCGACGATAAATTCGAGGTTCCGCGTTCGCTTCGTCGAGACGACAGGGTCGACGCGTCGACAAGGGGGGTCGAAGGGCGAATCCGCGCGTCGTCGGGGCGTCGTCGCGAGAACGACGAACCGACGACGGAAAACGGAAAAGTCGAACGGCGATTTGCCGCGCGCTACTATTTCGAGCAAAGCTCGACGATCAGTTGCGGGTTGACCGGCAAGGAGACGTCGTCGTAAACCGGGTTGCGGAGAACGGCGCCGCTCGGAACGTCGCCGTCGTTGCGGACGAGGAAGTCCGGAACGGAACGACCGTTCATACCGGCGATCGCTTCGTTAACGATGGCGAGCGAACCGGGACGCTTCGCTTTGCCGCCTTCGCGTTTGTAAACTTTGACCGAGACGACGTCGCCCGGACGAACGAGGTAGCTCGCGACGTCGAGACGACGACCGTTGACGCAAATGTGCCCGTGCGAAATCAATTGACGAGCTTGCGCGCGGGAAGCGCCGAAACCGAGACGGTAAACGACGTTGTCCAAACGACGTTCGAGCAAGGACATAAGGACTTGACCCGTGTTCCCCTTGGAACGTTCGGCCATTTGATAGTACTTGCGGAATTGAGCTTCAAGAACGCCGTAGAACGTCTTGACCTTTTGTTTTTCGCGAAGTTGTTCGCCGTATTCGGTCGTCTTACCGCGTTTGAAACCGTGCATACCCGGCGGAAGAACCGCGGAACGCCCGTCGCGGCGGCTTTCGCCGGCGCGAGCGAAGGGGCACTTGTCGGATTCGCAACGCGCGCCCTTCAGGAAGAGCTTAACGCCTTCGCGTCGGCAACGTTTGCATACGGGACCCAAAGTACGAGCCATATTACTGCTCCAATATTCTAAAGTTCGTGTATGTTTTTCTTTAATGCTAAGCGGGATCAAGCGGAAGCGGCAAAGGGGCCGCGTTCGCGATCAAACCGCAAACAACGTTTCAATCGCTCAAACGCGACGACGTTTCGGCGGACGGCAACCGTTGTGCGGAAGCGGCGTAACGTCTTCGATCGTTTTGACGGTGAGGCCGGCTTGCGCGAGAGCGGTGATCGCCATATCGCGACCGCTGCCCGGGCCCTTGACGCGAACGTCGATTTCTTTCATACCGAACTTCTTCGCTTTGTCGGCGGCTTGTTGCGCGGCCATTTGACCGGCGAACGGCGTGCTCTTACGGCTTCCTTTGAAACCGCTCGTACCGGCGGTAGCCCAACAAAGCGTGTCGCCTTTCATATCGGTGATCGTCACGTTAGTGTTGTTGAAACTAACTTTGATGTGAGCGACGCCGCTGGCGACATTTCTCTTAACCTTACGTTTCTTCGAAACTTTAGCCACTCTAATATCTCCAAATAAACTCTCGACCGACGCGAACTTCAAACAACCGCGCTCGGCGAGCGATAAAATACGCGATGAATCGAACGATCGCCGTCAAACCGCGACAGCAAGGGCTTGCGAACGATCGTCGAAAATTCGACGACGCGACGTTCGGACTTCTCGACGAAGCGAACGTCGTTTAACGCGAACCTTATCGGTCCTTGACGCCCTTCTTGCCGGCGACGGTCTTTTTCGGACCTTTGCGGGTGCGCGCGTTGGTTTTCGTGCGTTGACCGCGAACGGGGAGACCTTTGCGGTGGCGAATGCCGCGATAGCAGCCAATTTCGCGAAGACGGGCAATATTTTGGTTAACTTGACGACGGAGTTGACCTTCGACGACATAATCGTTGTCGAGAAGAACGGCCAATTTGGCGACTTCTTCTTCTTTAAGATCCTTCGCGCGCATCGTCGGATCGATATTGGCCTTGCGGCACAATTCGGCGGCAGTTTGCGGGCCGACGCCGTAAAGGTACGTCAGCGAAATCGCGGTAGGACGATTATTCGGAATATCAACACCCAAAAGACGAGGCATCTGAATTCTCCTGTTGTTTAATTTTGTTTCGACTCGACGGCTCTAACCGGAGGCTCGTCGCGTCGATAAGACCCGAGCGAGCGCAAAGACGTTTAAAACATTACCCGAACGTCGTCTTCCGCCTTTGAACTCGTCGACGCTAATACGCTCAACCTTGACGTTGCTTGTGGCGGGGGTTCGCACAAATAACGTAGATCTTACCCTTACGTTTCACGACTTTGCAGTTTTCGCAAATTCGCTTAACACTAGCTTGAACTTTCATTGTTAAAATCTCGCGTGTTCTTATTGAGGTTAACGGCGGCCCGAGCGAAAAATCGGGGACGGAACGCGCCGCGTTTAGTCAATAGTCAACTTATTATAGCTCGACCGCTCCTAAGCGCAAGGGGCGGCCAAGAAAAATTAACCGTTCTTCGGCCTTTTTTTTCAAAAATTTTACCGACTTGCCGGATTATTTGTTATTTTCGTAACGTTCGAAAAACGTTTCGACCATTTCTTTCTCTTCCTCAGTCTCGGGCGGGCCGGTCAGAACGATCGGCCCGGACTTTAGAATCCCGACGGTATGCTCTTCGTGCGCGCTCAAACTTCCGTCGGCGGTCGCGATCGTCCAATAGTCGCGAAGTTGCTTGACGCGCTTGCCGCCGACGTTGACCATCGGTTCGATCGCGATCACGACGCCCGGCTTGATTTGGAAGTCGCCGCCGCGCAAGAATTCCGGATACACGAAGTTCGGCACCTGCGGGTCTTCGTGCATACGGCGCCCGATCCCGTGTCCGACGAACGATTCGACGACGGAAAAACCGCGCTCGCGAACGTATTTTTCCATTTGTCGCGCGACGTCGCTCCAATATTTCGCCGTTTGCAACTTTTCGATCGCCAAATAAAGAACGCCGCGCGTCGTTTCGACCAATTTTTTCGCTTCGTCGGAAACGTCGCCGATAAGGCTCGTGTAGGCCGCGTCTCCGCACCAGCCGTCGATTTTACAGCCGAGATCGACGCTCACCACGTCGCCTTCTTGGATAACGCGATCGCCTGGAATGCCGTGAACGACTTGGTCGTTGACGGAGATGCAAGTAACCGCCGGATACGGAACGCGACCGGGCACGCCCTTAAACATCCCGACGGCGAAGTTGCGAACAAACAGCTTTTCGACTTCGGCGTCGATTTCTTTCGTCGTCATGCCGGGTCGAATGATTTTACGAATCAGCTCGTGCGCCGCCCAAGTGAGGAGCCCGGCTTTTCGCATTTTCCAAATGTCTTTTTCCGTTTTCAAGGAGAGCATAGGAAACCGCCTTTCCAGTTGCCGTCGACCGTCTTCGCGCCGACCCCGCCTCGCCCAAACGAGACGAACGCCGCCTATCAAAACGAGTCCCAACGGCGAACGATAGTGAAAGCGCGCTCGCGGACGCGCCAATCGACGGTTCGACCTTTCGCCCGAACCGCCGCCGCAAGCCGACGCGAAACGAGAAACGCGTTCTCGCCCCGTCCGCTCGTTCGCGATTTTTTCAACCGCGTCTTGCTATTCGCGTCAATTATTTATATTCGTCGAGAACGGCCTTAATGCGACCGTAAATCTCTTCAACCGTCCCGAGACCGTCGATTTTGCGGAGAATACCGGCCTTGGTGTAATACCCGACGAGCGGTTCGGTTTGTTCGCGGTAAGCGACCAAACGACGTTTGATCACCTCCGGTTGGTCGTCGGCGCGACCGCGCGAAGCCAAGCGTTTGAAAAGTTCGTCTTCCGGAACGGCCAACTCGAGAACGACGTCGAGCGGAGCGTTCTTTTCGGCGAGAACCTTATCGAGCGCTTCCGCTTGCGCGATGGTGCGCGGGAAACCGTCGAGGAGGCAGCCGTCTTTCGCTTCGTCGAGACGTTCGACGACGACGCCGACGACGACTTCGTCCGGAACGAGCGCGCCGCTCGACATATATTTTTCGGCTTCAATTCCGATCGGCGATTTCGCGGCGACCGCGGCGCGGAGGGCGTCGCCGGTCGAAAGGTGAAACAGTTTGTATTCCGCGACGATATTCTCCGCTTGGGTGCCCTTACCCGCTCCCGGAGGCCCGACAAAAACAACTCTCATTTTATTGCGTCCTATCGCGTCCTAGCGACAAAGTCGTCGAACGCGTTTCCTATTATTAAATCTTCAAACGACGAAACGACTCGCCCCTTCGAAACGCTCGAAACGGCAAGCCGAATCGTTAGACCGACGGAGACGCGAAACCGCGCCTCCGCTTAACGGCGACTAGTCGAGCAAGCTCTTGTAGTTGCGCATAATGAGGTGCGCGTCGATCTTATCGACCAAGTCGAGGACGACGCTGACGGCGATGAGGAGGCTCGTGCCGCCGAAGAAACTAGCCAACATATAATCGACGCCCATCCCGTTCGTGATAAGAGTCGGGATAATCGCGATAATCGCCAAGAACGACGCGCCGACGTAAGTGATGCGCAACATCACTTTTTCGAGGTAGTTCGCGGTGCTGCTCCCCGGACGATAACCTTGAATGAAGGTGCCGTGATTTTTCAGGTTTTCCGCCATATCTTTCGGGTTGAACGTAACGGCCGTCCAGAAGTAGCAGAAGAAGTAAATCAGGACGATTTCCATCACGACGTACAGGTAGGAGCTGCCGGCGGTGAAAATTTCGTTGCCGCCGCGCACAAACGATCCCCACAAACCTTGGCTTTCGCATTGCGACGCGAGGTAAGCGAAGAGGAATTGCGGGAAAAGAAGCAAGCTGCTCGCGAAAATGATCGGCATAACGCCCGCTTGGTTAACGCGCAACGGGAGGTATTGACGCGTCCCGCCGTAAACTTGGCGACCGCGAACGTGTTTCGCGCTTTGCGTCGGAATACGACGCTGCCCCTTCGTAACAAAGACGACCGCCAAGACGACGCCGACGAAGAGCGCGACCAAAAGGAAGAGCGTTTCGACGCCCATTTGGCCGCCCATATGCAAACCGCCGTCGACGGTCGCGTCTTTCCAAAGTTTCGCCAAGGCGCCCGGCGCGCTCGCCAAAATACCGGCCATAATCAAAAGGCTGATACCGTTTCCGATCCCGTATTCGTCGATTTGTTCGCCGAGCCACATCAGGAACGCGGTGCCGGTCGTCATCGTCAAAATCGCGAGCCAGTACCAAGCGAAAGTCAAACGACCGTCCGGGCCGACGCACGCGTCGAGGAACATCCGTTGGCCGGAGGCGGCTTGCGCGTTCAACATCGACAGATACGCCATCGACTGAATAATACAAATCAGAATCGTCGCGTAACGAGTGTACTCGTTAATCTTTTTACGCCCGCTCTCCCCTTCTTTTTGCAACTTTTCAAGCGGTTCGTAAACCGTCGCCAAAAGCTGGAAGATAATCGACGCGGAAATGTACGGCATCACGCCGAGCCCGAAGATCGTCATTTGATCGAGCTGCGTGCCGCTGAAGATCGCGACTTGACTCAACATATTGCCGATCCCGTCCATTCCGGCGGAATTCATCGCGGCAAGCATCCCTTGATTGTCGACCATCGGAAGGAAAATGTTCCAACCGATACGATAGACCGCGATAAGGCCGATCGTCAACAATATTTTTTTTCTCAATTCGGTGATCGAGAAGATGATTCGAAGTTTATCTATCATGCGAATCCTCGAAGTTTCTATAACGCGACTTCTCGCAAAAGCGCTACGCAAACGGACGCCAAACGTTCGCCCGCGCGATCGCAGTCCTTTTGGGCGCGCCGCGCTATTCGGTTATTTTTCATCCGTCCGACGACAAATAAGGCGCCCAAACGACCGCTCGCCGCGAAACGCGTCGCCAACGTTTCGCCGTTTGACGCCGAGCGAGTCGCCGACCCTAATTTCGGACGACTTTATTATTTTAAAAAATTTTTTATTTTCAACAAGTCGGGCCCGCGATAATAACGAGCCGAATCCGCGAAATCGGCAAATTTTTTCTCAAATTTTCGAAAAATTTCCCAAAACGCGGCGCGACTCCCCGCTCCGCCGATCGGTCGACGACAAAAAAAATCGTTCGGTTCGAAAAGTATCCAAACCGAACGATTTTTCGACGGTCGCCGAGCGTTCGCCGAAAAAGCGGCGAGGCCGAACCTTCGCAAAAAAGGTCAGTTGGCCTTTTTCGCCTTCATCTTGTTCTTAACGACCGGTTTTTTGCCGGGCAGAATTTCGATTTTGCCGCCGGCTTTTTCGACCGCTTCTTTCGCGCCTTCGGAAACGCGATGAACTTTGAAGTTGAACGCTTTCGGCATTTCGTCGGAACCGATCAATTTAACGATCGATTTCGCGCTCTTAATGAGACCGCGTTCTTCGAGGACTTCCGGCGTGATTTCGACCGAACCGTCGAATTTGCGAAGAATCGCTTTCAAAGCGACGCTTTCGACGACGTCGGCGAAAACTTTATTATTGAAACCGCGTTTCGGAATACGACGAACCAACGGAAGTTGACCGCCTTCGAAAACCGGCGACATCGAAAAACCGGCGCGAGCGGCTTGACCGTTGCTACCGCGACCGGCGGTTTTGCCGTTCCCGGAACCCGGGCCGCGACCGACGCGATCTTTTTTAACATTCTTACGAATGCCTTCGTTAATCGTATTAATATTCATTAGAGTTCGACTCCTCGCAAATTCTCGATTTGAGACTTAGTTCGCAACTTATTGAGAGCGTCGAGCGTCGCCTTAACAAGGTTCGCCGAGTTGGCGCTTCCGTACGATTTCGTCAAAATGTCGTGAATACCGCAGGCTTCGCAGACGGCGCGAACGGCGGCGCCGGCGATAACCCCGGTACCGGGACGAGCCGGAAGGAGAAGAACGCGGGACGCGCCGAAGCGACCTTCGACGGCGTGCGGAATCGTCGAACCGTCCATGCAAACGGAAGCGAGTTTGCGCGTTCCGTCTTGAACGGCCTTATTGACGGCCGGCGGAACTTCGTTCGCTTTGCCGTAACCCCACGCGACTTTGCCTTTACCGTCGCCGACCACGACCAGAGCGGTGAAAGAGAACCGACGTCCGCCCTTCACGGTCGCCGAACATCTGCGGATTTTGACGACCTTGTCGACCAACCCGCCTTCATGATTATTATCGGACATGGCTTATTCTTATTCTTTTTAAGGATTTATTCTATCGTATTCTATAAAATCGCTAGCGCGAATCGCGAACGAATCACTCGTCGCCTTTGCCGCCGATGTCGAGACCGGCGTCGCGAGCGGCGTCGGCCAAAGCCTTGACGCGACCGTGATATTTGTAACCTTTACGGTCGAAAGCGACGGCGGTAACGCCGGCGGCGAGAGCGCGTTCGGCGACCATTTTACCGACGATTTCGGCGGCGGCGACGTTGCCGCCGTTCGGGTTCGATTCGCGGAAATCCTTTTCGTAAGTGCTCGCGCTGGCCAAAGTTTTGCCGGCGAGATCGTCGACGACTTGGCAGCTGATGTGACGCGCGCTACGGAAAACGCACAGACGCGGACGAGTACTGTTCTTTTTAACGGCGTTGGAAACTCGGAATTTGCGAGTAACGCGTTGTTTGTTCAAACGCAGTTGTTTTCTCACGTTAATACCACACGATTTGATTAAAATTTTTAAATTGCGTTGAAAGCGATCGCCGGTTTCGCAACGAGCGTCGCCGGGCGAATAAAATCGCCCGAACAACCGAAACCCCTCGTCTTGCGAACGGCGCGACCGCCACGAGAGCGGAGAGCGTTATTATTTCTTGCCCGCCGCCTTGCTTTCCTTGCGACGAATGACTTCGCCTTCGTACTTGATCCCTTTGCCCAAGTACGGTTCGGCCTTTTTGATCGCGCGAATTTCCGCGGCGAATTGACCGACGAGTTGTTTGTCGCAACCGCTGATGTGAACGTGTTGTTGATCGGGGCACTTAACTTCGAGACCCGCCGGGATCGGCTTGTGGATCTCGTTCGCAAAACCGACGCGGACTTGCAAAACGTTGCCGGCGATAGCGGCCAAGTAGCCGGTTCCGAAGATTTCGAGTTTCTTTTCGTAACCTTGGGAAACGCCGGTAACCATATTTTGAACGAGAGCGCGGGTCAACCCGTGCATAGCGTTCGCGACGCGCGTTTCGAACAAACGGTCGACGATCAATTCTTTAGCTTCTTCGTCGAAACGGACGGCGACTTCCGGACGGAACGCTTGGCTCAGTTCGCCCTTCGGGCCTTTGACCGTCAATTCGCGGTCGTTTTTGATTTCGACGGAGACGCCGTTCGGAACGGCGACCGGTTTCTTACCAATTCTCGACATGTTCGTTTAACCTTACTGCTGAAATGTGTTAGCTTGTGATCGCAATCTTTATTCCAGACGACGATATTTCGACGCGCTTACCGCCCCTCGCCCCTCAAAATTCATTTTCGTCCAACAATTAAATATCGTTATGGGACTTGCGTCTTTGTTCGGGGAAATCGGGCGCGTCAAGGAAACGCGCGACGCTCAAGCGTCCAACGACGCTTAAGAAATAAGCATACCTTATTTTGACGATTCGTCAATCCGCCGCGCCCTCAAAACGGGCGCGGAAACGGATTTTTTTTCATTTTTTGGCGAAAAATCACCAAATTTCACAGAGAACTTCGCCGCCGACGTTTTGCGCGCGGGCTTCGCGGTCGCTAACGACGCCTTTGTTCGTGCTGAGAATGCTGATGCCGAGGCCGTTGAGAACCGGTTTCAGGTCTTTCGGGCCGCAGTAGCAACGGCGACCGGGTTTGCTAATTTTGCGGATCGATTGGATAACGCGTTCCCCGCTCGGCCCGTATTTCAGTTGAATACGAATGAAGTTCGTCGGAGCGCTTTCGACGATTTGGTATTCCCAAATGTAACCTTCGCGCTTCAGAACGTCGACGACGCCGAGCTTAAGTTTCGAGAACGGCACGTCGAGCGTTTCGTGTTCGACTTTAATAGCGTTGCGGATACGGGTCAGCATATCGGCAATGGGATCTGTCATCATTGTACTGTTCTCCTTAAACTACCAGCTCGCTTTTTGAACGCCGGGGATGAGCCCTTGGTTCGCCAATTCGCGGAAACAAATGCGGCAGACGCCAAATTTGCGATAGACGGCGCGCGGACGACCGCAAATCTTGCAACGATTTTCGCGTCGAGTGCTGAATTTCGGCTCGCGATTCGCTTTATTGATTTTTGCTTTACTCGCCATATTACTTAATCACCTTTACCAAGCGTATCATTCTTTACCAGTTTTGAACGGCATGCCGAATTCGCGAAGGAGTTCGCGCGCTTCGTCGTCGCTATCGACGTTCGTAACGAACGTGATATTCATCCCTTGGCTCTTCGTGTATTTGTCCGGGTTGAGTTCCGGGAACACGAGTTGTTCGCTAAGGCCGAGGTTGTAGTTGCCGCGTTTGTCGAAGCTGTTCGGGTTCAAACCGCGGAAGTCGCGAACGCGCGGGAGGACGATCGAGATGAGGCGGTCCATAAATTCGTACATACGAGCGCCGCGCAAGGTAACCTTGCAACCGATGTTCATCCCTTCGCGCAGGCGGAAACCGGCGATCGAACGACGAGCCGACGTAACGACCGGTTTTTGGCCGGTGATTTGGGTCAAAACGTCAAGCGCTTCTTCCAAGTATTTTTTATCTTGGATCGCGCTCCCAACGCCCATATTCACGACGATTTTTTCAAGTTTCGGAATGGAGTGGACGTTCGTTTTGCCGAGCTTCTTTTCCAAGCTCGAAGCAATTTGCGTGTTGTATTTTTCTAAAAGTCTAGGCGTCATATTCCCGTGCCTGTTCTACTAGCGTTTCGAGGTTGCGGATTTTTCTTCGACGAGGAGCGCGCCGCACTTTTTGCAAGAGCGGAACTTATTGCCAGCTTCGTCGAATTTATAGCCGACGCGGGTCGGTTTGTTGCATTTCGGGCAAACAAACATCACCTTGCCGACCGGAACCGGCATCAGTTTCGAAAGGCGACCGCCTTGCATATTTTTTTGCGAACGACGAACGTGACGTTTCACTTCGTTGACGCCTTCGACGGTAACTTTGCCTTCTTCGCGATTGACGGAGAGGACTTTGCCTTGTTGGCCGCGATTCTTACCGGAAAGAACGACGACCGTGTCGTTAGTTTTGATACGCATATCAGACCACCTCGCTCGCAAGACTGACAATCTTCATAAAGCCGAGATCGCGGAGTTCGCGACCGACGGCGCCAAAAATACGAGTCCCGCGCGGGTTTTTGTCGTTGTCGACCAAAACGGCGGCGTTCGCGTCGAAACGGATATAGCTTCCGTCTTCGCGGCGGGTCGGTTGTTTCGTGCGGACGATAACGGCCTTCACGACTTGACCTTTTTTGATTTGGCTGCCGGGGATAACCGACTTCACGGAGCAAATGATGATATCGCCGAGGCCGGCGGTGCGACGGTGGGTGCCGCCCAACACTTTAATGCACTGCAATTCTTTAGCGCCCGTGTTGTCAGCGGAGTCCAAACGAGTCTGCATCTGAATCATGGTTGTTACTCGCTTCCACTAATTTGATGTTTTCTTCAATTTCCTAACTCGCCGCGGAGCGATGCGCGTCGCGCGGCGGGACGGCGAACAAACGTTGGAACGTTTTCTCAGCCGTCGATTTTCTCCGCTTTCTTGACGATGCTCACGAGCGTCCAGCGCTTCAGCTTGGACGTCGGACGGCTTTCTTCGATCTCGACGACGTCGCCGACGGACGTTTCGTCGTTTTCGTCGTGCATATAGCAGACGGTGCGAGTGCGGACGTATTTGCCGTATTTCGGATACTTCTTGATACGCGGAATCTCGACGCGTCGGGTTTTCTTCATTTTGTCGGTCTTAACGACGCCGACCAACTTCATCTTAGGCATATGTATCCTCGCTATGAAAGACCTCGGCGCGTTTGCGGCGCCGTCGACGGGCTTTCTTAACCGTTAATTTCGTGTTGAATCGTTTTGATTTGAGCGATGATTTTCTTCGCTTTGCCGACTTCGCTCGGCGAATCCAAGCGTTCCATTCGGGCTTGAACGCGAAGTTTGAACAACTTTTCGGTCGTTTCTTTGAGCAGACTCGCGCGTTGTTCGTCGCTCATTTCTCGAATTTCTTTGGCCTTCATTTTATCTCTCGAACTCTTCGTCGAGCGCGACCGCGAG
Source organism: Thermoguttaceae bacterium (assembly GCA_017436025.1). Taxonomy (GTDB): domain Bacteria; phylum Planctomycetota; class Planctomycetia; order Pirellulales; family Thermoguttaceae; genus RUG369. The sequence continues at coordinate 22,988 of JAFSDX010000065.1, forward strand.
GGTCGAACTCGATTTCAAGGTTGTGTTCTAACGGTCGAACGAATCGCCCGCCGCCTCGCGACGGCGGAACGATTAACTTCGACTTGCGATCAGATGCTCTTGCGACGAATCAGGCGGCACTTGACGGGCATCTTGTGCGCCAGACGGTTGAAGCAGAGCTTCGCGGTTTCTTCCGGAACGCCGGCGACTTCGTACATAATCGTACCCGGTCGAACGACGGCGGCCCAGTATTCCGGTTCCCCTTTACCCTTACCCATACGAGTTTCGAGCGGAATCGAGGTGATCGGCTTGTGCGGGAAAATGCGGATGTAAAGCTTACCCTCGGCGCGGAGGTATTGTTGCGCCGCGATACGACCGGCTTCGATCGTTTGCGCGCTAATCCAGCCGCCTTCGAGCGTTTGGAGCCCGAAATCGCCAAAGCTGACAGCTTGGCCGCGGGTCGCGTTACCGCTTATACGCCCTCTTTGTACTTTTCGGTGCTTGACTCTTTTCGGCATTCTGGCCATTGTTATCGTCCTCGCTATATTCGCCTTGATTAATCCAAACTTGAATCCCAATATGACCTTGCGCGATCTTGGCTTCCGCGAAGCCGTAATCGATTTTCGCGCGAAGAGTCGAGAGCGGAATCGAACCGACCGCTTGTTTCTCGCAGCGAGCCATTTCGGCGCCGCCGAGACGTCCGGACAGTTGAATCTTGATGCCCTTGGCGCCTTTTTCCATCGCTTTGCCCATCGCGTGTTTCATCACGCGGCGGAAGCTGGCGCGTTTGCAAAGTTGATCGCCGATGTCTTCCGCGACCAATTGAGCGACCAATTCCGGATCGTCGACTTGTTCAATCTTCAGATTGATGCGACGACCGGTGAGATTTTGGAGCTCGTTTTGAAGCTCTTCAATCTTTTCGCCTTTACGACCGATCAAGAGACCGGGACGAGCGGCGAAGAGAATAACGCGAACTTCGTCGCGGGTGCGTTCGATTTCGATCTTCGCGATCGCCGGATAGACCGGAACGCCGTCTTTATTCTTTTGCTTCTTGATGAAGTCGCGGATTCGCTTGTCTTCGACGAGGAGCGCGGAAAATTCTTTTTTCGGAGCGTACCAACGGCTCTTCCAATCTTCCATAACGCCGACGCGAAACGCGACGGGATTGACCTTTTGACCCATGACTTACTAGTCCTTGTATTTAATGGCGTTTTTCGCCCGTGCTAGCTGACAATTACTCCAAGACGACGCTGATGTGGCTCGAGCGGCGTTTGATCACCGTGGACATGCCGCGCGAACCGGCCTTCCAACGACGAGCCATCGGGCCGCCGTCGACGCGAACGTCGACGACTCGGAGGTCTTCGATCGACGAAGCGCGGAGGTCTTCGGCGTTGTGCATCGCGCTCTTCAGGACTTTTTCGAGCATACGCGCGCCGCGGTTCGGATAGCATTGCAGGAGCGTCATCGCTTCGTCGGCGTATTTGCCGCGAATCAAGTCCGCGAAAACGCGAACTTTTTGAGCGCTAATCTGCGCAAACTTGTGTTTCGCGCGATATTGAGGAACTTGGTTCAATTTTTCTTCTTGCATTGTTCGCACCTATCCGAATTATTTGCCTTTGCCGCCGTGGCCGCGGAAAACGCGAGTCAACGAGAATTCGCCCAACTTGTGGCCGACCATTTCTTCGGTAACGAAAACCTTCAAAAACGCTTTGCCGTTGTGAACGAGGAACGTGTGGCCGACAAATTCGGGGACGATCGTGCAAGCGCGCGCCCAAGTCTTAACCGGTTCTTTTTTGCCCTGTTGATCGAGCTTTTCGATTTTAGCGAAAAGTTTATAATCAACGAACGGACCCTTTTTAAGTGATCTACTCATTTATTTTCCAGTTGAAGTTTTCTTATTTTGTTGCGGAAAACTAAACCGAGGGAGGAAAACGGAGGCGATATTCCCTCCCGTCAATTTACAAACCAATCGCTATCAGGAAAGTTTCAGGACGCCGTAGCGACGGCTGCGGCGACGGCGAATGATCGCCTTGTTCGACGGCTTCTTATGTTTGCGGGTCGAGGTGCCCTTGGTCGGTTTGCCCGTCGGGCTGACCGGATGGCGACCGCCCTTGGTGCGGCCTTCGCCGCCGCCGTGCGGGTGGTCGATCGGGTTCATCGCGGTGCCGCGGACGTAAGGACGACGACCGAGCCAACGGGTGCGACCGGCTTTACCGAGGACGATGTTCATGTGTTCGCCGTTCCCAACGACGCCGATGACGGCGCGGCAGGAGCTCGGAATACGGCGGATTTCGCCGCTCGGGAGCGTGATTTGCGCCCAGTTTTCTTCGCGAGCGACGAGCGTCGCTTTCGAACCGGCGCTGCGGCACATACAACCGCCGCGACCCGGACGAAGCTCGATATTGTGAATTTCGGAACCGAGCGGAATCTTGTTCAACGGGAGGCAGTTCCCAACGCGCGGTTCGGCGGCGGCGCCGCTGTTCAGCGTCATGCCGACGGTAACGCCTTCCGGAGCGACGACGTAGCGTTTTTCGCCGTCGGCGTAGACCAAAAGCGCGATACGAGCGGTGCGGTTCGGGTCGTATTGAATCGAGGCGACGCGCGCCGGAATCCCGTCCTTATTGCGACGGAAGTCGATCAAACGGAGTTGGCGTTTGTGCCCGCCGCCGCGATGGCGAACGGTGATGACGCCTTGATTGTTGCGACCGCTGCAGCGACGCTTCGGACGAAGGAGGCTTTTTTCCGGCTTCGCGCCCTTGGTCAGCTCGGCAAAGTCGCTGACGCTCATATTTCGCCGACCCGCGTTATTCGGTTTATATCGTCGAATACCCATTATGTTAATCTCGCTATTTTATTACGTTGATTTATTCTTCAATTCGAAACGTCGGTCGATCAATAGAGGTCGAGACGGTGTTCGTCGTCCAACTTGACCATCGCTTTTTTCCACGATTTCGTGCAACCGACGCCCTTGCGAGTTCGGCGTTTCTTGCCTTTGCGATTTTGCGTGCTGACGGCGACGACTTTAACGTCGTAAAGCGCTTCGATCGCGTCTTTAATGTCGAGCTTCGAGGCCAGTTTGTTGACTTCGAAGGTGTAGGTGTTGCGCGTAGCCGAGACGTGGAAGGCTTTTTCGGTAACGATCGGGCGAATAATGACCTGATACGGCTCGAGAACGAGTTTGGTATCGGTAACGTCTTTGCATTGAGGCATTGTCTTATTCCTTATATTTCTGGTTCGTTCAATTCCTAACGTCCAACCTAGCTAAGCTCAGGCTTCGACGCGGGTTTTAACGAACGCATCCATCGCCGATTTCGTAACCAAAAGTTGTTTCGGACGAAGAATTTCGTAAGCGTTCAGGTCGGAAACGGGAAGGATTTTCGCCGTCGGAATGTTGCGAACGCTGAGGTACATATTCGCGTCGTATTTATCGACGACGACGAGAACCGTCTTTTCGATCGCGAGTTTGCCGAGAACGTCGGCGACGACTTTCGTTTTCGGAGCCTCGACTTGCAGAACGTCGATAACCTTAACGAATTCGGCGCGCACTTTTTCGGCCATCGCCATACGGGTCGCCATTTTCAGGGCTTTGCGCGGAAGACGGTACGACCAATCTTTCGGAGTTTTAGCGAAGATATGACCGCCGCCGCGACGAACGCCGCTGCGTTTGTGACCGGCGCGAGCGTTGCCCGTGCCCTTTTGGCGGTACATCTTTTTACGGGAACCGGAAACTTCGGAACGAGTCTTCGTTTTCGCGGAACCTTGACGAAGGTTCGCTTGGTACATCACGACGGCGTCGTGAAGCAACTGTTTGCTGACCTTCGGCGCCATCGCGTCGAGATCGAGTTCGTAGGACCCGACTTGAGCGCCGGTTTTGTCGTAAATCGGTAAGTTAGTCATTTCAACTCAATATTCAAATTAAATATTTATTTTCTTATTTGCGTTTACGTCGTCCGAAAATCAGGCGAGACGCCATTTATTGTGCTTCGGAGCCGGCAATTTATTGGTCGGACGAATCGCGACATAGGAGCCGATCGGACCCGGGACGGCGCCGCGGATGACGAGCAAATTATTTTCTTTATCGACAACGACAACCTTTTGATTGCGAACCGTGCACTTGGCGTTGCCGTAGCGCCCCGGCATACGCTTCCCTTTCGGGGTGCGGCTCGGGTAGGCGCTGCAACCGGTCGAACCGAGGTGACGGTGGCATTTCTTAACGCCGTGCGTCGCGCGTTGACCGCTGAAATTGTGGCGTTTCATAGCCCCGGCGTAACCGCGACCCTTGCTGCGAGCCGTAACGTCGACCGCGACGACGTCGTTAAAAACTTCGACGTCGTAATTTTGACCGACTTCAAAGCCTTCGACCGGAACGCGGAATTCGCGAATGAAACGTTTCGGTTCGCAGTCCGCTTTCTTCGCGACTTCGACGCCCGCCGCGACGGCCGCCTTTTGGCGTTTGCTGTCGATGTTGGCGACGTGACCGCGTTCGCTTTTGCGAGCGAGGCGACGCGGTTTGTCTTTATAACCGAGTTGAACGGCTTCGTAACCGTCGCGCTCCATCGTTTTCACTTGCAGAACGCAGCACGGCCCCGCTTGAATAACGGTAACAGGAATCACTTCTCCCTGTTCGGTGTATAACTGGCTCATACCGAGTTTTTGCCCAAGTAAACCGATACCCATATCTCTTTTTCCTCTATATGTCTATCGCAGACAGATTTTATTTAAGTCGCATTGCGGCCCGTCTATCGTTGGGTGAAGGCCGTTACGACGCTTGGTTTTCAGTGCAGATTAACGAGCGCCCGTCGCTTTAATTTTGATATCGACGCCGGCCGGAAGGTTCAGCTTGTTCAGCGCGTCGATCGTTTTCGCGGTCGCTTGAACGATATCGATAACGCGCTTGTGCGTGCGAATCTCAAATTGTTGACGAGCTTTTTTGTCAACGTGCGGGCTGGAAAGGACGGTGTATTGTTCGATACGCGTCGGGAGCGGAATCGGACCCCGAACGATCGAGCCGGTGCGTTTAGCGGTTTCAACGATCTCAAGCGCGCTTTGATCGAGCGTCGCGTGATCGTAGGCTTCCATACGAATTCTGATGATGGCGTTGTCGGAAGTCGACACTGTAATTCTCCGTTCTTTCCAAACCTAATTGACAAATATCCTGAACCGGCGTCGTCTCGCGCCGTTATCGGCGCAAAAAACACTTTATGACGCGCAATTCTTGTTTTACGCAATTTCCACGCGTTGAACCAACAGTTTTAAGCGGGAAAATCGAATTTGCTCGATAAATTTCAATATGTTGCAGTCGCCGACTAACTTAGCCTAACCCGTTGAGCGAAAGGGGCTTTCTCTATTCAAAGAACGTCAATGTGAAACTCTCGTTCGCCGAAGTTCTATTTTTGAACCGCGGTCGAACGTCGCCCTCGTGGCGTCTTGGCTCACTGCGCTTAGCATCGTAAGAATTTGCAAGCGGCGCTCGTCGACGTTCTTTGTCGCCGGTAATTTGCAACGACTTTTGAAGTATATCCGAAAAGCCGCTTTTCACAAGGGGGAAAAAGAAAAAATCCCAGATTTTTTTCAATTTTTAAGAATAATTTGGCAAAAACGACGATTTCCGAGAAAATTTTAACGGTTTTACGTCTTATTAACGCCGAAAAAACGTCGCCTCGTTCCGCGCGCTTTCGCTACAATCGCTATAATCGCAACCGTTCCGTTCTTCCCTTCCCCGACGATTAAACCGCGCGCGTCCGTTTTGCCCGCAACGCCGTCAACACGACGTCAAAAATCGTCTCCGGCTCGGCCATCCGCCCGACGCCCGCTTCCCCGCAACTAAAACGCCCGGTTTCGGGGCCGACGACGAGCGCGCCGTCCTCGACGATTTGACGCAGATTCCGTTGCGTCGCCGGTTTTTCCCACATCGCGGCGTTCATCGCGGGAGCGTAAATCAACGTCCCGGTAAACGCGAGTATCGTCGACGTCATCAGATTGTCCGCGAACCCGGCGGCGGCCTTCGCCATCGTGTTCGCCGTCGCGGGCGCGACGCAAAAAACGTCCGCCTGCCGCGCCAACTCGATATGCGGATGCGCGAGGTTCGGCCCCCACATCGTCGTCGCGACCGGACGTCCGGTCAACGCCTCAAACGTTTTCGGCGCGACCAACTTCGTCGCCGCTTCGGTCATAATCGCCGTAACGCCGAGCCCCGCCTTACGCGCCAAACTCGTCAAAGCCGCCGCTTTGTACGCCGCGATTCCGCCGCAAACGCCGAGCAAAATCTCGCGTCCCGCGACGTCGGAAAAATCGCGTTCGTCTTTACGTTCGCTTCGATTCATTCGATCGGAGAAATCGTCAACTCGCCGCCGTTTTCCAAAGTCGACGAAACGTTTTCGACGACCTCGCCGTCCATATTCAAATAAATTTTGTCTTCCAAAATCTCTTGGATGACGATTTGCAATTTGTCGGTTTTATCGGTTACGGAAACAAACGGACGTTTGCTTTTATTCAAAACGACAAGCCGTTTTTGAATCAGCGCGGAGAGACGAAAACGACCGCCGACTTTTTCGATCAGCTTTTCTTCTTTGAGTTCTTCAATCATTTTGAGGCTCCTCGACGCCGCCGCGTCGTTTTTTTTACTTTCGTTTTTTCGTTTGTCTCGCGCGCCGCCTAACGCTTGCGACGCGATCGTTATTCGCTTAAAATCGCGACAATTTTCTCAAACGCCGCGTCAAGATCGTCGTTGACGACGCGACGACGATAAAAACCGCTCGCCGCCAATTCCGATTCGGCTTGCGCGACGCGCTTTTCAATTTCCGCGTCGTCTTCCGAGCCGCGACCTTTCAACCGCTCGCGCAACGACTCGATCGACGGCGGCTCGATAAAAACCGTTTCGGCGTCGGGATAAATCGCCGCGACGCTCGCCGCGCCCTTCACGTCGATTTCCAAAACGACCCAATCACCTCGCTCAAGCGCCGTTTCGACGTCCTCGCGAAGCGTTCCGTAAAGCGCGCCGCCGGCGTACACCTCGAACGATTCGAGAAACTCGCCCGTTTCTCGCCGTCGCAAAAACTCGTCGCGACTAAAAAAGCGATAGTCGACGCCGTCGACTTCGCCGGGTCGCGGCGCCCGCGTCGTCGCGGAAACGCTCGAAACCAAAGGAAAGTCGGTCTCGGCAAAAAGCCGCTTAAGAAGCGTTCCCTTCCCGACGCCGGAGGGGCCGGAAAAGACCAAAATCCTCCCGCGTCGCGTCGATTCGCCGCCCGTTCGTTCGCTTTCGTTTGTCATTTTACGCCGCCGTTTTTATTATTACGCCGCTTATTCGCCGCTTATTCGACGTTTTGCACCATTTCGCGAATCCGTTCGATTCCGGATTTCATCTCGACGACGCGCGCCAAAACGTCCGGAGAATTCGCTTTCGAACCGATCGTATTTGTTTCGCGAAACATCTCTTGAGTAATAAAGTCGAGTTTCTTCCCGCAGGTCGCTTCGCTCTCCATCGTCTCCTCAAATTGCTTCAAGTGCGAATAAAAGCGAACGATTTCTTCAGAAATATCGACGCGATCGGTATAAACGGCAATTTCGCGAATCAAATCGCTCGGATTTAGCGTCGCGCCTTCGTCGGCTAAAATCTTCGCGACGCGTTCGGTCAAACGCCGACGATAATTTTCGACGACGGTCGGCGCCAACGCCTCCACTTCGCCGATTAATTTGCGCAATTCGGCCAAATTCGCGGCCAGGTCGCGCTTCATCGACTCGCCTTCGGCTTCGCGCATCGCTTGCATCTGTTCGAGCGCGGCGTCGACGCAACGAGCGATCGCCTCCCAAAGCAACTCCGGAAGCCCCGTTTTATCGGCGCGCGAAGCGTCTTGCGCGACGCCGGGCAATCGCAGATAGTCGACGAGAGCGCCCAAATTATCGACGCTCGCAAGCTCCGGATTCTCGACCGCAAAGCGTTTCGCTTCGGCCAAATAGCGTTTCAACGCGTCAAAATTCAACCCAATTTCCGACGCGGTCGCGTCTTTTTCAAGCCGCAACGAAAAGTTCACCGACCCGCGCGCCAGCTTCGTTCGCAAACGCTCTTCGATTTTTGACTCGAGCGCGGCAAACCCGTCGGGCAACCGTATCGACGTTTTCAAGAAGCGATTGTTCACCGCCTTAATTTCCGCCGAAATAACGTAACCGTTTTCACAGGTCGACGCCGCGCCGAACCCGGTCATACTCGCCAACATCGCGCGTCCTCTTTTTTATACGCTAATTGCCGCCCAAACGTCGCTTTTCGCGCCGCGACGCTTCCCGCTCGTCGTTTCGGGCCCCAAGGGCTCACTCGGTCGGAGCCGGTTCGGTCGGAGCGGTCGCGTCGGTCGCCGGAGCGGTTTCCGCCGGAGCGGTCGCGTCGGTCGCCGGGGCCGGTTCCGCCGGAGCGGTCGCGTCGGTCGCCGGGGCCGGTTCCGCCGGAGCGGTCGCGACGCCGACTTGATCTTGCAACGCCGAACCGGATTTCATTCCAAGGATATAGCGACCGCCAACGCACGCGACAAACCAAATACACGCCGCGACAATGGTAATGCGCATAAAAACGTCGCCCGTTTTAGCGCCGAACGCGCTGTTGCCGCCCATTCCGCCGAACGCGCCGACCAAACCGCCGCCCTTGCCGCGTTGCAGCAAAATAATCAAAATCAGGAAGAGCGACAACAAAACCATAAACAGGAACAGGAGCGATTGCAGGAAAGCAGCGACCATATTTCAAAATCCCATAAGTCGCCGAAAAACATTTCGTTTTCGGCATAATGTCTAAAATTTTTCTATTCGCAACGTTTATCCGTCGCCGACGCGAAGGCTTTGCGACCGCCAAAGAACGACCGAAGTCCGAACGCCCGACGTCGCGCGTCGCCGTTTATTATACCCGGAATCGCGGCAAACGCAAGCGGCCCCGACGACGACGCGACGCGTTCTTCAAAAAATTTCCCCTTTTTTAAACAAAAACAAGAAAAATCTTGAAAAACGCGTCGTTTCAAACGTCAAAAAACGCCAACTCGCGCCGCCGTTTCAGGTTTCCCCCTTCGGGCGACGCGCCGCGTTCAAACGCTCGACTCAGCGAACGTTGTTGATGATTTCCATAAAGGCGTCGACCTTCAAGGAAGCGCCGCCGACGAGCGCGCCGTCGACGTCCGGCTTGCTGAGAATTTCTTTCGCGTTCGAGCCCTTGACGCTGCCGCCGTATTGAATGCGGACGACGTCGGCGACTTCCTTGCCGTAACGTTCGGTCAACCAAGCGCGAACGTCGGCGTGAACTTCTTGCGCTTGTTCCGGGGTCGCGACCTTGCCGGTGCCGATCGCCCAAACCGGTTCGTAAGCGATAACGCATTTCTTCATTTCTTCGGCGGTAACGCCGGAGAAGGAGCCGTCGAGTTGACGACGGTTGACGTCGTTGGTAACGCCCGCTTCGCGTTCTTTGAGGAGTTCGCCGATGCAGACGATCGGGCAGAGACCGGCGGCCAACGCGGCGCGAACTTTCAAGTTGACTTGTTCGCTCGATTCGCCCATGATGTGACGGCGTTCGCTGTGTCCGAGAATGACGTATTGGCAACCGACGTCGGTCAACATCGCCATTTCGAGTTCGCCGGTGAACGCGCCCGCGGCTTCAAAGTAAGCGTTTTGCGCGCCGACGCCGACGTTCGAGCCGTTCAGAATTTCGCAAACCGGTTGAACGTAAAGGCTCGGGGGGCAAACCGCGATATCGACTTCGGAAACGCCCGCCGCCGCGTCTTTCAGGCCTTGCGCCAACGCTTTCGCGGAATCGAGTTTCAGGTTCATCTTCCAGTTGCCGGCAATCAAGAGACGTCGCATTTTTTATCCTTCTTAGGTTCAAATTTTCAACGTTTTTCGACGCGCGCCGCCGTCTCGGAGTCGAGGGAGCGGAAGGCTCGTCTTAAAATTCCTTCAACGGCTCATTTTACCCCCGCTTTTTTCTTTCGCAAGGGGGGCCGCTCCTTTTTCTCCGAACGACGCGTCGCGCCGACGCCGGTTTTCCGCAAAAGCCGCGTTTCCCCTCCAAACCGACGCGTTCGCCCCGTTTTCCTCAATCGCCCAACCTACCTAACTCCAAGACGCCGAGAATAAAAAAGCCCGCCGAAGAAATCGACGGGCCAATAAGATCGCGGCGCGCCGACCCGAAAGTCGACGAGAGCGAAAGAACGCGAAAACCGACGCGACTTCAACGCGTCCGGCGCCAACCGAACGCGTTTAAGACCGAAATCGCCGCGAGAATGAAAGTCGGAGCCAAGAGCCCCTCCGGCCTCCTCGCGACGCGTCGACGGCGGTTCCCCTCGAACGTCTCTTTTTTCGCCGTTCGCGGATTTAGACGTTCAGAAAATCCGAGAAGCCTAAAACGCAACGCCGAAACGCCGACGGCAAAAGCGCCGCCAAAAGCGTTTCAAAAACAAAAATTCCGAAACTTCAAACGTCGAAAATTGAAAATAATCGCGGACTTCCCGTCGACGTCCCGCGCCGAGCCGCAAACGCTCGAACGACAAAGACCCAAGCCGACGCCGCCTAACGGTCGGTTTCCTTCGCTTCGGAATTTTGGCAAGCCGCAAAAACAAACGTCTTAAACGGGGTCGACGTCGTTTTCTCGCCTTACGCCCTCATTATATCAAGCCCGCAAGCGAAAAGCAAACTTTTTTCGCCCGTTTTTTTCACTTTTTTCTGAAAATCTAACGTCGGCGTCGGCGTTTGCGTTCGGTCGCTCCGAAAATTCCGATTAAACCGCCGCCCAACGCTCTAATTCCGTCCGTTCTCCAAAAATTTTCGCGTCATTTTTCCGGCGTTTTCTTGCTTTTCGTTCCTCGACCGGTTATAATCTCCGATTATTCGACGTTTTTCTCGGCGATTTTGGCGCGTCGACCCGTTCCGTCCAAACCGCCCTCGTTTTTAACCCGCAAGGTTTAGCTATGTCTTACAACCGTTCCACCCCCGCCAATTCGCCCAACTTTTCCCCTTCCCGCCGACGTTTCGTTCGCAACCTCGCGACGTCCGGAGCCGCCTTTTGCGCCGCGTCTTGCGGACTTTCGCTCGACGGCGCCGCGTTCGCCCGCTCGCTCGAAAACGACGACCGCAAGCCGATCGACGTCGACCTAAGCGGCGATCCCGGCGTTTCCGACGCCGAAATGGAGGCGATTTACGAGCAAATCAAAACGCCGTACAAACAAGGCGTTATCATCCCGCAAGAGAACGGAAACCCGGTCGACTCGGCGAACGTCTTCCGCAAGGACGGCGCTTGGCATATGGTCTACCTTTGCTTCCTCGACAAGACCGGATACGTCGCCAAACTCGCCAAGAGCGACGACCTCGTCCGCTGGGAAACGCTCGGCGTCGTCGCGCCGTTCCGCCGAACCGGTTGGGACGCTTGGCAGGTTTCGCCGTCCGCCGCGCTCGTCGACCATACTTGGGGCGGCTCTTACGAGATTCAAAAGTACGAAAACAAATATTGGTTCACTTATATCGGCGGCGCGGGGAAAGGTTACGAGCCCGACCCGCTCAAAATTGGGCTCGCTTGGACGGACGACGCCGCCTCGCCGAAGGAATGGAATCGTCTCGACCGCCCGATTATGGCGCCGGAAGACCCGGACGCTCGCGCTTTTGAGAAGACGACGCTCTACAAAACGAGCGTTATTTGGGACAAAGAACGCCGTCTCGGTTCGCAATTCGTCTGTTTTTACAACGGCAAAGCGGTCGAAAACGGTCGGTCGGTCGAGCGCATCGGGATGGCGGTTTCCGACGATCTCGTCGCTTGGCGCCGCTTCGGAAACGGCCCGATTATCGACAATAGAAGCGGCATTTCCGGCGACCCGCAAGTCGTCCGAATCGGCGATTATTGGGTGATGTTCTACTTCGGCGCGTTTTGGAAACCGAAAGCGTTCGACACGTTCGCCGTCTCGAAAGACCTCGTTCATTGGCGCCGCTGGGAGGGCCCGCACCTTGTCGAACCGTCGGAAGATTACGACGCGACTTACGCTCATAAGCCTTGGGTCGTTTTCCATAACGGCGTCGTTTACCACTTCTATAACGCCGTCGGAAGCCAAGGCCGCTGCCTCGCGCTGGCGACGTCGAAACCCTTAAAATAACGACGCCGAAAGCCGTTAAAATAAAGCCGCTTCGCAACGTCGAAAAGAACGCCGAAACAAGCGCGGACGGCGGTTCGCAACACGGAGCCGCCCGTTATATTTCGCGGCGACGCGTTCGTTTTCCGAACGTTTCGCCGCCAATATTAGCAAAACTTATAATTCGCGTTTACCTTCCTATTTTAACCCTTTTTGAAAACGTTCAAATGAAAACAAATATCAAATCCGCTTTAAAAACCGCGTTCGTCGCGTCGGTTCTCGCCGGTTCGTTCGCCGTCGACTTCGACCGAACGACCGCCGCCGAGCTGAAAGAACCGCTCGACCGCGAGAAAATTGTCGCGCGACACCGTATTCGCTCCGAAAAACTGAATTTGAAACTTCCCGTCGGGAACGGCAACTTCTGTTTCAACGTCGACGGCACCGGGCTCCAAACGTTCGGCGGCGACGTTCTCGCGCACTGGGGTTGGTACTCCGAACCCCTTTTGGCGAAATATACTTGGGCCGACGTCCCGCAAACCGGCACTTACCAACAAGGCCGCTTGAAAGGAAACGACCCCTTCCCGAAAGATCGCGGCGACCTTTATCAGTGGGTGCGCAACAACCCGCATCAAGCGAACTTAGGGCGCGTTCGCTTCGTTCGCGGCGACGGCGCCGAGTTGAAGCCGAGCGAAATTTCGAACGTCCGCCGCGACCTCGATCTTTGGACGGGTCTTCATTCGACGACGTTCGAACTCGACGGCGAAACCGTTTCGGTCGAAACTTGCGTCGGCGACGACAAGAAACTCGACTCGACCGTCGCCGTCCGAATCGACTCGCCGCTGATTCGCTCCGGCGCGCTCTCGGTTATCGTCGATTTCCCTTACCAATCGCTGAAACGCGGCGCTTGGACGGGCGACTTTTCCGCCGACGCGCCGAAAACCGACTTCGCCGTTTCCGTTCCAAGCGGTTTTAACGAAAATAACGGCAAAGACGCGCAAAATAGCGAAAACGGTGAAACGTCGGCAACCTCCGGCGCGCTGATCGTCAAGCGCAACCTTTCGAACGAATACGCCGAGGGCGTCGTCGGCGATTACTCGTATTCGGTTCGCGTCGATTGGAAAAACGGCGTCGGCGCTCAAATCGGCGAAACGTCGGCGATTCGCGTTTCCGGAGCCGCCGTCAAAACCGACGCGACCGTCAAAACCGCGCAAGCCGGCGCCGCTTCGCAACCGCTCGACCTCCTCTTGACTTTCGACGGCGGCGATTACTCTTGCCAGCCGACCGACGATTCCGTTTTTTCGACGCAGACGCCCCAATTTGACGCGGTGAAGGCCGAGTCGGCGGCGCGTTGGGAAGCGTTTTGGCGTTCCGGCGCCGCGGTCGACCTCTCGGAAAGCGCCGACCCGCGTTGGAAGGAACTCGAACGCCGAATCGTCCTCTCGCAGTTCCAACTCCGAACGAACAGCGCCGGGAATTGGCCGAGTTCGGAGTCGGGACTGCTGACAGTCGACAATTGGAGCGGACGTTTCCATCTCGAAATGACCTGGTGGCACCTCGCCCATTACTTCCTTTGGAGCCGCGCCGAACTCGCCGACGACGCCCTCAAAATCTACCCGACCGTTAAAGACGGCGCCCGCGCGCTCGCCGAACAGCTCGGATACAAGGGCGTCAAATGGCAAAAAGAGATCGCGCCGGACGGTCGCACCGCGCCTTGGCAGGGGAACCTCGTCCTCCTTTGGAAGCAGCCGCACCCGATTTTCTTCGCGGAACTCGATTATCGTCGCAACCCGACCCGCGAAACGCTGTTAAAATGGGCGGAGATTGTCGAAGAAACCGCCGAGCATATGGCCGATTACCCGATTCGCGACGCCGACGGCGTTTACCATTTGGCGCCGAATATGCCGCCGAGCGAACAAGGAACGACGAAAGACTGCGTTTTCGACCTCGCGTATTGGCGTTGGGGTCTCGACGCGGCGAACCGTTGGCGCGAACGGCTCGGGCAAGATCGGGTCGCGCTTTGGGACGAAGTTCGCCAAAATCTCGCGCCGCTCCCGGAAAAAGACGGCGTTTTCGTTCACTCGGCGGAATGGTTCGACTCGTTCGAGAAGCGGAATTGGGAACACCCGGACTTGATCGGCGTTCTCGGAATGCTCCCGCCGCTCGACGGCGTCGACCAAGCGACGGCGCGTCGAACGCTGGAAAAAGTCGTCGCCGAATGGCAATGGCCGCGTTGCTGGGGTTGGGACTTCCCTTGGACGGCGATGGCGGCGACGCGCGTCGGGCGCCCGGATTTGGCGGTCGATATGCTCCTTAACGACTCGCCGCGCAACGTTTACGACGAACGCGGCGTCAACCTCGGCGGGCCTTGCCCTTACCTCCCGGGAAACGGCGGGCTCCTTTACGCCGTCGCCGCGATGTGCGCCGGGTTCGATTCGGAAGCGGACGCCGCCGTCGACCCCGCCGACCGTCCCGCGCCCCCGACGTCCGGCGACTCCGGCCCCGGCTTCCCGGAAGGTTGGTCGGTCAAATGGGAAAATTTGAAACCGGCGCTTTAATCGTCTTCGAAGTCGATTAAAACACCAACAATCGACGCTAAAACAACTTTCAATCGCCGCCGCGTTTTTCTTTCGTCGAAACGCGGCGGCGCCTTCGTTTCCCCCCTCGGCGCGAACGTTTTTTCCTTCCCATTTCACTTATTTCTTCCTTTTTCTCAGCGTTCGGCGAAAAAATACTCTTTTTTCGAAAAAATTTCCTTTTTTTCGAGCCGTTTCCCTCTCGACGCTATCTCATAGAATAAAGAGAACGAGAGTTCGCTTGACGGAAAGTTTTAAGACTCGACGGCGCGCCCGGTTTGTCGCCGACGCGGAAGCGGAAACGATTCGACGCAAACGCAAAACCGAAACGCCGCCGGAGTTGGTCGCTCCCTTGGAGTCTTAAAACGCCCAAAAATCCGTTCAAGGATTAAGAGCCGATTTTTAACGCGAAAAACAAGCAGGTTTCTCAAGAGCGCAACGTTCAGTGAGAAAATCGCAACGTTTTTCACGCGTCCAAGTCGACGCGAGGCTCAAAAACCGCCCTTCGAGAAAACGACTAAGAAAGTAGAATTAAGAACTAACCCGACTCGCGTTAAGCGCCGCGTCTAGGTTGTCGAGCCGACCGCCGAAACGCGAACGCCGCCGCGACCAAACGTCGGTTCGCTCGGTTCGTTTCTCTCTTTTAGACGCCGCGAAGGGCCCCATTTTTTTTGCAGACCGCAAGGCCCCGGCGGCGTCCTTCAGCGCTCTTCCGTTTCGACGGAGGACGCGGCCGCAAGCGCGGGAATTAATCGTTCGGACGGGCGACTTAACGGTCGAACGTTTGAAATTCGGCGGTTTTTCCGTCGAAAGGCGAGTTTTCCGCCGTTTCGCGTCGGGACGTTTCGACGTTTCCAGCGAAACGACGGTGGATTTTAGCAGCCCGAGGCCGTCAAAAAAACGAACGCGGAAAGACGTTTTTTTCGTCGTTCGACGCGATTTTCGCAACGTTTTCGTTTGCGAAATTCGTTTTAGAACGCCGAAATCGCCGCGTTTCGCGACGGAAAATTCCCTTCCAAGGCGGCGCGACCGTCCGGTTCCGTTCGGCTTTTGTCGGACGCGAATCGAAACCGGTCGTCGTTCGCCCGAGATTAAGCCTTCCGCGAAAGAGAGCGATCTCTTCCCCGCCCGACGCGTCAAGGGCGGCAGGCGAAATCTCGTTCCCTTTTATCTATTTTGACGCCGTTTTCGCGTTTGTTTTCAACAGTCGCTTCAAAATTCAAACGCAGTTCGATTTGCCAAATCGCGTCGCGTCAATCCGCGGCGGCGTCCTATTTCGCAAGAAATGAAACGCAAAATCAACGCTTTTCCAACGTAAAAGCGACAATAATATAATTAACTGAAAAGGAAATCAAATGACTAAAACCGTCCAAACGACCTTCACGAAGCAAAAACGCCAACTCGCGAAAGCGAACGCGCTTATCGGAACGCTTCGCGCCCAAGAAACGCGAACGCAACGTTTCGACGCCGACGCCAAGCTCGAAACGGAGGAACGCACCGCTTACGTCGTCGACGCGCCGGAAAATATCGCGTCGCAAGTCGTCGAAATTATCGCCGACGTCGTTCGCCAACACGGCGCGCGACAACGGGCAAACTCCGTTTCGAAGGGACGCTTCGAGTTTTGCGGAATCGAAGCCGACCTAACCGTCCCGCAACTTCGCGCGCTCCAAGAAGCGCAAACGACGCTCGCCGCGCTCGTCGACAAGCTGCCGGTCGAGAACAAACGACGGATTCCAAACGGCGAACTCGACGGTCGCCCGGCGTTTTTCTCGCCGCTTCAAAAGATTTTCGAAACAAAAACACGCGCCGTTCCTTACGAAGAGACGGCGTCGACGCGCGTTCGAACTTACGAAGAGAAATACGACGTTCTTCTTTACCAAACGCGGACGGTCGAAATCGATTACGGACTCCCGACGGCGACGGTCGCCCGGCTAAAAACGCTCGTCGAAGACCTTGCGACCGCGATTCAAGTCGCGATCGACGAGGCGAACGCTCAAGCGCGAGAGGACGACGACTTTCTAAACGACGTCGCAAGCAAAATTCTCGCCGAATTCGAACGTCAATGGAAACCGGAAAAGTAACGCCGCGACCGCAACGCTAGCGGCGCCGTCCCCAATCCAAACCAACGCTAGCGACGTCGTTTCAAACGCCAACGACGTTAGCGACGTCTTCGGCGTCTCCAACCGCGCCGCTTTTTTTATCCAACGCTTTTAAAAGCAGGCGACGTTTCTTACTTCCCGGAGCCGTCGCGCCAATCGAGGTAATCGGCCAACGCGGAACGCCAATCGGGCAAGCGATAAACACCGTCAAGCTCGCCGTATTTTACCGATCTTAACGCGGTAAACGCCGACTGCGGCGCCGAAAAGCCGTATTCTTTCGACGAAATCCCGGCGATTTGAACGTTCGCCAACCCGCGACGCTCGGCGATGAACTCGGCGACGTCGCGCGCCGTCCCCCGCGACCCGCCGCTCAAATGATAAAGCCCGGTCGCGCCGGTTCGAACGAGCGTTTTCAAGGCGCAAAGAACGTCGACCGCCCAAGTCGGCTCGACGATTTTATCGTTCAGCGCGGAGAGCCGCCGCGTTCGCTTGAACGCTTTCAAGAGCGACTCGACCAAATTTCCGGACGAATATTCCGTCGTCTCGCCGAAAATCGACGACGTTCGCAAAATCAACGACTTCGGCGCCTCCGCCGCGATTCGCTCGCTTTCGAGCTTCGTTTTCGCGTACACGCTCGCCGGATTCGGCTTGTCTAACTCGGAAAACGCCGGCGCGTCCGGAGCGATCGTCAAAATCGGACGCGCGTTCCCCCATTCGTCGAAAACGACTTCTTGCGAAGTTGCGGAATTTGGGAGAATTAGCGAACTCGCCGCCGCTCCGTTTTCGCCTCGACCGCCGCTCAAACCTTCGTCATTTCCCCCGCTTTCGCTATTTTGAAGCGTTTTTGCCCCTTTCGCCCCTTCGTTCGGTTCGGGAAGCCGAGTCAAGCGGTCGCGATAAAAGATTTCGCCGCACCCGAATTGAACGAGAAACGCTCCGGTTCGACGAACGGCTTCTTTCAAGTTGGCGACAGCGTTCGCGTGCACGTTTCGGGCGGTGTTCGCTCGCGTTTCGAGCCAATCGATCAGATTGACGCCCGCCGCGTTGACGACGACGTCCGGCTTAAAATCGCTCAACGTTTCGACGACGAAAAGACGCGAACAGAGATCGAAGTCGGGCAAATTCAACGGGATAACGAGGTCGTTCGACTCGACGACCGGCGCGTCGACGTTCGCCGCGATTCGCCGCTCGATTCGCGAGTCGTTCCAATAATTCGCGATCGCGCTTCCCAGCGTTCCCTTCGCGCCGACGACGACGATTTTCATTTCGCGTCCTCCCCTATTTTACCCAAACCAACCAAATCGCAACAAGAAAGCGACGCCCGTCTTAGCAAAACGCCTCGACGCCCGCCAAAACCGCGACGTTAAAATCGCTAAAACCGGCCAAACAGTTTAAAAACCGCTAAAACCGCGACGTTAAGAGGCGCTCGTCTCCCCCAACGCCGCCTCCCCGTCCTAACCGCCGATTTCATCTTGCCTAACTTAAGTCCCTAATCGGCGTTAAAAACGCGACGATTAAATATAATCGGAAAACAATTCCTTTTCCGGACGCGGTAAAACGACCGCCGACGCCAGCAAACCGCGATCTTTAATCCCTTCGACCGCCGCGTCGACCGCCGCTTGAACGTTCGCGAGCGAACCGGTCATTAAGAGGAGCCCCTTTCCGCCCATCGCCATCGCCAAGCTGAGCCGGAAAAGCGTTACGTCGGCGGCTTTCGCGGCGACGTCGGCGGCGACGACCGCGGAAACGGCGCTGAACGTCTCAACGACGCCGAGCGCGCCGACCGTTTCGGGCCCCAAAACGACCGACTGCGCCATCGCCGGAAAGACCGCCGGGTGAACGTTCGCGACGGTCAGCGAGTCGATCGTCGACGTTCCGCCGACGCGCTTCGCCGTTTCCATCGCCGCCTCGACGTCGCCGATCGCGCCGGAAAAAACGATCAAATACTTGCCCGAACAAATCGTTCGAGCGATCAAGAGCGTCGTCGACGCGGCTTTCATCAACGCGTCTTGAACTTGATACCCGACGCCGACGCTCGACAATTCGATCGCCCCGACGGCGGCGTTATTCGATTTTCCAGCCATTATCGTTCCCTAAAACTTTCGTTTCAACGTTATTCGAAGCGTTTTCGCTCGTCGCAAAACGCGCCGTTTGCGCAAATTCGCCGACTTCGCTAAATTCTCAAAAATTTCGACGCTCGACCGAACGCCGAAAATTCGACGTTTCCATTTTACGCCGAAAATCGTTCGCCGTCAAGACGCCGCGCCCTTTTCGCACCCTTCGAAAGCGGTTCGCGCTCGCCTTGCAACCCCTACATTCCGCGCAACCGGCGACGTCGCGCTTTAACTTCCGCTCGCGCCGCTTTTCTCGCGCCTTATTTTGAGCTTATTTTCCGCTGTTTCGGCGCGTTTTTGGCGAAATTTTGCCCTTAATATATTAAATCTTAATCGAAATTTTGCCCTTATATATTAATAAAGGGCAAATTAAGAGCGCGCGCCGTTTCGAAATCGCCGTCAAGGCCGCCATTCGAGAACGCCGTCGAGCGGACGTTCGCGGCGCCAATCGAGAAACGCCGCCCAATCGCGGACGCCGCCCTCCAAGACCGCCCGATAAATTTCGATTCCGGCGATCTTTTCGTCGTCCGGCGCCGCCTCTTTAATCGTTAAAATCGCTCGTTTCGTTTCCGGCGTCAAGACGGCGGCGATTCGGTCGGCGACGCGCTCGAAATACCCGTCGTACTTCGAGTTCCGCTCGATATGAATCAAGTCGAGCGCCCATTCGAGCGCCGTTTCCTCCGGTTCGCTCGGGTCGACGAGCCAAACGCGCCATTGAACGCAACGCTCCTCGGTCGCCAAAAAATTCGCAAATTCGACCCGTCTAACTCCCGGTCGACTCGCCAACGCGCCGACAGCTCGGAACGACTCCGCGACGTCGACGGTTTCCGAGTAAATATGCAGGTCGACGTCGCGGCGGTTCGGCGTCGTCAGCCCCATTCGCAACGAGCCGACCAACTCGACCGACGCGCCGATTTCCTCCCAAATCGCGACGACGCCGCAACGTTCCAACAACCGACGCGCCGCCTCCGCCGCTTTCGCGCTCCGTTCGAAAAGCGCCGACGTTTCCGCCGGTTCTCCGCCGCCTCTATTTCCCCCAATTTGCGCGACCGATTTATCTTCGCCGTTTTCCAACGCCCGTTCTTCCTTTCCTTATTTTTCCAATCTCCGCCGACCCGTTCCAAGCTAAAATCAAACGTCTCAATTCAACAAGATTCAAAAAATCAAAAACGCGATTTTTCCCGCTTGGTTCGCGATTTACTCTTCGCGAAAAACGTTCATTATAAGCGCCGCTTATATTGCGTCAAGAGCCGACGGAAGTTTTTTTTGAAAAGAAAAATATCGTCAATCTTTTCAAAACAAGAGACGGAAAAGAGAACAATTTGCGCCGACGCCGCGCCCGTCGCGGGAATCGTTCGGTCGCGGCGTCGGCGGCAAGCGGTCGTTCTTACTTTTCGCCGCTTGCCTATTTTACGCCGGTTTGCTCAAAAGCGCGTTTTATTTAACCGGCGCGCTTCGTCTAAAGCGCCGATTCCAACGTTCGGCGCCAAACTTTGCCGTTTTCAAAGAATTTAACGGCGTTGCGCCGACTTTCCGGTCAAACGTTGACGCCGGTCAACGCGATTTCCAGCGCGTCGGCCAGTTCCGCTTCGGAGCGAACGCCGACGAACCGCTCGCGCAACTCGCCGTCTTCGTAAAGCAGGACGGTCGGCACCGCCGAAATGTTGCACTTCGTTCCCAATTTCGGATGCGCGTCGACGTCGACTTTCGCAATCGTCGCCCGCCCGGCGAAGCGTTGCGCCAAGGAGTCGAACGTCTTCCCGGTCATTTGGCAAGGCCCGCACCACTTGGCGTAAAAATCGATCAGCGCGACGCCTTCGGCAATAATGTCCTCAAATTCCTTTTCCGATTCGATAACGCAAACCGTTTCGTCGGCGTCGAACGCCTCAAAACTCTCATAACTTTCGTAAACGCCGTACATTTCCCGATCGCCGCTATTTTCGGAACCGGACGTTTCGCGCATGTTACCCATTTCGCCCATATTTTGATTTTCGTTCGCCGCGTTCATTTCGCCGTCTCGACGCGCTTGCTCGCCGCCGTTCCAATCGTTGTTATTTTGATTGTTTTGATTATCGCCTTTATTTTCGTTCCAGTCGGTCATTTCCGTTTTCCTTTCGTTAAAACTTGCTTGCGGCGCCGACGCTCCGCGCGTCGGTTCGCCGGTTTTAAAGGGCGCGCTCCTTTTTTCTTCTCCAAAATACCCCTTTTGACGTCGACTTGGTAAAATCGGCAAATTTTTCAACCGTTCGTTAACCGGATAATCGCTCGGAGTTTGAAAAAAGTTCGCCGTCTCTTCCCGTTTGGGAACGACGCGGTTTTCCCCGTTCCTTCTCGTCGACCGCGCAAGAAATAAAAAAGTCGCGACGAATCGTCATTCGCCGCGACGCGTTCCCCGCCGTTCGCTTCTCGTCGTTCCGTTTTCCGCTCGACGCCGTTTTTAGCGCGACGTTTCAACGCCGCCCTGTTTCCCCCAACTTGCGCAAACCTCCTAAACTAACGCGTTTTCGCTCCGTCGACGGGCGTTTTTTCGCGCTCCGGCCAAATCGAATCGGCGAGTTTTTCCAAAAAGAGGACGGTTCGCGGCCCCGGAACGGTCGCGTAAAGGTCGAGAATCGGATAAATTTTATTGGTTTTAACGGCTTTAACGCCGTCGCCGAGCGTCGACCATTCGGCTCGTTTTTCGGCGATCTTTGCCTCGGCCTCGGCGCCCTCGACATAAACGCCGTCGGTCGAAAGGTCGACGACGACGTCCGGATTCAGCGCCGCGATTCCCTCCGGCGAAACGACCGGCGCCGCGCCGCGCAGTTCCTCGGCGGCGTTCGTCGCGCCGACGATTTCGAGCGCTTCGTTAAAATAGGGGTTTTGGGCGGCGACGAAAACGTCGGCGATCTTGCCGAGTCCCGGCGTCCGGTCGATCGCGATCAACACCGACGGCTTCGAACGCCCCGCGACGCTCGCTCGAATCGCGTCGAGCCGATTTTCCGTTTCACGACGCAATTTTCGTCCGTTTTCCGCGCCCGCCTCGCCGCCGACCGCCGCGCCGAGCGTCTCGAACGACGCCAACACGCCCGTCAACGACGAATGATCGACCGAGACCGTTTCCACGCCAAGCGCCGTCAATCTTTGCGCAAGTTCCTCATTTTCTCGCAACACGACGACGAAATCGGGGTCAAGTTCGACGATCGCCTCGATATTAATATCGAAAAGGCTTCCAATTTTCGGCAAATCGGCGACTTCCGGCGGGTATTGGCAATACGTCGACGCCGCGACAACGGAGTCGCCAAGTCCCAGCGCGAAAAGCGTTTCCGTTACGCTCGGGACGGTCGAGACGACGCGGACGACGCCCGACGTTCCGCTTTTCGACGACTCTCCGCCGCTTGTTCCGCCGTTTCGCGGTCCGTCCGTCCCGCAACCGCTCGACAGCGCCGCCGCTACAACCGCTATAATCGCCAGCAACGCCGTCGCTTTGCTCCGACCGTTTAATTTCGCCATTTTCTTTTTCTTCCTTATTCTCTTTATTTCGCCGATCCCGACGCGGTTTTCGCCGAACGCTTTCATTATACCCGTCTTCGTCGCCGACGCAACGCCCCCGGTCGCGCCGCCGACCTCCAAAATTAGTCCCGTCTTTTCCACTCCAAAAACACAATACCCAACAAGTTAAACAACACTAACGCGCCGCCGTTCGTTTTTTTTCGCTCTTTTCGCAAAAAGTCGTTAAAAATCGCGCCCAACCGTTGAAATCGCGTTTCGAACGCCGTATAATAACGTCAAACTCAACGTTTTCCGCGACGCGGCGCCCAAAACCGCGTCGTTATTTTCAGTCGAATCGTTAAAACCGCGCTTTTGCCGGTTCGCGTTCCGTCCGTTTCGCCCTTTTCAACGTCCGAAAGAAACGCCGATGAGCCAAGAAAAAATCACTCGCCGCGCTTTTACGCAAAGCGCGCTCCTCGCTTCCGCGGTTTTCGGAGCGGAAACGCTCGCCCCGTCTTCCCCGTTCGCCCATTTTAACGCCGACGCCGCGTTCGGAGCGGAGCCGGCCTCGTCGAAACCGGGCGTCGCCGACTCGCCTTACGGCGTCTGCTCGCACCTCGGCGGCGGCGAAGAACACGATCAAATGCCGAAGAACCTCGAACTGATGAAGGCGGCCGGAATCGCTTGGGCGCGCGCCGACTTCTCTTGGAGCGGCGTCGAGCGGAAAAAGGGCGAATGGACGTTCGACCATCTCGACCGCGTCGTCGACGAAACGGCTCGCGTCGGGCTGCAAGTCTTGCCGATTCTCGATTACGACGTCGCTTGGGCGACCCCGGCGTTCAAGCATTTGGACGCTTGGCTCGAGTACGTCCGCCGAACGGTCGAGCGTTACCGCGACCGAATCCGCTATTGGGAAGTTTGGAACGAGCCGAACCTCGAAAGCTTTTGGAAGGCGAAACCGAGCGGCGCCGATTACGCGACGCTTCTTCGCGAAACGTACAAGACGATCAAAGCGATCGACCCGGAACTCGTCGTTCTTTACGGCGGGCTCGCGGGCGTTCCGATCGATTACTTCGAAGCGTCGCTCGACGCGGGCGCGGGCGAGTTTTTCGACGTAATCAACATTCACCCCTATCGCGGCGGCTTGACGACCGAGCGGACGATTCGCCGCTTCGAAGAGGAAATCGCGCAATTTTCCGACGCGCTCAAGAAACGCCAAATCGCGCCGAAACCGATTTGGATCACCGAAATGGGTTGGGCGACGCCGCCGGTCTTCGGCGAAACGAACAACCGCGTCGTCATCGCCGGGCTTCAACATCTCTTCCCGAAATCGACGACCGGCGAAGAACCGCTCCCGAAGGTCGCGATCTTTTACGACTCGCGGTACGAACCGTCGGCGAACGCGACGCCGCAAGAATTTTACCGTCTCCTCCCGGCGGGTTACTTCGCTCGCGGTCGGGGCGGTCGCGGTCGACTCGGCGGCGGAGGCGGCGTCGAGAACCTCGTTTCGTTCGTCGACGCGGACGGATTGGAAACGCTTTCGCCGCAAGACGTTCCGGCGTTGATTATGCCGCCGAGCGAAACGTTCCCCGCCGACCGCTTCGACGCGTTGGTCAAGTACGTCAAAGACGGCGGCGCCCTTTTCCTCTTGGGCGGCGTTCCCCTTTATTATCGTTCGCTTATCGACGAAAGCGGTTTTTACAAACAACAAGGGAACAACCCGTCGCACGACGCCGATATGCGGGCGCTTCGGCTCGCTTGGTACGCTTGGTGGACGCGCGAAAACGTCCCGCAAGAGGCGCCGCTCTTCGTCGCCTCGGCGAGCGCGAAGGAACTCGAAGGTTATCAGCCGGTCGTCAAGGGTTCGCGCTTCTTCGACGGTTCGCGACTGAAAGACGGCGACCGTTTTATCCCGCTCCTCGAAGCGCGCAAAGACGACTTTACCGGCGTCGCCGCCTGCGTTTACGACTTTAACGGCGATTATCGCGGCGCGGTCGTCGTTTCGTCGATTCTCGGGGACGGCGCGGTCGGCGACAACGTTTCGACGGTCGAGAACCAAGCGGTTTACCTCCCGCAGGCGTTGCTCGCGTCGTTCGCTTTCGGCGTCGAGCGGTATTTTTGGTACGAGTTTCACGCGCCGCAACGGGACGACGTCGACAAGGAGCATCACTTCGGGATCGTCGGTCAACAGCTCGACCCGAAACCGGGCTACTTCGCTTACCAAGCGTTGACGAAGGCGCGCCCGGCGGGTTCGACCGGCGACAAACTCGACGTAAACGACGCGACGCGGGTCGCTTCTTGGACGCGACCGGACGGCAAACGCGGCTGGGCGCTTTGGTCGGGCCGCGCCGAACGTCCGACGACGCTTAAGATCGACGGCAAGGTCGACGCGGCGTTCGACTACCTCGGGAACGAAGTCGCGAAGCCGACCGACGGCGCTTCGGTCCGCCTCGCGCCGGGGATTCTTTACCTCGTCGGCCCGAAAAACGTCGAGCTGAAATAACGCCGCCCCGTTGAAATCTCGGTCGCGACGCCGTCGTCCCGTCGAACCTCGACCGTAAAATCGCTTCAAGCGAAAGAGTCGAGCCGAACCGACGCGCCCCGGCGTCGCCGCAAACCGAACCGACGCTCTCAACGTCCCGCGCCTCCGGCTCGACCGCCGAACGTCGCGGCGACGCAAGGGGCGTTTCGCCACATAACCGTTAAAATCGCAAAAGCCGCCGCGCCAAAATCTTCGACGCGACGGCTTTTTCACGTCGCTCCGCCGAACGCCGTCGCAAGCGATTATACCGCGACGCCGTCTTGACCGAACGCCGGAAATCGGGTAAAATAAGAAGATAACGGGAAAAAGAAAGCGCAAAACCGACCGCGCTCGAAATTTCGCAAACGCAACGGCGTCAAGAGCCCGCCGCCGAGAAACGCGTCAACGTTAAACAACCGCCACAGCCAAAATCAAAGAAAGAACGAAATTCAGCGTCCGTCGCAACGTCGAAAGCGCCGCCAAAACCGAAACGAACGCGAACGCGAACGTTGCGCCGGGGGGGGCGGCGCCCCCTTGCCCCCCGCCTAAGATTCGCCGACCACGTCGAAACTGCCACACTGCGAAACGCTCGGCGGCGGTCGGCGGCGCTTGAGGCGCTCGCGGCGACCTTGCTCGAGCGTTTCGCTTAACCTATAAAAGGACGCGGAACGTCCTAGACTGCTAAAGCTAGCGACCTAAAACGAGGCGGAACCCGTAGTGGCTGCGCCGGAACGCCGGGCTGAAGTCGTACCGGTACGCCGACCGGCAGTTCTCGGCGTTATGGTCCCAGCTACCGCCGCGCAACACCCGGTACGAGCCCGACGACGGACCCGTTGGGTCCGTCTGCGACGCCGCGTCATATGTATCGTAGTCGAACCAATCGGAACACCACTCCCAAACGTTCCCGTGCATGTCGTACAAGCCCCAAGCGTTCGGAGATTTTTCGCCGACGTTATTGGCGCCGTCGGAATTATCCTTATACCAACCCATCGAATCCAAGCTGGAACCCGCGTAGGGCCCGCTCGTACCGGCCCGGCAGGCGTACTCCCACTCCGCTTCGGTAGGCAAGCGGAACTTCAAGCCTTCAGGAGCAATCCCTAGGGAATTTAACTTCTCGATAAACTCTTGGCAGTCCTCCCAACTGACGCGACCCACCGGCTTCTTCGGCCCTTTCCAATCGGCCATCCACGCTTTGACCATCGGATTCTCGCCCGTTACCGACTCCCATAACGCCTGCGTTACCTCCGTTTCCAACATCCAGAAACCTTGCGTCAGCGTTACTTCGTGCTGCGTCTCATCGGAGGAACGCCCCGCTTCACCTGCCGGGCTCCCCATCGTGAACGTCCCCGCCGGGCAGTAGCGGAAGTTGTACGACGCGCCCTCAATTTCCAACGATTTTTGCGTTCCCGCCGCCGGCGCATCCGTCCAAGCGACGCTCGTCGGAGCGGGCGGCGTCGGTTGCGGAACGGGGTTGCGCAACGCTTCGAGTTCTTCTTCGAACGTCTTCAAAGCGCTACGGTTGGAGCCCGCGTCGACCAGTTTCAGCGATTCCTTCATCAGCTCGATCGCCTTCTCGACGTTCGCTTCGCCGCCAAGCTCGAACGCCTTCCACGCGTCCTCCGCCGCTTTCTCCGCTTCCGCTTTTTCTTTCGCTTTGCGCTCCGCTTCAGCCTTCTCCGCCGCCGCAAGAGCCGCCGCTTTTTCCGCTTCCGCTTTTTCTTTCGCTTTGCGCTCCGCTTCAGCCTGCGCCGCCGCTTTTTCCGCTTCTTCGCGCGCTTTACGCTCCGTTTCCAGCTGTTTTTTCAGCTCCGCTTCCGCTTGCGCCGCTTCCTCTTGCGCTTTAAGCGCCGCGGCGTCGATCAGTTTAAGCGCGTTCGCGACGCGGTTTTCAAGGTTTTTATAATTTTCGTTGCCCGAATTAATTTCGCGCGCCGCCCGTATTTTGTCGAGCGCTTCCGAATACTTCCCCTCGTTCTCCCGCGCCGCCGCCTCTTCGTACAACGCGTTCGCCTCGCGCCAACGTTGCGGAGGCAACCCTTCGATCCGCGTGTTCAACACCGCAAAGTCCGTCATCTTGCCGCTAAAGGACGGCTTCTGCGACACGCCGACGCGTTCCTTCGCCAAAGCGTCCGTTCGCGCCGTAACGTAAGCGATTAGCTCCGTAAAGTATAAGACGCCGTCGCCGTCTTTGTCCGCTTTCGAGTCGTTTTTGTCGAGCGCTTCCAAAAGACTGCGCGTAAAGAAACCGTGTTCGTCCGCTTCGTAAGAAACTTCGCCCTGTTGGCAACTTTGCAAAAGCGCCGTCGATTCCGGCGCGTTGATCGGCGACGTCAATCCCTTCGCGCCGCCGAGGGTTCGCGTTCTCACGTCCGCCGTTTGCCATATCTCCGGCACGTTCCGGCACGCGTCGACGATCAACCAACGAGATTTCGCGCGACTCTTATCCAAGCGTTCCAACATTTTATCGATGGAAACCGACGAGCCGAACAAATCCCGCGGGTTCGCGTCGACCGGCGCAAAAAACGTTTCCCTCGTTTCCCCGTCCGCTTGGAATCCGTGCCCGCTCAAAAAAACGACGGCGAAGTCGCCCGGTTCCAACGAATCGACAAACGTCTCGAACCGCGCCTCGATTTGCGCTTTCGTCGGAATGTCGCCGCTCTTTCCTCCGGTCTTCAAAACCGTTACGTTGTTTTCGTCGGCTCCGATTTCGACCAGTCGGCGCGCCAACGCTTCGACGTCGTTCTTAACGCAACGCAATTGAGCGACGTCGTCGTAAGCGTCCGCGCCGACGAGAAAGGCTTTGCACCCGATTTGCGGCTCGGTTTTCTCCGTCGCCTCGATATTCTTCGTCGCCGACAGACTTTTCGCCGTTTGCGGAACCTTGACCGGTCGCCCGCCGCCCGAAATCGAAAAATCGCCGATCGTTTCAAACGCGACGAAAGTCCCGACCGCCGCGACGCAACCGAGCGCCGCCGCTAAGACTCGACTTCTTTTACCCATTTCACCCCAACCGCCCATATCTGTCTATTCGCTCATTCCGCTTATCTTGCGTTATCGAAGTTTTCGCGTCGAACCGAAAAGCGAACGCGAAACGTTTTTCCGCCGTTATTTTCTTTTATCGACGGTTTCCGGTTCCTAAGAACGCGTTTTCGCGAAAAATTGCGCAAAAATTTTCGCGAAACGTCAAAAAAAACCGCCGGAACGAGTTTCCCCGTTTCGGCGGTTGCGATTTGTTAAGGCGCGGCGTTTGAAGTCGACGCAAAACGCGTTCGCTCGCCGCCGTCCGATTTCCCTCGACGCGCCCCCCAAAGAACGGCGATTCCGACGTTTACAAGAATATCAGCGTCGTCGCGATCAAAATCGGGAGCAACGCGCAGACGCTCCAACCGATATAACCGAAGAAGCTCGGCATCTTGACGCCGCACTCTTCCGCGATCGCCTTCACCATAAAGTTCGGGCCGTTCCCGATGTACGTCATCGCGCCCATCAAGACCGCGCCCAACGAGACCGCGACCAAAAGAAGTTCGCGAATCCGAACGCCCGTCGCGGCTTCCCCGGCGGTCAACGTCGCTTCGAGTTCGTCCGCTTCGTCCGTCTTCCCGGCGGCTCGCAGTTCCGCGATCTCCGTTTCGTCGGCGACGCGCGCCACTTCGAAGAAAACGACGTAAGTCGGCGCGTTGTCCAACACCGACGAAAGCGAACCGGTCATCCAGAAAAGCTCTTGCGCTTCGTTCATTCCGATCTTCGACCCGACGGCGCTCGCCGCGGCGCGCACCTCCCCGCCCTTGACGTTCAAGATTTGCATCGGCGCCTGCATGCAAATGAAAATCCCGAAGAAGATCGCGGCGACTTCGATAATCGCGGCGAAATTGAACTCGTTCTCCTTCCGAATCGCGTTCGAACCGCAAGCGAACGAAACCGCGACCAACGCCAACTGAACGACTTCGCGCAGGAACGTCGGCGGATACCAACCGGTCTTAACGCCGAAAAGGGATAAAAACTCTTGACTCGGCGCCAACAACGCGACCGCCAACACGACGCCGATCAGGCAGAAAAGGTTCGGGAAAAGCCCGCGAACGCTCAGCGGTTTGCGTTCGGTCGCGTCGAGCGCTTTGCTCAAACCGGTTTCCTTAGGCCAATAATAAAAACGGTCGAGGACGTAATACGTCGCGATCAAGAGCCCGCAAACAAAGAGCCATTGCGACCAAAGCGCGAACGTCCAGAAGAACGCGACGCCGCGCAGATACCCCAAGAACAACGGCGGGTCGCCGATCGGAAGCAA
Source organism: Thermoguttaceae bacterium (assembly GCA_017436025.1). Classification (GTDB taxonomy): domain Bacteria; phylum Planctomycetota; class Planctomycetia; order Pirellulales; family Thermoguttaceae; genus RUG369. Next base: position 52,113 of record JAFSDX010000065.1, read on the forward strand.
ACAGCCGCCGCAGTTGCAGACCGCGAAGATAAAGAAAACGACCGTGTGCGCGCGGAACCGCCGCTCTTTGTTCGTTTCGAGCAAGAGCCGAATCAGCAACATCGCCGCGCCGGTCGTCCCGACGAAGCTCGCCAACAACGCGCCGACGGCAAGAATCGCGCAGTTCGTTCCCGGCGACGCTTTCAAGTCGCCGGAAATCCGGATTCCGCCGGAAATCGCGAAGAGCGAAAAGAGCAAGACGACGAACGAAATATATTCGCCGACGATCGCGTTGACGAAGACCGTTCCCGCTTTAACGAACGGCGAAGCGTCCGCGGCGACCGTCGCGTGCGCCGGCCAGTGCAGATCGAGCGGAAAATCGCAGCAAAACGCGTAATAGCCGAGCGTAACGGCGCCCAGAACCGCCGCGACGATAAAGCGATTCAGGTTGCTCTCCCACCAATGCGCGGTCGCCGGAATCAGCGGCAAAATCGCGATGCAAAGGAGCAAAATAACGAACGGCGCGACCGTCCAAAGGGGCGGAATCGGCGTTTCGCTCGCGGCGTTTTCCGACGCTTCCGTCGCCGTCGAGGCGTTCGTTCCCGCGTCGCCGCTCGTTTCGGTCGCTTCCGTCGCTTCCGGAACGTCGCCCGGCGTTCCCGCGTCGCCGCTCGTTTCGGTCGCTTCCGCCGCTTCCGGAACGTCGCCCGGCGTTCCCGCGTCGCCCGTTTCGGTCGTATGCGCGACGGCGACCGCCTCGTCGTGCGAGCCGTGTTCCTCGAACTGCGCCGCCGTCCACTTTTGCGGAAGTCCGGCGACCAACAGCCCGAGATAAACGACGATAACCGCGACGAGCGCCGCGATCGTTTTGCGATATGAAGTCGGAGCGCCGCTCGGCGACGCGTCGGGCTTATGTCCGGACATTTTGTTCCCCTCTTTTCCCTAACGTTGAGAGTCGACGCGACAACCGCCTCGACTCGGCGTTTTCCAACGGTCGGAGGCGAAACGTTCAACGGCCGCCGCCGCTCTATTCGCGACGTTCGATTTTCCCGTTAACGCTTAAGTATGCGAAATGGGTCGAAACGACGACGTTTTTTCGCTAAAAAGCGCGACTTTTTTTAAATATCGGCGAGCGTTTTCGCGACGCGGCGCCGTTCCCCTTCCGAAGCGGCGCCGCGACGTTCGAACGGTTCCGCTTTACATCGAGCGGCGAATCCGTTCGAGGTTCCATTCGAGCTTTTCTTTTTGCGTCATCTTCGAGAAGTCCGGGAGCGGCTCGAACGTTTTCGGGCCTTCGGTTTGCTCGAAATAGGAACGACGCGGTTTTTGCGCCGGTTCGGCTTTTTTCGGCGCGTCGGTTTTCTTCGCGTCGTAACTGGTCGCCGTTTCGGTCGTTTGGAGGTCGTCTTCGAGGGAGCGTTTCGGGCGAATCCCCAATTTTTGCAGGTCGCCGTGATAGGCTTTCGTCGCTTCGACCGGCCCGATTTGGCCGTCGGCGATGGCGCGCAGGTACTCGATGAAGGTCAGTTGGTGTTCGGCGTTGTTGATTTTGCGCCCGTACAGCGCGACGCGAGCGCCGTATTTTTTCGCGTCGTGGAGCATTTGGAACGCGTCGAGCGTGGTTCCGGCGCTCCCGCCCAAAATCCCGACGACGATTTCGGAGTCGTAACGGACGAGGGCTTCCATCGCTTTCGGGCCGTAATACGGAATCTTCAAGAAAACCGGACGCCCGGCGCTCCCGACGCCCGCCA
>JAFSDX010000066.1 GCA_017436025.1 Thermoguttaceae bacterium
CACCGTCCGTCCCGGAACCCGCGTCGGCGAATAAAGAACCGCGACGCGCTCCCCGGTCGCCGGGTCGGCGAAGACGAACGAACGTTGAACCGCCGTCAAAATTTCCCCATTTCGCCCAACTTCCGCGTTTTCGCCGTCGAGCGCCCATTCGCCGACGCAATCTTTCCCGGCCAAGAGGCGAATCGATTGCGCGTATCCGACGATCGAACGCAGCGGCGCGTTCGAGCGGTCGCTCATCCCGAAATTATTGTCGTTTTCCTCGTAAAACGGATAAACGAACGGAAAATAGGCCTCGAAGCCGAACGCTTTGCAGACGACGCCCTTTTGCGCGACGTCGATCGCGCTTTCCAAGTCGGCTTCGCGGTTCGGGCGGTCGGTTCCGCGCTTCCAAGGGCGGCCGCACTCGGTAATCCAAGTCGGTTTCCCGGACGCGCCGAACTTGTCGAGCCAACGCTGGTACCGCAGGCAGACGCCGACCATCTCCGGCGCTCGGCTGTACGAGTGAAAAGAGAAAATATCGCAAGCGTCGAGCATTCCGTTTTTCGCCGCCGAGTCCATCCAAGCGTCGCGGAACGCCGCGATCACCCCGCCGACGACCGGCGTTTCGACGCCGCGCCGCCCGTATTCTTGCGCGACCGCCTTCAAAATCGGGACGTATTGATCCGCCGGGAGATTGCCGCCGAAGAAAATGTCCGGCTCGTTCCAAACTTCGATCGAGTTCCAAGTCGGCGCCCAGCGTTCGGCGATTCGCGCCCAACTGTCGGCGGTCTTCGTCAAGTCGCTCGGGTAAACCGCGCCGACTCGACCGGCCCAACCGGGCGCGTCGTGTATCAGCTCGAGAACCGGAACGTCGTATTTTTTCGCCGTTTGCCGAACGAAATCGGCGCGCCGGTCGGCGTTAAAGTCGATTTGTCCCGGAGTCGATTCGATTCGGCCCCAACTCGTTCGCTCCCGGTACGTCGCGATCCCCATTCGCCGCGCGTTGAAGAGGAGATCGTCCCGGGCCGCGTCGGAACCGACGAGCCAAGTCGTCGCCGCGTCGATTCCGAAAAACGGGTCGCGAATCCGCTCGCCGTCTTTTCCGCTCCCCGCGACCGGCGCCGGTTTCCCATTTTGCGCGTTTTCTCCAACTTCGCCAACTTTTCCGCTCCCCGCTGTTTGCCCAACTTCGCCGTTTTCCGGTTTCGTCGGGTCGCGCCAAAACGCCGGAATCGACGCGACGCCGAACGACTGCCCGGTTTCCGGGAACTCGATTTCCCAAAAGCCTTGCGGCAACGTCGCCTCGACGGTCAGCGTCTTCCCGTCGCGCGTTCCCGTCCCTTCGCAAAACGTTGCGCCGTCGGTCGTTTTGACGACGAAAGCGCCGGAAAGCGCGTCGCTCTCCGACTCGAACCTGAAAACGGCCGGCTCGTTCGGCTCGACCCAAAATTGCGTTACGTTAATCGGCGTCCAAGTCGCGACGCCGACGACGACCGCGCTCAACAAACCCCAAAGCGCCATTTTTCGCCCTCGCTATTTTCGCTCTTTTCGCTATATTGCCAAAAATTCGACCTTTTCCGGTTCCGACCGCGTTTCGAACCGTCGCGAACCGCCGCCCGTTATTATCGCCGCCGCGACGGCGCAAGTCAAGCGTTTTCGTCGATTTTCGGCGTCTTTTCGCGTTTTTCGCCGCCGCCGACTTTCGCTAAAGCGCCCAAATTCGCCAAATTCCGTTAAAAGGCGACAAAAAAACGCGCCGTCGACGTTCCCCGTCGCGGCGCGTTTCGTTAAAATCGGCAAAACCGGCAAGTCGACGACGCCGTCGACCGCTAAACGTCGGTCAAGCGTTCGCTCCGTTTCGCGCCCGCTCCGCCTCCTCGCGTTCGGCGATTTTTGCGAAACGTTGCGCGATAACGCTAACGATAATCAACTGCAGCGCGTGATAAATCATCGTCGGCAAAATCAGAATCCCCGCCATATTCGGCGCGCTCAAAATGACCCGCGACGTCGCGACGCCGTGCACGAGCGACTTTTTCGACCCGCAAAAGAGCGTCGCGACCGCGTCTTCTCGGCTGAAACGAAGCGCCCGGCAGACGACGTAAACGATTCCGAACACGACGAAAAAGAGCGCGACCATTCCGACGCTCAACGCGAAAAGCGTTCCGCCGGAAAGACCGTCGAACATCTTCTCCGCAAAGGAGTTGCAGAACGACGTGTACACAATAAGAACGATCGTTCCTTGATCGAATTTGCGCAACCGTTTTTCGTTTCGGCGCGAAAATTCCCCCCAACGTCGGTTGGCCAAGACGCCGAGGATAATCGGCAAAATCGCTTGCGCCGTCAGCGAAAGCAAAACGACGCCGAAACCGCGCCCCCCCGTCTCCGCGTCGACGAAAATTCGCATCCAAAGCGGAGTAATGAAGACGCCGAGCAAGGTCGAAAAGCTCGCGTCGAAAATCGCCGCCGGAACGTTCCCCCGCGCGATGTTCGTCATCACCACCGACGACGAAACGGTCGACGGAAGCGCCGCCAAGAAGAAAATCCCGAGCCAAATTCCGGTCGAAACGACGCGACGGTCGGCGTTTTTCAACGTCGACGTCGGTTCGCCGCCTTCGCTGTTTTCGCCAATCTTCGCCGTTTCGCCAAATTCGCCTTTTTCACCCTCCCCCGCTGATTCGCCGCCTTCGTCAACTTGCGCTAAACCGCCGTTCGCAACGTCTTCTCTATTTCCGCCAACTTCCGCGATCGCGGCGAAACCGCCGCCCGGGCCGCTCGCTTTCGCTTCGAGCGCGGCGACGTCGGCTCGCGTCGG
>JAFSDX010000067.1 GCA_017436025.1 Thermoguttaceae bacterium
CGCCGCGTTCGGAGCGCCGGGGCCGCCCGGAGCGTTCGGCGGAGCCGCCGCGTTCGGAGCGCCGGGGCCGCCGGTCGGCGCCGAATAGGCGGAGCCGGTTTGCGCGACGGCTTGCGAAAGGTCGAAAATTTCCCCGACGCCCCCGCTCAACGCGCTCAAGAGAACCGCCGACGGCAGCGTCGAACGGAAACAACGATACAAGTACTCGGCGGCGATCTTCATAAACGACTCCTCTTCTCGCCCGTCCGTTCGGAAACGCTCGACGCGGCGGCGGGAAAATTTTCGTATTGCGGAAACGACGAAATTTTTGCTATAAAACGGTTCTTAGACGGTTCAAAGTTCGACCGACGCGGCGACCCGAACGCTCGGCCTCCCCTATTATAACGAAAAAAGCGCCGGAAAGGAAGGCTCTATCTCGTTATTTTCGTCATTTTCGTCGAACTTCCAACGCTTCGCGCGCATTTTACGCCGTCCCCTCGACGCGTTCTCCTTCGACGCCCGCTTTTCCTCGTTAAGAAATAAAGGAACTCCCTTGAAAAAACGGTTTAACGATTTCGACGCTTCCGACGCCGCCGCGTCGTACTCCGAGCCCTATTTGCGCCCCGCCCGCTCCTCGCGACTCGGCTGCTTCGGACGCTTGGCGCTAACGGCGGCGCTCTTCGTCGTCGCGCTCGGCTCGGTCGCGGCGTTTCTTTATTGGCGAAGCGTCTCCGCGCCAATCGACGCCGAAAACGCGTCGACCGGCAAACTCGTCGGTTGGCTCGCGCTCCGCGATTTGAGCGCCGAAACGCCGGAAACGCGCGAACGCCTCTTCGACCGTTACGTCGAAACGCTCGGCGGCGCCGACGGCGTCGTCGAACCGGAAAAGCTCGAACTCCCGCCGCAAGCGAAGAAATTCGCGCAAATCTTCTTCGCCGATCGCGCTAAAAAAGAAGCCGAAGAAGAGTTGCGGTTCGAAGAAGAAAACGCCGAACTCGACGCGTCGGAAACGCCGGTCGCCGCCCGCGCTCCTTACTTGCGACTCGATTATTACGTCGCGCCGCGTTCCGTCGACTCGCCGCAAACAAGCGCATTCGTCCTCTCCGACGACGTTCGTCCCGGGCCCGCGCTCCTTCAACGTTGGAACGCGAGTCGCGAAGAAGCGAAAAACGCCGACGCAAAAACGCAAAAAACGCCCGCCGTCGAAAAGAATATTCGGCTCCTCGTTATGCAATGGTTCGTCGCGAAAAGAAAGGCTTACGACGTCGCGCCGGACGCCGAAAAAACGCGCCTAATTCAAGAAACGGTCGACGAACTTCTCGGTTGGCAAGAGCTGTACGCCAAGATTCAATTCGACGCGACCCAAACGAAAGCGTCGCGCGCCGAAATGTTGGCGGAGTTCGAAAAGACCGTCGACAGTTGGAACGAGTTCGAAGCGCCGGAAGAACTCGCGAAAACGCTTTGGTTCAAAGACTTAATCGTCGCCGCCGTCGCCGCGCAAGAGTCGCCGCTCGGTCGCTTCGCGCCGCCGAAACCGCCGCGCGCTCGCCAAGTCGCGACGAACCGAACGGTCGAAACGCCCGAAAACCCCGACGAAACCGGACGCGACTTCGGACGCCGAACGCTCGACGCGGCGCGCCGCTTTCTTTTCGGAACGCCGGTCGACGCCGACGCTCCGACGCGCTAACCGCCGACGGTTCCTAACGTTAAACGCCGCGTCCGATTCGCTTTTCGCTTTTCGAACGCGGCGTTTTCGTTCGGCTCGACCGCTTGCGTCAAGCGGTTTTGAGCGTCAATTCTTTGATTTTATCGCGTAAAATCGACGCGCGTTCGTAATCCTCCGTCGCGACGGCGTCGACCAACTCGTTCCGCAACCGAACGAGCGTCGGGCCGTAATCGACGACGATTCCGCGTCGTCGAGGCGTTTTGCCGACGTGTTCGCTCGCGCCGTGAACGCTCAACAGGAACGGGTCGAGCCGGTCTTGGAACGCTCGATAATCGTTCGCGCAGCCCAAACGCCCGGTTTTGCGGAACTCTTGAAAGCCGAGACCGCAACAGGGGCAAGATTGAAAATCGGTTTCCATCAGGTCTTCGGTTAATTCTTTGAGCGACGCGTCGTTTTCTTCGTCGGCGTCCGACGAGTTTTCGCAATCGCAATCGCATTCGCAAGCGTCGTCGCGGGAACATTCGGAACCGCAAGCGCAACCGCGCGAATGTTCGTCGTCTTCGTCGGCTTTTTTCGCGTCGTTTTTGTGCAGATATTCGTAAGCGTGTTCGTCGCAGAGGTGCAGCTCTTCCGGCTGCGCGTCGGTCATTTCGGTGATGTGAAACGTCGCGACTTTATCGCATTTTTGGCATTTCATAACGTCGCCTTTGTATCGGGTCGAGATCGGACGGAACGCGAAAGCGCCGGAAAACCGGCGCCGCGCGCCGTCGGGGTTCGGGTCGGCGAAAACGTTCGCGGAACCGAATCGGAGCAAATTACAGGGAAGGATAACCTTTCGAGCGTTTTGCGTCAAGAGCGCAAAGCGAAAAACGCGCCGTCGGCGACTACGTCGCGACTCCGGAGCGCCCAAAAGACGCGGAATCGTCGGCGCGTTCGATTTTATTTTACGCGCTTCGCCGTTTTTGGAAAGCGGAGGAAAACAAAATTTCCGCAAAATTTCCCGCGACGCCCGCTTCGGCGCTCGGCGCGACGCGCTGCGACGTAAAAAAACGGAGGCTCGAATCGCTCCGAACCTCCGCTTTCGTTTCGCCGCTAAATCGGCGTTTTAGGCGCGCTTGCGTCAGGCGCTCGCCTGCGCGTCGGCGCTTTGTTCGCTCGACTTATTATTCTTCGGCGGGTACAACAACTTGCGGTTGAAAATCCCGACGACGAAGACGTAGAAGAGCGGAACGAAGAAGATCGCCAAGAACGTCGCGGCCAACGTTCCGCCGAGAACGCACGTCCCGAGCGACTGTTGGCTGACCGCGCTCGCGCCGTGCGCTCGAACCATCGGCACGACGCCGAGCGCGAACGCCATCGACGTCATAATGATCGGACGCAAACGTAATTTCGACGCGATCACCGCCGCCTTCAAGAGCGGAACGTTCTCCTTCTCGACCATCTGCTTCGCGAACTCGACGATCAAAATCGCGTTCTTCGCCGACAGCCCCATAACGGTCAACAAACCGATTTGGAAGAACACGTCGTTCGAAAGGCCGCTGTTGAGCGTCGCGAAAATCGCGCCGAGCGCGCCGAACGGAACGACCATCGCGATCGAGAACGGAACCGACCAGCTCTCGTAAAGCGCCGCCAAGCAAAGGAAAACGACGACCATCGCGAGCGCGTAAAGTCGACCCGTTTGCGAACCGGCTTGACGCTCTTCGAACGAAATCCCGGAATAGCTCAAGCCGACGCCCTGCGGAAGTTGGTTCTCGACAATGTCTTCGACGACCTTCATCGCGTCCCCGGTGCTGACGCCCGGAAGCGGAATCGCGGTGAACTTGACGCTCTCGACGCCGTTGAAACGAGCCAACTTCGGCGCGCCGTGAATCCAACGTCCGGACGCAAACGCCGAGAACGGAACCATTTGGCCGTCTTGGTTGCGCGCGTGCCATTTTTCCAAGTCGACCGGATTGACGCGGGACGACGGCTCGCCCTGCGCGTACACCTTCTTGACGCGGCCGCGGTCGACGAAGTCGTTAATGTACGCCGAACCGAGCGCGATCGACAAGACGTTGTTGACGTCGGTCAAGTTCATCTTCATCGCGCGGACTTTTTCGGAATCGACGTCGATTTTGTACTGCGCTTCGTCCGGAAGAGCGTTCGGGAACGCGATCGCGAACTTGCCGCTTTGCATCATCGCGCCGAGGAATTGGCCCTGAATTTCGTTGAACTTGTCGTGTCCGACCGCGGCTTGGTCTTGCAGGAAGAATTCCAAACCGGAAGCCGTTCCAAGCTCCATAATCGACGGCGGAACGATCGGCGTGATTTGCGCTTTGTTGAAGCCGGCGAACGCGCCCATCAAACGGTCGCGAATGGAGTAAACGTCTTGGCCTTCCCCTTGACGTTGGTCGAACGGCTTCAAACTGACGAAGCAGATCGCGGCGTTCGGGTTCATCCCGGAGAAGCTAAAGCCGGTAACTTCGAAGACCGCGTTGACCGAGTCCGACTCGTTTTCGAGGAGGTAGTCGGTAATCTTCGCGACGACTTCTTCGGTGCGCTCTTGGCTCGCGCCCTCGGGGAGCTGCGCTTGAACGAAGAGCGTCCCTTGGTCTTCGTCCGGAAGGAACGCCGTCGGCATTTGCGGATACAACCGCGCGACTGCGACGACGATCAAGACGAAGAGAACCATAAAGCGCAAACGACGGCGAACGATGTAACCGACCGAACGCCCGTAACCGGCGGAACAAGCGTTGAACCCAAAGTTGAACGCTTTAAAGAACCAACCGAACAAGAGGCCGAACAGGTCGAAACGCTTTTTGCCGTGCGATTTCAGCATCGTCGCGCAAAGCGCCGGGGTGAACGTCAACGCGATAAAGACCGACAGCGACATCGCGGAAATAATCGCGACCGAGAACTGACGGTAAATAACGCCGGTCGACCCGCCGAAGAACGACGTCGGAAGGAAAACCGCGCAGATGACGGCGCCGACGCCGACGAGCGCGCCTTGGATTTGGTCCATCGTCTTTTTCGTCGCCGTTTTCGCGTCCAAGCCCTCTTCGCTCATCAAACGCTCGACGTTCTCGACGACGACGATCGCGTCGTCGACCAAGAGGCCGATCGCCAACGTCAACGCGAACATAATGATAACGTTCAACGACATGCCGCAAGCGTAAATAACGCCGAACGTTCCCAACAAAACGACCGGAACCGCGAAGGTCGGAATCAACGTAACGCGGAAACGTTGTAGGAAGAGGAACATAACGCCGAAGACCAAAACGATCGCTTCGACCAGCGTGTGCGCGACCTTCTCGATCGACTCTTCGACGACCGGCGCGTTTTCTTGCGCGTAAGCGACTTTAACGCCCGGCGGGAAGAATTTTTTCAATTCTTCGACGCGTTTTTTAACTTCTTCCGTCGTTTCCAAAACGTTCGCTCCGGCGGCCAAACGCAACGCCAACCCGCAACCGGAGTAGGCTTTGGCGATCGTTTCGCCGGTTTCCGGGTCTTCGGCAACGGCGCCGACGCGAGCGCTAAAGCCGTATTTTTCGCGCCCGAGTTCGAGATCGGCGACGTCCGAAAGGCGGACTTGCGAACCGTCCGGATTCGTGCGAATCAAGATGTTTTCAAACTGCTCTTTCGACGTCATACGGCTCGTCGCGACCATCGTCGCGGTGAATTGCGCGCCGGCGACGGTCGGGTCGCCCGCGAGACGCCCGGCGGAAACTTGAACGTTTTGCTCTTGCACCGCGGCCAAAACGTCTTGCGGCGTCATATTGTAACTGCGGAGTTTGTCCGGTTTGAGCCAAATGCGCATCCCGTACTGACCGCCGAAGACTTGGATATAACCGACGCCGTCGACGCGCCCGAGCGGCTCTTTCAACGTCGATTCGATGAGGTCGCCCAAGTCGCTTTCGTCCATCGAACCGTCTTCGCTGTAGAGCGTAACGATGAGGAAGAAGTTGATCTGTTGTTTGTCGACGCTCA
>JAFSDX010000068.1 GCA_017436025.1 Thermoguttaceae bacterium
ATCGTCCGCCCTTCCCGCTCGAACGTCCCGGCGATCAAGTCCGGATTCGCCGGTTCCGCGACGAGGCGTTCCCCGGCGAAGTCGGCGGTCGCGGGCCGAATCTGTTCCCAACGATGAATCGGATTTTCGTCCGCAATCCAAAGTTCGCGGAAGGTCGGGTCGGCCCAATCGTACTCGATTTTTTCCGACCAACGCGGGAAAATAACGCCCTTAAACTTCCCGGCCAACCGCGCCGCTTCCTCGACGTTCTCCGGATTTTTCGTTAAACTCCGCAAAGTCGCGCGGTCGACGACGTAAAACGAAATTTGCGCCCGCGAAAGCGCCTCGCCGAGTTGGTTGAACGAGTCGAAAATCTGCCGCGTTTTCTCGTTTTGCGTTACAATTTCAAATTTCTCTGCGACCGGACGATATTCGGCTTGCAATTCTTCGATCGGATAATAGAGCAACACCGGACGAACCGGCGCCGCGTCGCGCAACACGGCGTTCAGCCGCCCGACGTATCGGCAATAATCGCGGTGCGACGCTTCGTTCCGCTCCGGCGCCTTTTCGCCGCCGTTAATACCGTAATAAAGCGTATATTCCGTAACGCCGAACGCCGCCTGCCAAGACGCGGTCGCCTCCATCATCGCCAAGTCGCAAGGCTTTCTATGACCGCCGTGAATCTGCGAAAAGTCGCAAACTTCCGTCATCACCCGACGTTGACCGATAAACTCCGCCGCCGACGCCGGAAACGCCGCCGCGAGCCAGCAACCCCAAAAATAGGCGTGCGGGTCGGAATTCAGCATATCGAGCCCCGGCAAGTCGAATTTTTTCAGCGCCGCGATCTTGTTTCCGTCGAGCGGAACGTGCAAGGCGATATTTTCCTCATAAAGCGTATGACCGGACGCGACCGGGCCCTTAGCGTTTTCGCGACAAAAATCCTGAATCGGCTTGTAAAATCGTTCGACGTCGAGTTCGCCGACGAGCGTCCAAAAGTTGCGGCGGACGGCGCGGTCGGCGTCGGAATCGCCTTCGAAGAGCGAGCGGAGGTTCGGGCGCAACTCGACCCCGTATTTTTCGCGGTAACGCTCTTCCAAGTCGTCGCACCAAGGAACGACCGGCAGTTTCTTTTTGTTCGGGTCGAGCGGGTCGAGCGTCCGGACGCCGCGTCGAATGTCCTCCTGGATTTCGCCGAGGTTGACCGCCATCATCGACGGTTCGTCGGTGAAAAACGCCTCGACGTACTCGAACAGCTCCGGCTTCATTTCGGAGCGGTACCGTCGGTGCGTAACGTCGAGGAAGCGTTCGGTCGCCGCGGCGTTCAGCGGATTCGGATACTTCCGCGCGGCGAAAACGTTGTTGCTCGAATGGGTGAACTCGTAACAGTCGCGGACGACGAACGGCTCGGCGGCGTCGCGGTCGAACGCCAGCTCTTGCGAGCAAAGCTCGGGGCGTCCCTCCATTACGACGCCCCCGGCGCTGAGGCTCGGATAGCCGTCTTCGTCGTAAATCCAAGCGCGCATCCCGGCGTCCTTGACGTTTTGGAGCCCGGCGACGAAGCGGTCCCAGTTCGCCTGTTCGCGAACGTACCCCGCCCCGCCGACGTTGACGACGAGCCCGCCGAGCCCGCATTGGTCGCGGTAATACTCGACCGTCTTAATATCGGTTAAATCTTGTCCGTGAACGATTTGCAACGGGCGAAACTCGCGCGGCGGCGTCGCGAAATCGGCCAGCCAATCCGCGCCGAGGAACGCCCCGCCCCGCTTCTCGAACGCGATCGGAGCCCCCGCCGGCGCCCGTTCGTCCGACGCCGGAACGACCGTCTCGACGTCGCGCCGCGCCGGAGCGGAACCGTTCGACGCCCCTTCGGCCGCCGCCGACGCTTGCGCCCCGTCCGAGGTTTCCGACGCTTCCAACGCCTGCGCCCCGCTTTCTTGCGCCCAAGTCGCCGACGAAATCGACGGCAAAACCGACGTCGAAACGCCCCCGCAAACGCCCCCTATTAATAATAATGACAAAACCGCCGAAAAACGCATCTTTTTCTCCTTCTCAACCGCGAAATCGAACCGGCCCAATCGCCCGCAAAATTCGCCCAAACGCTAAACTCAACCGCTTCAACGGCGCGCTCGACCGTCCGCTTCGCTCGACCGCTTTATTATAAAGGCCGAGAACGCCGACGTCAAACGGTTTTGGGCGCGCGGACGACTCGCCGCCGCTTCCCCAAACCGCGCATTTCCCGCAAAGCGCCGATTTTAACCGAAAAGATACCCGGCGTAACCGACGACGCGCTCTCGGTCGCCGCTCGAATCGCCGCTTGTCGCATATCCGATTTTAACGGCTTTACGCAACTTACCGATTTTACCGAGCGCCGTCAAAACAAAAAACGCGGGCAAGACGCCGCACATCGAAATTTTTTCGCGTCGAACCGTCTCCAAGAGGCGCGTCGGGTCGAGCGATTCGAGGGCGGCGAGGGCGAGAGCGTCGAGTCGGCGCGTCGTTTCGTCGTTCGAAAAATGATTCATATCGCTTGAAATCAAAATTAACGGCGCTTTTCTCCCGTTTTTTTCTTCATTTTGGAGAAACTCGGCAAACTTTGCCGCCGCCGCAGTCAATTCGTCGACCGTCGCCCGACCGATAACCGCCCCGACGACCTTCGCCGAAGGACTGCGTCGAGCGATCAGCGGAACGAGCGTTTCGACCGCGTGTTCCCGACGATGCGCGACGGCGTCCTTGCGGAACGGCGGAACCGCCGCGACGAACCGCTCGACAAAATCGGGGTCGCTCGGAACGCTCTCCCCGCCGCCAACGTCCCAACGCCCGGCGGGCATAACGGCGAAATCGCCCCCCTCCGCTCGGTGTTTCGGCGCTAAAACAACGACCGTTTCCGGAACTTCAAGCCTATTTAGCGTCGCCGCCGCCAAACGCCCCGAATAAATCCAACCGGCGTGCGGGACGAGCGCCGCGCTCCAACGCCGACTATTTTCGCCGTTTACCCCATTTTTCTCCGACGCTTTTTTCCCGCCAAAACCGCCGCCTCGCTCGTCTTCGCCAACCGCTCCAACCTTCCCAACCCCTTTAACCCCGCCGGAACCGCCGTCCTTCGCGTTTTCGCCGTCTTGCGCCGTTAACCCAAATTCGTCGAGCGTCGCCGTCCGTTCCGCCGGAGTCGCCGGATAAAAGAGTCCCGCGACCGCCGCCGGTCGAAGCGTTTCGCTCGCGTCAAACGCCGTCGCTCTTTCGCTCAACTCGCTATTCTGCGCATTTTCTCCGTTTTGACCGCCGCCGACCGACGTTTGAGGAACGCTCCAACGAAAAAAACCGGGCGCAAGGGTAAAGGTCGGCCTCGTCGCTCTCGCCGACTTTGCCAACTTTGCCGAGTCGACTTTATTTGCCCCGCTTTCTAAAACCGCCGACGCTTCCCTGCTTACCCCGTTTCGCTCGGCGACAATCTTCGCCAACGTCGGATTTTTGCTCGCGAACCAAACGAACGGCTTCTTGAACGAAACGCCCTCGAAGGCGAAAAGTCGCGTTTCGTCGCTCGCCCAAGCGTCGCGCGCCAGCCCGGCCTTCTCGCAAACCGCCTCCAAAAACCGTTCCGCGTCCCAGCCGAACTCGACCGCGACGCTCGGCAAAAGGAGTCCGCGCCGTCCCCGCCCTTCGATTTGGAGCCCGTCGCGCCCGATTTGAATCGCTCGAACCCGGTCGACGCCGCGTTCGGAAATCACCCGCGTCCCCCCAAGCGCCCAAATCTCCAAATCGAGGTCGTAAAATTCGTCCGGCGAAAGGGGCGGAAAGCGCGGATCCGACGTCGCGGCGGACACGGCGGCGGAGTCGAGCGCAACGCCCCAAGCGATTCCTTCGCGCATCGCCCCCATACAGGAACGCAGACGCCCCCGCTTTTTCAAACTAACGAAAGCGCCCAAAACAGGCAAATTCGCCGTTTCGCCCAAATTCTCTATTTTCGGTTTCGGAGCTTCCGCGACCGCCGCCGCGATTCGGTCTCGCGTCCAAAAAAACGCTCGCTCCATTTCTTCCGTCGAAAAACACGGAATATTTTTTTCCAAATTTTCGTTTTTATCGCTCATCGCTTCCGTCTTTCTCAAAATCCGCCCAATCTTCCTATTTTATGTCTCTCGCCCAAACGCCGCAAAACCGGCGACTCCGCCCGACCAATATCAAACACTATTCAGATTTCTTCCCAAGTATTCGTTTTATTTTGAAAAGCCCTCGCGCTTCCTTACCCTATTCCCTCTATTTCGCCCATTTTGAAAAAGAAATCCGCGTCGAGAAAGCGTCGAGAAAATTTTAAAACCGGGCTTGAAAGAACCGGCGAAAATCGCTACTCTATCGACGCAAAGACGAGAGAAACGCGCTCCGTCTTCAACGCCAAGCGATCGCGCGCCAACGCGATCGAAAAAAATAACCCGTCGCGGAAACGCGAAGACTTGAAAAATCCGAATTCCTGCAACGAGAACTTGCATTCCTCACGAAACTTGGGTGACGACCAAATTTTAAGGAATCCGGGGGAATCTTCGCGCTCCGCGACGGGGGCGTTCGTTACGCGGCCCAAGCCGCTTCTGCGCAAAATTGTTTGCGACGTTCCAACGCGACGACGCCCAACGCGGCGCGCGCCTTCCCGCTCGACGAAACGGTTCGAAAAAAAATTTCACCGCCTCCGGGGGCTAGAACGCAGGTATTGTACCATAAAGCCGGGCGACGCGCAAGCGGGCGAAATGAAAAACCGACGAAAAAAAGTTAAAGTTTTATCGTTGTAACGTCGATAAAGCGATTTTGCTCGCATTTCGCGTCGTCTACGCGACCTTATTTTATTATACGCGTTTTCTCTTGCGAAACGCGCGCCCCTTTTCCGAAAAAAATATTTTAAATTTTCTCCGCTCGACGACGCGCCGCTTCGACCGTTAAATTCGTCGCGACCGTTCCAATCGCGTCTTTGTCGCTTTCTCGCGTTCCCTTTTCGCCTCCTTTCACTCCACGCCGACGTTCCTTGATTTGGAAAAGTTGGGAAAAAATTGAGAAAAATTCGAAAAAATGTTAAAACGCAAGGTCGGGGGGGCTTGTGAAAATACCGAAAGGCGCAATAATACATATTATTTTACACACAAAAGATTGGCCGTTCGGAGTACGAAAACGCGTGTTTTCGATGGCGAACGGCGTTGCTTTTACCTCGAAGAGGAATATAGATGGTCGAATTTTTGACTTTATCGGTCGAACGCCGCGAAGAAGTCGGCAAACGTCGAAATCGTCGCCTTCGCGAAAGCGGCAAAACCCCGGCTGTTCTCTACGGTCACAAGAAAGAGGTCGTCAACCTGACCGTTCCGGCCGACCAAATCGACGCCGCGATTCGTCTCGGCAACCGTTTCGTGAACCTCGCGGGCGCCGTTAACGAACGCGCTTTCATCAAAGAAGTTCAATGGAACACTTGGGGCGACGTCGTTCTTCACGTCGACTTCACCCGCGTCAGCGAAAACGAACGCGTCCAACTCGAACTTCCGCTTGAAATCCGCGGCGAAGCGCCGGGCGTCAAAGAAGGCGGCGTCGTCAAGCAAGTTCTCTACCGTCTCGAAGTCGAAGCCGACCCGACGAACGCTCCGGAACGCGTTTCCGTCAGCGTCAACGAACTTGGTTTCAACCAACAAGTTCGCGTCGCCGATCTCGTCCTTCCGGAAGGCGTGAAAGCGCTCGCTCCGGCCGACGCGGTCGTCGTCGAATGCTCCGAACAAGAAGAAGTTTCGGAAACCGCCGAAGAAGCCGTCGAAGGCGCGGAACCGGAACTCATCGGTCGCAAAAAAGCCGACGAAGAAGAAGCGGAATAATTCGACTTTCGCGCCTCGCCCCTTGCTTTTCCGCAAGTTTCGTCGCGAGTCGCGCTTGATTGTCGAAACAATTCTGGGAGTTTATCGCAATGCTCAAGACTTTGTTTAAGGTCTTTAGGGCGCCGAAAAACGAAATGAAACCGGATAAAATTATCGTCGGCTTAGGCAATCCCGGCCCAAAATACCGCGACACGCGGCATAATATCGGGTATATGGTTCTCGCGGAACTCGCGTCGCGTTGGGCGACCGGCAAACCGCGCAACCAGTTCCAAGGCGACGCGCTCGACGCTCGGATCGGAGGGAAAAACGTTCTCCTCCTTTGTCCGACGACGTATATGAACCTTAGCGGAAGCTCGATCGCCGCCGCCGTTCGTTATTACAAACTCGATCCGAAAGCCGACTTGATCGTCGTTTGCGACGACCTCGACCTCCCGGTCGCGAAACTTCGCGTCCGTTCGCAAGGATCGGCCGGCGGGCAAAAGGGCCTCAAAGACGCGATCGCGAAACTCGGAACGCAAGAGTTCGCAAGACTTCGCGTCGGAATCGGTCGCCCCGCGACGCAAGAGCAAGTCGTCAACTTCGTATTAATGCCCTTTAGAAAAGAGGAGCGAATCGAAGTCGACTTGGCGCTGAAAACCGCCGCCGACGCGCTCGAACGTTGGGTCGCCGACGGCGTCGAAGAGACGATGAACCTCTTCAACGCCGACGCTAAAAAGAAAAAAGGTTCGAATTAAACCGATTTTTCCGATTTCACTATCAACGGTAGGTTCGTTCGCCGTTTTTGAACGTCGACGACCGTTAAAAATGAAATAAACTCGTCCGCGCGACGAGAGCGACTTTCGAGACGATCGAAGTCGTCCATATATTAGGAGCAATAAATTGACTCAAGAACACGTTTACGACGGCTTGTTCATTTTGAATTCCGAAGCCTATGCCCGTAATCCGGAAGAAGTTTCCGGTCAAATCGCCAAAACGATCGAGTCCTTGGGCGGCGTCGTTCGCGTCAGCCGTTTTTGGGAAGAACGCAAACTCGCCTACCCGATCAAAAATCATCGCCGCGGAACCTATTGGCTTACCTATTTCCGTATGCAAACCGACAAACTCGTCGAGTTGAACCGCCAATTCCAACTCAACGGGAACATCGTTCGTTTCCTCATCCAAACGATCGACCCGCGCCTTGAAGAGGCTCTCGTCGAACACGCGCTCGCCGGCCCGGCCCAACGCGAAGAAGCGACGACCGAAGAAGCCGCCGCGCCGGTCGCCGACGTTTACGAAGAAGAAACCGCCGAAGACGAAGAATAATTTTCGTTTCGACGCTCTTCGCGTCGCGCCGAAATTTCGGCTCGGCCCGTTTCGACGACGCCGACCGAACGTTTTTCCCGAAAAATCGCGCGTTTGCGCAATCCGTTTAACGAAAGGCGAGCGATATGGCTAGTTACAACAGAGTCGTTTTGGTCGGCAACCTGACTCGCGACCCGGAACTTCGTTCGATCCCCAGCGGTATGTCCGTCCTCGACGTCGGAATCGCCGTCAACGACCGCCGCAAAGACGCGAACGGCAATTGGATCGAAGAAGCGACTTTCGTCGACGTTACCGTTTGGGGACGCAGCGCCGAAGTCTTGGCCGAGTACACTCGCAAGGGTTCGCAAATCCTCGTCGAAGGCCGCCTGAAAATGGACTCTTGGGAACAAGAGGGCCAACGTCGAACCAAATTGAAGGTCGTCGCGGAACGCACCGTCCTTCTCGGTTCGCGCGGAGAAGGCGGCGGAGGCGGAGGCGGTTACCAACAGGGCGGCTATCAACAGTCGTACCAACGTCAACAACCGCAACGCTCCAACGCCTCGAACTCCGGTTCGTCCGGCGGCGATTATTACAACGACTTTGCGCAAGACGGCGGAGACGACATTCCCTTCTAAGCCGGAACGGCGATTAAGTCAAACGAAAAGCGTTTTTCGGCGCTTGAAATTGGAAATAAAACAAAATAGGAAATATAGCAGGTTTAATCATGCAACAACAACGCAACAAACGCGCGCGCAGCGCTTCCCGCACCGGCAAACGTTTGCCGAAGGGCCCGAACGGCGGTATCCAACTCCTTCTGATCCAATCGGTCGACTCCCTCGGCAAACAAGGCGACGTCGTCGAAGTTAAGCGGGGTTACGCGAAAAACTACCTGATTCCGCAAGGTCTCGCCACCTTCGCGACCGATCACCACCGCCGTATGGTTGAAAAACACAAGGCGATGTTGCTCGAAATCCAAAAACAACGCCTCGCCGGTCTCCGCGAACTCGCCGATCTCATCGCCGAAAAGACGGTCAGCATCGAAGCGAACGCCAACGAAGAAGGCCAACTTTACGGTTCCGTCGGCGCCGA
>JAFSDX010000005.1 GCA_017436025.1 Thermoguttaceae bacterium
AAACCCGGCGTCAAGTTTTTTTTCTTAAAAATTTTCGAAAAAGTAAAAATTTTTCAAAATTTAAACGACGTCGCAACTTGTGTCGTTATTCAGGTTGGACAAATGGCGTCCTACCTGGAGCGATCTTGGACGCCAGGCGTCCTACCTTAAAAGAGTTACACGGCGTCTCAATGACGGTAAGAATAGCGACGCCGTGTAACGGTATGCGGAGCTGTCGAACGCGAAGTTGTTGCGACGCGACGTCGTTTTGGTTGCGTCGGGGAAGAAGGACAAGACGCTCCGTCGCGCGGCGCAATGCAACCGCGCCGGACATTGAACGACGCGACGTCGTTTTGGTTGCGTCGGGGAAGAAGGACAAGACGCTCCGTCGCGCGGCGCAATGCAACCGCGCCGAATATTGAACGACGCGACGTCGTTTTGGTTGCGTCGGAGAAGAAGGACGCTCCGTCGCTAAACAAAGCCGCGTCGCGAGCGTTCCGACAATCGGCGCTCGGAGCCGACGCGGCGGTAAAAAGACGCCTCGTCGCGTTACCAGAACTTCAAGCGGTCGAACGCTTTTTCGAGCGAGTTTTTCTTTTTCTCCGGTTGAGCGGGCGGAGCGGAGGGCGCGACGGGGCCGACCGCGTTTGTTATGCGGCGTCGCGATTCGAGAAGCGGGGAGTCGTCCGGAATCTGCTCGCGGAGCGCGCGCGGCCAATATCCGTCGAGGAATTGAAGGAGGTCGAGGACGCGTTCTTGCGAAACGCGATACTCGGCGATTCCGACGAGTCGAGTCAACGCTTTTTGCTCGTCGTCGGAAAACGCGAGTTTAAAGAGTTTAACTTCGTCGATCCAAACGTCTCCGGCGCCGAGCAGGTCGAAACGGAGCGACGTTTCGGAAAGGCCGGCGAGCGGAAGGCGTTCGAACAAAATGACGTCGCGCACCCAAACGACGCCGTCGTCGGGGCGCGATTCGTCGGCGACGCGTCGCGCTCGTTCGAGAATCGTTGGGCCGACGAGAACTTGGCGCGAGTAAGGTTCGCCGTCGAGGCGAGCGGTCAAACAGACGCGCAACGGAAGCGACGTCGCGTCGACCGGGACGCCGAAACAAATTTGCGCGCAAAGTCGACCGGTCGTCGGCGCTTCGAACGGTTGACCGACGACGCCGCCGGAACCGCCGGTCGACGAGAGACGCAAACTCGCGCGTCCTTCGCGAGCGACGCTCGCGTCGAGCGAAACGTCGACGTCGGTCGGCCCGAAAGCGCGCCAACCGGGGATGAAGGCGGCGTTTGCGGACGAGTCGGAGGGGGAAGGGGACGCCGAGCCGGGCCGCGGAGCGTTCGACGGTTCGGTTTCGGCGGAGGCGTCGGATTTGCGGAAAAGACGCGTCGGGGCTTCGAGACCGCCGAGAAGACGCGCGGCGCCGCTCGACGTTTGTCGTCGCGTTTTCGGGTTGGACGCGTCGAGTTCCGCCGCCGCGTCGACGGTCGAAAGCGCGAACGATTCTTCGAAGTCGCCGTTGCGCAACGGAGTTTCGACGCCGAGTCGAGCCGCCGAAACGCGGTCGACGAAATCTTGAACCGCCGCCGCGACGCGACCGTTCGGGCCGCAAATCTCGGCGGGACGGAGCGTTTCGACTGTTTCGATCGTCGCTTTCGGGTCGGCGACGCGGAGCGCGACGAGGTCGAACGGCGCGAGCGTCGGCGACCAAACGAACGCGTCGCCGCCGATCGCCGGTTCGGCGCGGCGCGTTCCGGCGAAAAGTTCGAACGCGGCGCCCGGGGTTCGCTTCATCGTCAATTCGACGCCGAGATGGAACGGCGCGGCGTTCAAGAGGTAAACCCAAGTTTCTTTTTCGTTGCGATAATATCGGACGACGAGCGGTTGCGTCGACTTCGCGGCGTCGGGAGCGTCGGCGCGCGGCTCCCAAGTTCGGAACGGAACGGCGGGGAGGCGGCGGAACGCGTCGACGCAATCGCGGAAGGTCTCTTCTTGGCCGAACGGAAGGCGGTCGCCGCCGTCGAAGAAGAAGAGGGCGTCGGCGGACGCGAGCTGGCGGGCGAAGCGTCGGCGGTTCTCGTAATCGGCCGGAAGAGCGCGATTTTCGATTTCGACGACGGTCGGGCGATACGGGCTGGCCGCGTCGAAATCCGGAAGCGCGATCTTTTCGCCGCGATGCGCGAAAAACGCTCCGGGCGCCGCTTGGCCGGCGGCGAAAAGCGCGATCGATTCCGGCGTCGTCAGCTCGGCGAGTTCGGCGGTCGCGGCGAGAGACGAGGTCGTCGCGACGATTTCCGGGCGGAGCAAAACGATCGACGGGTCGCCGGCGAAGCGAGTCGGGTCGAGTCCGACGCGCAAAAGAGCTTCGCGAACGCGGGACGCCCGCGTCAACGACGGGTAAAGGAGGGAGCGGGCGACCGGGCCGTCGAGCGCTTCGGTCGCGACCAAGTAAAGGCGGGCGTCGGGGCGCCGGGCGGCGACGGTCTTTTGGACGTCGCGATAAAACGCCGCGGCGGCGTCGGCGCGCCATTCGAGCCAATCTTTGAGGCAAACGTCGCGAATAAATTCGGCGCGAACGCGGAGTCCGGCGCGATCTTTGGCGAAAAGCAACTCTTGAACGCGCCGGGCGCCGCGCGCTTCGAGTTTCGCTTGCAGGTTCGATTCGCGAACGAAGCGGGCGATCGTCGCGTCGTCCATTCCGAAATAAACGTCGTCCGGGAGCGCGAGCCAACCTCCGGCGCCGACGTCGAGCGCGAGACCGGCGAACGCTTCGCTCGAAGCGCAACGGGCGGCGAGTTCGTCGACGACGGCGAGAACGGCGCGTTGCGTTTCCGGATGCAAAACGTTGTAATAAGGGCCGGTTCCGTCGTCCGCTTGGCGCGATTCGATCAAGAGGCGACCGTCCGGGCCGATCCATTCGATTCCTTCGGACGCGGCGCGTTCTTCGGCGGACGCTTGCGGCGAGTGAATTTGGCGCAAGCGCGCTTCGAGCGCCGGGAGCGGAGCGTTTAATTTGACGAACGGAATCAACGAGACGCCGCGCGATTCAAATTTTTGAAGCGTTAACGATAAAACGTCTTTTCGCGTCGCGTCGGCGCCGGTCGGGAGAAAGACGCCGCCGTCGGCGCGCGGCGTCGGCGCGAGGAGAGCGCTCGGGTAAAGGGCGGTTCCGTCGGCGACGACGGCGAGCGCGGTCGCGTCGAAGTTGGAGGTTTGGAGGTAACGAAGGGCGCGCGACGTCGCGTCGTCGAACGTTTGCCAATCTTCGGAGCCGCGAACGCCGAACGTCGACGGTTGGCGCGGGGCGGCGAATTGATCGCAAAGGTTGGTTTGCGTCAGCGCGAGAGCGAACGAGCGACCGCCGCGACTCGACGGCGCCGCGACGTTCGGCTCGCCTTCGGCGCGATAAACGCGAATTTGCCCGAACGCGGCGGGGGTTTCGGACGAGCGGTTCGTCAAGAGGATCGTCGGCGTTTTCGTTCGCGGCCAAAAGAGGACGGCGTATCGACGGACGACGCCCTCCGCGCGGTCGCCGAACGGTTCGGCGCCGACGACGAAGCCGAAATCGAGCGACGTTGGGAAGAGGCCGCCCGCGACGCTCGGTTCGAGAACGCAGACGCCGAGTTTTTGCGGAAAGTTCGACGGATACTCGATTTCCAAAATATGCGGCGCGCCCGGTTCGCGAATCGGAATCGGGAACGCTTCCCAAGAGACGGCGTTCGACGCGGCGGCGAGCGAACCGGCGGCGCGGGTCGCGAAGTCAACCGTCGTTTCGGCGGACGAAGCGTCGGCGGGGGCGGCGGAATTGGAATTCGAAGCGGAGTCGGAATGGGAGCCGGCGGCGCCGAACCAATCGCGCGGGTCGAGACGGAGCGGAGAAGACGCGACGTCGCGTCGCGGCGGCGTTCCGTTCGGGTCGAGACGCAAAAACGGCGTCGACGGGAGTTGAAGGCGGGCCGTTTCTTCGGCGGTGAAAGGGCGCGAGTTGCCGCCGCCGAGCGGTTTCGCCCAAAGGTCGTCGGCGCGTCCCCAACCGGTTCGATCGATCGTCGACGCGGGCGCTTCGAAGCGGTCGAGGGCCCAACGTCGGAGAACTTCGGCGCGTTTTTCGGCGTCGAATTCCTTTTTGCCGTCGCCGGAGCGATCGAACAGATTGAGCGGGTCGAAGGAAGGAGCGGCGGTCGAGCGGGGCGCTTGGCCTAAAACGAGCGTTTGCGGCGATTCGGCGTTCGCGACTTGGGCGTTTTGCGCCGTTTGTTTTTTTGTTGACGGCGTGTAACGCGCCGTCGATTTGCCGAACGGAGCGATTCCGAGACGCGGCGGCGCCGGATGCGGCGACTTGTCGTTTTTGCCCGACTTCGCCGGTTTCGCGCCGTCGTTTCGAGGGGCGTCGGCGTTCGCGTCGTTTTTGCGGAAACTCGGAAGCGAGAAGCGTTTGGAGAACGCGCCGCGCCAGCCGGGGTTCGTCGGATCGATCGTTTCGAGCAATTCGGCGCGGAGGTCGCCGTCGAAGGGCGCGGAGCCGCCGTTTTCGGACGTTCGCGGACGATTTGAAACGACGACGCCTTGTAAAACGCGGCGGGCGAAGGGGCGACCGTCCGCCGGAGCGAGCGAAAAAGTCGAGCGCGGCGTCGGTTTCGGACGGAGTTCGAGCGCGATTTCGAAAACGCCCTCTTCTTGCGGCGCCGTCAAAACGAATTGACGGGCGACCGGAGCCGCGTTTGGGTCGCCGACGATCGCGTCGTTGCGTTGGATTTCGGCGAGCGGAATTTCGACCGTTTCGACCGCGAACGGTTCCGCGACGTTGCGTCGCGTCGCGTTGAGCGTCAACGATAAATCGCCGCCGAGCCGAGTCGCGGAAGAGCGGGGCAAAACGGTCAAACGGAAAGGTTCGCCGGGACGGAAAACGGGGGAGTCGCCGCGCGCCGGAAGCGGTTTCGACGCGGTCGCGCCCTTGGAGTCGAGCTTTTCAAAACGCGCCGGGAGTTCGTCGGCCGGGGCGCGAACGACGCCGACGTAAGAACGACCTTGCGCGTCGAGCGGAATGCGCGTCGAGGAGTCGAACAAACGCTCGACGAGAACTGTTTTTTCAAGCGTTTGTCCGGTCGAGCGGTCGCGAAGTTTGATTTCGAGGCGCGCGTCTCGGGGGCAAAAAAGGGTCGCTTGGAAACCGCAAAAGGTCAACGGCGCGACCGTTTGGAGTCCGACGCAAGTTTGCGCTTCGTCGGAGAAAAAGAACGCCGTCGCGCAAGTCGGGGCGACGCCGAGCGGAATCATATCGGCGAAGGAGCCGCGAGAGAGGCGAATTTCGCCGTCCCAATTGGTTGCCGCCGCGTTGGTTAAGGTGAAATCGACGCGCATCAAGCCGGGGCGAAACGGGGAAAGTTGGGCTGTTTGGGACGTTGGGGCGGGATAGGACGAGCGCGGCGAGTCGGCGGAGACGGACGGCGAAGTCGAAACGGGATTCGCGGCGTTTTCCGCGTCGGCGGGAAGTTCGGCGGCGTCGGGCGCGGCCGAGTTTAGCGAATTTGCGGAGTTTGCCGGGGCGGCGAACGCGATTTGCGGCAATTCGAGCGTTCCGCTTCCGCCGTCGAAGTCGACGACGAAGGCGAAAACAAGCGAAACGAAAATCAACAAGGCGGCGCGCGGCATTCGGACTCTTAACGGAAAAGTTGGCAGGTTGCGGGGAAAGGGGAAAAACGGGGAAGTCGACGGGTTGCGGGGAAAGGGAAAAACGGGGGGTTGGGGCGGGGCGCGGGGAATAAACGGGCCGAAATTCGGGCGACCGGACGCTTCCGACATCTTAACAAAAAGGACGGCGAGGCGTCCAGCCCGGTTTGCGCGCTTTTTTGGCTTTTTCGGAAAAACGCGGAGCGAAACGGCGCTTAAAAAGCGGTTGCGCGCCAAAAATCGTCGGTTGTCGCGAAAAGTTGATTTTTGGCGAAGCGACAAACAATTCATTGGAAGCGGTCGCAACGATTAAATCGGCTTTTCGGGCGTCGGGGTTTAATAATAACCAAAAGGCGCAAACTTTTTCGGTCGCGAGGTTTTGTTTAAATTTAACGACGCGGCAAGTTGACGAAGTTTTGAGGGCGACGGAAGGTAAAATTCGAAAAAACGCTTGAATCGCGGAACGTTTTCGTTTAAAATAAGGGGCGGCGCTCGAACGCGTTTTGTCGGCGGAAAGCGGAACGGACGCGGTCGACGGGCGTTCGATTAGCGTCTGTTAATTAATTTTGTCAATTAATATTGTCAAAATCGGCGGAAGAGCCGACGGCAAAAAGCGAAAGGAGCGGCAAATGGCGGCGAAAAAAGGGGCGAAGCGCGGACGACGGCGGCTCGTCGGCGCGGTTTTAGGGGGCGTTTCGTTGGCGTCGGCGATTTTCGGCGTCGGCGTTTGCGGAAACTGGGCCGGTTTTGACGGTTTTAGCGGAAGCGGCGGCGCGGTTTGGGCGCAAACGTCGCAAGGGTTGACGCGGCTTGAAGTCAACAATCCGGACGCGGAAACGTTCCTTGGCGTCGGGCTTTGGAGCTGGCCGGTTCCGGCGGACGTCGACGGCGACGGAAGAACCGATCTCGTCGTTAGTTGCGAAGACGTTCCGTACAACGGCGTTTGGTATTTCCGCAACGCCGGGCCCGACCCGAAATTTCCGATTTTTGAGAAGGCGCGGCGGCTAAGTCGCGGAGTGATCAACGTCCAAGCGAGCTGGGTCGACGGGAAATTGCGCGTCTTGACGCCGGGAAAGGAACACCCCGATTTTTTGAAAACCGGCGTTGAAAAATCGATTCCGCTCAAAAACGGGGCGGAAAACTTGCCGCAAAACGTCCATTTTAACAAGGTGCGCGGTAATATGTGGAAGCTCGTCGACTTCGACGGCGACGGCGCGACCGATATCGTCGTCGGGACGGACGACTGGACGGAATACGGTTGGGACGACGCGTTCGACGAAAAGGGCGTTTGGCAAAACGCGCCGCTTCGGGGGAACCTTTACCTCTTGCGCAACGTCGGAACGGACGCCGCGCCGCGGTACGAAGACGCGAAAATGTTGACCGACGTCGACGGCGCCAAGCTCGAAACGTTCGGTTGGCCGTCCCCGAACTTCGTCGATTTCGACGGCGACGGCGACCTCGACTTGCTTTGCGCCGAGTTTCGCGACACGTTGCAGTATTCGGAAAACGTCGGAACGCGAACCGAGCCGCGTTATCGACCGTTCGAACCGTTGACGTTAACCAACGGAACCCGAGCGGCGGTTGAACTTGCGATGCCGACGCCGGTCGCGTTCGATTGGGACGGCGACGGCGACGCGGACGTTTTGGTCGGCGACGAAGACGGACGAATCGCGTTTTTCGAAAATTCCGGCGAGTTGAAAGACGGAAAGCCTTTGTTCAAGCCGCCTTATTACTTCCGTCAAGAGCCCGATTTGCTCAAATGCGGCGCGTTGTCGACTCCTTGGGGCGTCGACTGGGACGACGACGGCGACTGGGACTTAATCTGCGGCAACACCGCCGGTTACGTCTTTTTCTTCGAGAATTTGAGCGGCCCGGGCGTCGAGAATCCGCGTTGGGCGACTCCGGTCGCGTTGGCGAGCGAACCGGACGACGCGCTCCTTGAAGCGGCGCAAGCGTTAATTCCCGAAACGGCGGGACTTGTCGAAACGCGGCGCGACGGGACGTCGCCGATCCGGATAACCGCCGGGCCGAACGGGTCGATTCAAGGGCCGGCCGAGCCGAAGTGGGGGTATACGACCCTTTCGGTCGCGGACTGGGACGGCGACGGCTTGAAGGACGTTGTTCTTAACTCCATTCTCGGCAATGTTTATTGGTATAAGAACGTCGGCGAAAAGGGCGCGCCGAAACTGTCGCAACCGCGCGCGGTCGAGGTCGCTTGGGACGGCGAACCCTCGCGTCTCGCTTGGGGTTGGCGCTTCCCGAAGGGCGACGAACTCTTGACGCAATGGCGGACGACGCCGGTCGCGCTCGACTTCAACGGCGACGGCTTGACCGATTTGGCAATGTTGGACGTCGAAGGTTATCTCGCGCTGTACGAACGGTTTAAGGAGGTCGACGAGAAGAGCGGCGAAACGTCGCTCAAACTCGCGCCGCCGAAACGCGTTTTTGTCGACGGGGCCGGAAAGCCGCTGCGTTTGAACTCCGCGCGGGCGGGCGGGAGCGGACGCCGCAAGATTTGCTTCGCGGATTACAACGGCGACGGGAAGCTCGACCTCCTCGCAAACGGAAGCAACGCCGACCTTTACCTCCAAACGAAAGCGGAAAACGGGCTTTATTACTTCGCGTCGGCGGGCGAAATCGACGCGCGACCGATCAAGGGACACTCGTCGAGTCCGACGACGGTCGACTTCAACGGCGACGGCGTTCCGGACCCGTTGGTCGGCGCCGAGGACGGGCATTTTTATTACAAGCGCAACGACTGGACGCCCGGTCAAACGGCGACGACGCGTTTCGAATCGGACGCGCTGACGATCGAGACGACGTTGAAAACGGCGCGCTTGGAGAACGGCGCAAAAGCTTTCGCGAACCGGGATTACGTCTGGGGCGACGTCGCGTCGGAGCTGGCCGGTCGCGAGTACCCGCAAACGTTCGGCGGGACGCCGGTCGACGTCGTCGTTCGAGCGAAAAAAGCGACGACGGTCGAGCTGCTCGTCGGGACGACTTGGCCGAAAAACGACGGCGCGTCATACGGCGTCGGCGTCGAAAACAAAGAGCTGGGCGCGACGCTTATCAAGGAAAACGCGGTCAAATACAACGACAAAACGAATTCGCCGCTCGCGCTTTTCGAGAAGAAACTGGAACCCGGCGAAGTTTGGGTCGTTCCGGTTTCGACTTGGTCGGGAACGCTCGTTCTCTTTCCGAAAGCGGATAAATAACGCCGTTTAGGGACGTTGCGCCGCCGGCGGAAAAGCGTTCGTCGATTTCGGTCGGCGGACGCTTTTTTTATCGCGTCGCGACCGAGCGCGTTGGGGAGACGGCGGGGGGCCTTGACCAAATCGTCGGGCGGGGTAAAATAAGGAAAATTTTGTGCTTTCGACGTTTTCCGCTCGACTCGTCGCGCTCTCGCGCCGCGCCGTCGAGTCGAACGGGAAATAGTTCGCGGTCGGAAAGTTGCGACGCGAAGGAGCGACGTTTGCTCGACGGCGAAAAATCGGCGCCGCGAAAGTTAGTGGACGCTAATCGAAGCCGAAACGGCGGATAACGAACAAAAATCGGCGCGCTTTTTACGGAGCGACGCAAGTAAGAAGCGTCGAACTTTTCAATGACGACGCGGACTTGCGAACGAATCGAAAAATTAAAATCGGGCGGAAATCATTGTCTCGGCCGTAAAGGCGGCGAGTCGGAGACGCAACTTCAACGACGGCGGGCCTTTACGCTCGTCGAATTGCTTGTCGTGATCGCGATTATCGGGATTTTGATCGGCCTCCTGCTCCCGGCGGTTCAGGCGGCCCGCGAGGCGGCGCGGCGGATGCAATGCCTTAATTCGCTCAAACAGGTCGGGATCGCGACGCACAACTTTCACGACGTGCAAGGGCGGCTCCCCGAGGGCGGCGTCGCGGAAATTTACGGCGTTCCGGGGCACAAGGGCGGCTATTACAGCGGGCGAATTTTCCTCCTGCCGCATCTCGAACAGACCGCCCGTTACGACGCGTTAATGTCCGATATGCGGAACAAAAACGTCGAAGGGTTTGCCGGCGTCATCGTCGGGCGCCCCGCTTGGAACGACGGGAACATCGCCTTCATGACGTGTCCTTCCGACCCGAACGCCGACGGAAAGCCCGCCGATTGGCCGGTTGCGTCGCGGTTGAGCTTTTCGTTCTGTTACGGCGACGCCGCGATTCCGGACGCCGACGGCAAAACGACGTCGACCGACCGACGCGGTCTCTTTCGCAACGGCGTCGCCAAGCGGTTGAACGACTGCCTCGACGGGACGAGTTCGACGCTCCTTGGCGCCGAAAGTTGCATCGCGTCGAACTTTAACGAACCGCTCGTCAAGGGCGGCGTCGTCGAAGTCGCGGGGCTCGGCGTCGACGGAAGCGTCCGCCCGAGCGTCTGTTTGGACGTCGGTTTCGACGCGAACGACTGCAAACGCCTCTCCGGAACGACGCGTTACCTCCGCAATAACTTCTTTTACGACGGGGTGTTGGCGCACTCCGGCCTGATCGCGAACCTCCCGCCGAACTCGCCGATTTGCTATTACAACGGCGCGATCGTCGGCGGCGCGTCGAGTTATCACTCGGGGGGCGTCAACGCGCTCTTTGCCGACGGTTCCGCGCGGTTCGTTTCGGAAACGCTCGACTGCGGCGACCCGACGGCGCTCGAAAAAACGTCCGGCGCGAGCCCGTACGGCGTTTGGGGCGCGATGGCGACGCCCGACGGCGGCGAAACGAAGATGTTGTAAAGCGCGAAACGACGGCGGTTGCGTTCGACGCAAGGCTAGAAAGTTAAACGAGGAAAACGGAGTTAGACGGTGCAAACTCGGCGCGTCGACGGCGGAAAGTAAGGTGTTCCGTCGAAGTTAGGGGACGCGAATTAAACGTCGGGAAAGCGAAAAGAGACGAAAGAGGTAAAATGGAGAACGCGGCGAAATTTTCGGTCGTCGGTTGGGCGCGCGAACTCGGTTTTTGGTTGCGCAACGCTCGGTATCACAGCTTTTTACAGAGCGCGGCGCCGGCGATTTTAGCGGCGTGTTGGGTCGCGGGAACACCCGATTTCGATTGGATTTTAGCGATTTTAGCGGTCGTCGGCGTTTTTTGGGCGCATATGGGCGCGAACCTGCT
>JAFSDX010000006.1 GCA_017436025.1 Thermoguttaceae bacterium
CGAAGGCGCGGCGAAGGCGGAGAACAACGACGGTCTCGTCGGCAAACCTTGGACGGCGACCGGCGACGCGTTCGCGGGGGGCGCGGTTAGCGTCGACGTGCAAGGCGGAATGGGGCGCGTTTTCGGAGCGCAAGGGGCGAAACTCCTCAACTCCTTCGCTCGGTCGAAAGACGATTCGACCGGAACGCTCCTGTCGCCGCCCTTCGTTATCGAGCGGAAAAACCTCGTCTTTTCGATCGGCGGGGGCGCGTTCCCGGGGGAAACCGGCGTCGCGTTGATCGTCGACGGCGAAACGGTCGCGACCGAAACCGGGCTCTTTAACGTTTCGCGCCAAGGGGACGAAGGGCTCCGCCGCCGCGTTTGGAACGTCGAAAAGTACGAAGGGAAGTCGGCGCAATTCCTCGTCTTCGACAAGAAAGCGGGGGGCGATTGGGGACATATTAAAGTCGACGCGGTTTATCTAACCGACAAAGTCGACGAGCCGCTCGCGAACGCGCTGACGATTTCGGAAACGGAAAAGCCGTTCGTTTATAACCCGATGATTTTCGGGCACTTCGTCGAGCATTTCCATCGCCAAGTTTACGGCGGTATTTTCGAGCCGGGGTCGCCCCTCGCCGACGAAAACGGCTTCCGCAAGGACGTCGTCGCGGCGATGAAGGAAGTCCGCGTTCCGATCGTTCGCTGGCCGGGCGGCTGCTTCGTTTCGGCTTATCATTGGCTCGACGGCGTCGGGCCGGATCGCGAGCCGACTTACGACAAGGCTTGGCACGTCGAAGATTCGAACGCGTTCGGAACGGCGGAGTTCGTCCGCTGGTGCCGCGAAATCGGCGCCGAGCCGTTCATCTGCACCAACGCCGGCACCGGAACGCCGGAGGAAATGAGCGATTGGGTCGAATATTGCAACCTGAATATCGGGCGATACGGTCGAATGCGCCAAAAACACGGCTACGCGGAGCCGTTCGGCGTCAAATATTGGAGCGTCGGGAACGAAAACTGGGGCCGACACGAGATGGGCGCGAAAACGGTCGGCGAGTGGGGCCCGTTTGTTCGCGAGTCCGGCAAGCTGATGCTCAACACCGACGCGAACATTAAACTCTTCGCCGCCGCGCTCCCGGACGAAGGTTGGACGCTGCCGCTCCTCAAAGAAGCGGGGTACCTCCTCGATTACGTTTCGATTCACGGGTACTGGGACTTCTTGGCGCACGTCGACAATCCGGCGCCTTACCTCGACTGTATGCTCCGCACCGAGCGACCGGAAGCCGACATTCGCCGCACGATCGAGGTCCTGGAACGCGTCGGAATGCGCGGGCGCGTCAAAATCGCCTTCGACGAATGGAACCTCCGCGGCTGGCACCACCCGGGGCACGGGAGCCCGAAAATGGACGTCGCGGCCCGCGACAAGAACGACAAAAACTCGACTTACACGATGGCCGACGCGCTCTTTTCGGCGTGTTTCCTCAACTCCTGCCTGCGGTACGGTCGCGACGTCGAAATCGCCTGCTTTTCGCCGATGATCAACACCCGCGGCGGGCTTTACGTTCATAAAGACGGAGTCGTCCGGCGCTCGACCTTTTACGTCTTCAAGATGTATACGAACGAGCTGGAAAAGAACGTTGTTCCGACGCGAATCGACGCCGAGCGTTTGCAGCACAAGAATCAAACGACGCCCCTTTGGGACGCCGCGCTGACCTGCGACGACGCGCAAAAGAACTTCGCGCTGGCGGTCGTCAACAAAGACCCGAAGGAAAGCGTCGCGATTTCGGTCGAGGGCCTCCCGGCGTCGGCGGTTGAAGCCGGTAAAATCGACGCGACCGTTTTAAGCGGTTCCTCGCCGGACGATTACAACGACGTCGGGCGCGAAAACAACGTCGTTCCGCGCAAAACGACGCTCAAAATTGAAGACGGGCGCGTTCAAATTCCGGCGTGTTCGCTGTCGATTATCCGCTGGACGGTCGAGTAACGGCGCGTCGGGTAAATTGAACGACGAAACGGAGAAACGACGATGAAAAAACGGCAAACTTTCTCCAATTTACCGGCGGCGTTTGTCGCGGCGGCGGTTGGGGACGTCGGGCGATAAGTCGAGCGGCGCGACGGGCGGCGTTCGCGGCGCAAGGAAAAACGAGCGTTTAACAAAAACGGAGAAACAACAAATGAAAAAACGGCAAACTTTCCTTAATTTAACGGCGGCGCTCGTCGCGACGGCGATTTCGACCGCTTCCGCGCTCTCCGTTTCGACGGCGGCGCAAGTCGCGCAATGGGCGCAAAACGGGGAGAACGGCGAAGCGGCGCAAGTTGCGCAAAATACGCAAGACGGCGCCGACTTTGACGCCGATTCGGTTCCGGCGGCGTTTTACGTCGCGAAAAACGGAAACGACGCTTGGTCGGGGAAACTCGCGACGCCGAACGACGCCGGGACGGACGGGCCGTTCGCGACGTTGGAACGGGCCCGGGACGCGGTTCGAGCGTTGAAAAAGGAAACGCCGGACGCCGGGCCGCTCGCGGTCGAAGTGAAAGCGGGCGTTTACGAGTTGGCGCGACCGTTCGAATTGACCGCGGAAGACGGCGGCGCGTCGCCGGAAAGTCGAATCGTTTGGCGCGCGGCGCCGGGCGAACGCGTCCAACTTTGCGGCGGGCGTTACCTGACCGGGGCGCAAAAGCTCGACGACGCGGCGATTCTCGGGCGCTTGAAGGCGGACGTTCGCGATAAAATCGTCAAAATCGACCTAAAATCGCAAGGAATCGCCGACCTCGGAACCGCCGCGGACGGGCCGGAACTCTTTTTCCAAGGGGAGCCGACCCAAATCGCCCGTTATCCGAACGACGGTTTTATGAAGATTACCGAACTCGTCGCCGAAGGAACGACGCCGGTCGATATTCGCGGAACGAAGGGGATCGTCGAGGGTAAATTCCGCTTCGACGACGAAACGCCGACGCGCTGGGGCGCCGAAAAGGACGTTTGGGTCGACGGTTACTGGTTCTGGGACTGGGCGCAGCAAAAACAGCGGGTCGTTTCGCTCGACGCGGCGACGAAAACGGCGACGCTCGCCGAGCCTTGGCATATTTACGGTTACCGCGTCGGGCAATGGTTTTACGCGTTCAACGTCTTGGCGGAACTCGACGCGCCGGGCGAATATTATATCGACCGCGAAACCGGCGTTCTCTATTTTTACCCGGGGAACGACAATTGGGGCGACGGCGATTTCCTGCTGACGGGAACGAAGGCGGTCGTTACCGGAGGCGGCGTCGCGAACTTGACCCTTCGCGGGTTCGAAATTCTCGGCTCGCGCGGCGACGGAATCACTATCGGCGGCGCGACGGCGCTTTCGGTCGAGAACTGCGATATTTCGAACGTCGGCGGAACCGGGATTTACCTCGCGGGTTACCGCTGCTCGGTGAGCGGTTGCGAACTTTGGAACCTCGGGCGCGCCGGGATTATCGTCGACGGCGGCGACCGCAAGACGCTCTCTCCCGGGGAAAACCGCGTCGTCGAAAATTACGTCCGCGATTACGCTCGGATTCAACGGGTGTACGCGCCGGGAATCACGACGAACGGCGTCGGCAACTATATAGCGCATAATCTCGTCGAAAACGCCCCGCATATGGGGATGGGGTTCGGCGGGAACGAACATCTCATCGAGTTCAACGAAATCGCGAACGTTTGTTTCGAGTCGAACGACGCCGGGGCGATTTACACCGGGCGCAACTGGACGATGCGCGGCAACGTGTTGCGTCATAACTACTTGCACGACATTACCGGCTTCGAGAACCGCGGTTGCGTCGGGATGTATCTCGACGATATGTTCTCGTCGGCGGAGATGCGCGGGAACCTGTTCGTCAACGTTACCCGAGCGGCGTTCATCGGGGGCGGGCGCGACTCGAAGATCGTCGACAACGTTTTTATCGACTGCCGACCGGCGCTTCACGTCGACGCGCGGGCGCTCGGCTGGTGCGCCGATCACGCCGACGGTTGGATTAAAGAGGCGCGAGAGAAGGGGACGATTTCCGGAATCGAGTTCGACGAGCCGCCCTATTCGACGCGCTATCCGGAGCTTGCGTCGATCTTCGACGAAGGGAAGACGCCGAAAGCGCCGGAGGGGAACCTGATCGCCGGAAATATTTGCGTCGGCGGGACTTGGGACGTTAACCGAGAAGGCCAATGGCAAGGCGCGACCGTCGAGGAGAAGGCGCGGCCCTACCTGAAAATGGAGCGAAATTACGTCGGCGCCGACCCCGGTTTCGTCGACGCGGCGGCGGGCGATTACCGACTCCGCGACGATTCGCCGCTCCTGAAAGACGGCTTCAAGTCGCTTCCGACGGAGAAAATGGGACTCCAAACGGAGCGAATGAAAGCGAAAGCCGCGAAACGCCGAGCGCGTCAAAAGTAAGCGGAACGCGCCGCCGGACGTCGACCGACGTTAAACCGGGCGTTTTAGGCAAGAGACGCAAACCGGGCGTTGGGGAAAAAAGCGCGAACCGGGCGTCTTGAGCAAGAGGCGCAAGCCGGGCGGCGTTGGAACCGTCGCGACGTAAAAAAACGCCGTCGAATTTGTTGACTCGGCGGCGGTAAGCGTTGAACCGTCAAACGGCGGAGCGGTTCGACGGCTCGACGGCGGTCAGCGAGCGGCGGTCGCGAAAAAGTCGGGTTCCGCCGCTTCGGGAGCGACGGGGCGCGGTTCGACGACCGAATACGACGACCGGGAACGCGGCGGGCGGTCGGCTTCCCGCATCGCGGCGCGGCACATACGCATACAACCGACGATCAGCAAAATGAGTAAAAAACGACCGATTCGGTCGGCGCAAGAACTTTCGTTGTTGTAATTGGACACGGTATTCTCCCGATGTGCGAAAATGATAAAACGACGCTTAAACGACGACGTCGAACGGGCGACGGCGCCTCGGTTATTAGATAAAGGGGGAACGGAAGGCGTTTCCGAAGAAAAAACGCCGATTTTCGCGAAAAAAACGGAAAAAACGCGCGTCGCCAAGGGAAAACGGAACCGAACGAGCGTTCCACCTCTAAAGAATTAGGACGCGTTGACAAAAGATTGCGACAAAAAAAACGATTTTTCCCGAAAAAAACGCGGTGAAAGGGGCGGCGTTTCGGCGATTCGGTTCCGCGTCGTCGACGGGCGCCGACGCGGCCTTAGTTTCGGCGGCTTGCGGTTCGTTGGGCGACGGGGCGACCGGCGCGGCTTCGGCGAGGTCGGCTTCTTTCGCGAACGTTGGCGGTAAGTTTGCTTATTAAAACGGGTTAAGCGCGCTCGTTACGCTCGTTTTCCGTTTTTTTGACGTTCTCTTGATTTTCGGACGTAGGCGTTTCGCGCCGAGAACTTAAACGCAATAAACGACGCGGGCAACCGCAAACGAAACGATAGGCGGAGAAAACGACGTATAAAATAAAGCCGGAAATCGTTATGTCGAAAAGAACGTATAGATAAACGTATTTTTTGGCGTAATAGAAGAAGGGCGTTTCCAAAAATAGAGCGTCCGGAAATGAAGCGACGCCCAAAAATAAAAGAATTCCGCCGATAAAAGGAGGCGCGGTTCGTTGACGCGTTGCCTCGACGATATTGACCGCGCAGACGAGCAAACCGAGAAGAAATAAGGAAGTCGCCAATACGACCGTAGAAGTTTCGCCAAGGAAGTTGGGCGCAAGCGAAATAAACGCAACGAGCGCGCAAAGAATCAAACATCCGCTATTTTCTTTGGGATGTAAGAGCAAGCAAAATAGAATGAGAAGAAAAAAACATAAAATCCACATAGCTTTTCTAAGCCTTATAATCGACGTCGCGATTTTTGACGGCGCCGTAAAAACGTAACGCGTTATTTTTCCGGAAAATTCTCTTTACCCTAAAATTCCCCGACGCCGTTCGTCGTCGGCGCTCAAAGCGGCTTCTTGTCGCAACGCTTTCGATTGTACCCGGTCGACTTCGCGAAATCAAGCGTCGGAGCGAAAAAATCTTCCAAAACGTCGATTTTTTGTCGCAAAACGCGGACGACGGCGGCGCTCGGAGCCGTCGCGACGTAAAAAAACGCCGCGAATTCGCAAACTCGACGGCGTTTGGAGAACGAGAAACGCAAGAAACGTCAGCGGGGGAGGCGCAGTTCCAACGTTTTTTGCTGCAACTCCATTCGCGCTTTGATCTCTTCGAGCGAGTCGCCGCCGAACTTTTCGACGATAGCCGCCGCGATCTCGAACGCGACGACGTTCTCGACGACGACCGACGCCGCCGAAATCGCGCAAGCGTCGCTCCGCTCGTAAGCCGCCTCGACCGGGGCGAGCGTCGCCAAGTCGACCGACCGCAACGGTTTAAGAAGCGTCGGGATCGGCTTCATCGCGGCGCGAACGACGATCGGACAGCCGTTCGTCATTCCGGCTTCGAGCCCGCCGCAACGGTTCGTCGGACGAACGAACCCGAGCGAACGCGTCGAACGGAGCGAAGCGTCCCAAAGAATTTCGTCGTGCGCGAGCGAACCCGGCGTCGTCGCGAGCGCGAACCCGGCGCCGATTTCGACGCCCTTCATCGCTTGCACCGCCGCGACCGCCTGCGCGAGGCGACCGTCCAGCTTCGACGACCACTGCGCGTGCGTCCCGAGCCCGAACGGAACGTTCGTAACGCGAACTTCGATCAAACCGCCGAGCGCGTCCCCGGCCGCTTTCGCGTCGTCGATGGCGTTTTTCGCTTCCGCGTCTTTGTCGGGACGGAGCGAGAAAATTTCGTTCCCGTCGCGGATGGAACGCAACTCTTGCGCCGAAAGGGTTTCCGTCGACGCGTCCGGCGTCAGGTCGACCGCGCCGACGCCCGCGACGAAGCCGACGACGTCGATTTCGAGTTCGCGAAGAAGCAACTTCGCAAGGGCGCCCGCCGCGACGCGAGCCGCCGTTTCGCGAGCGCTCGAACGCTCCAAAATCGGACGAATCCCTTGACCGTATTTCATCGAGCCGGTCAGGTCGCCGTGTCCCGGGCGCGGTTGCGTCGGCGTCGGCATTTCGTCGATTTTATAGTCGCGGTTCTTGACCCAAAGGAGAATCGGCGACCCCATGCTGACGCCGCGCCAAATTCCCGTTAAAATTTCCGCCGAGTCGGTCTCGATTTTTTGCCGTCCGCCGCGACCGTACCCGCCTTGACGGCGCCGAAGCTCCGCGTCGATGAACGCCGAGTCGAGCGGAACGCCCGCCGGGAACCCGTCGACCAACGCCGCGAGACCTTTGCCGTGCGATTCGCCCGCCGTTTGGTAAGTCAACATATCGCGCCTCCTTCAAAAAACGCCGCTATTAA
>JAFSDX010000069.1 GCA_017436025.1 Thermoguttaceae bacterium
CTGAACGAAGCGGACTTGAACGCCGTCGTCGATATGGAGTTGAAGAAACTTCGCGGTCGTTTGGCGGAGAAAAACCTGCGCCTCCTCCTTTCGGACGAAGCGAAAGAACTCCTCGTCAAACGCGGGAGCAACTTCGATTACGGCGCGCGCCCGTTGCGTCGAGCGATCGAGTCGCACCTCGAAGACCCGTTGTCGGAAGAACTCCTGCGCGGCGCCTTCGACGAAGCGGACGTTATCGTCGTCGAAGTTAAGGAAGACGAAACGCAAGAAGCCGACGCGACGGAAGCGGATAAGCGCAAACGGCTCGCGTTCGAGGCGAAAAAGCTCGCCGACCTGACGCCGGAAGAACTCGAATCGGACGCGATCAAGAATTATTGCGTCAAGAAAGTCGACGAAGCGGAAGCGCCCGCCTCGACCGACGAAACTTCCGCCGACGAGAAAGCCGACGACGCGGAATAATCGCTTCCGCCGTTAAAATCGTTCGCGCCGAGCCGCCGTTCGACGCGAACCGCTTTCCTAACGAAAACGCCGCCGCCGAGTTCCGACTCGACGACGGCGTTTCGTTATTTCTTGCCTATTTTCTCCGTTTTAACATTTTACTAACGTTGCGAACGCGGCCCGGCGTCGAGTTCGTCGCGATTCAGGAGTTCGAAATCGTTCGCGTCGCGGTTTCGGAACTTCGGCTCGACCCAGCGGGAAGCCGCGTCGTGCCCCGTCGCCTCGCGGTACTCGTCGAACGTCAAACTTTGCGGATTTTTCGCGTCGTACCAGAAGAACTTCTCCCCTTCCTCGCGCGGCAAAACGTTCTCGTCCGGCGTCCAATAGACGTTGTCGTCGATTCGGTGTTCGCCGATTCGGTCGTGATAGAACCAAATAAAGTGTTGAACCGTTCCGCAAAAAACGTTTTTGCGGATAATAACGTCGACTTTCTTCGCGTTGAGGCCGTACCCGAGAAGCGGCGTCGCGCGCGGGTTCGGGCGTTGCGCGTGTCCCCAGCAATTCCCCATATCGACGCAAAGATTCCGCTCGAAAATCAAATTTTCGACGACGGTTTCAGGATGAGTGAACCAAATTTCAAACGCTTGCTCGCAATCGAACATCGCGTTGTCGCGAATCGTCAAATTCCGCGAAACCGTTTTTTCCGGCCCTTGCGTCGTTACCGCGACGTCGTAAATTCGCGAAAATCGGCAAAACTCGACGACGCAATCTTCGGAGCTTTCCCAAAATTCGACGCCGTTCCCGTACCGCGTTCGACGTCCGGCGCCCCCTTCGCGATAAAGGTCGCCCCCGCCGATCCAGTCGAAATCGCAGTTCCGAACGACGCAGCGTTTCGCGCCGTTGAGCGAAATTCCGTGCGCCGCCGTGTGCGAAAACGCGATATTCTCAACGACAACGTCGTTCGCGTTGCAAATACAAGTATTCGTTCGCAACGGAGCCTCGACGCTCTCGAACGCGACGCCGGGGTTCTCGTCGCTCAAGACGTAAAGCCGTTTCGTCGCCAAGTCGAACCAAAAGTCGTTCGGCGCCTTCAATTCGTCGAGCGACCAACGCTTGAACCCGGCGAATTCCCGTTCGTCGGCGGTCGGAAGGAAGCGTTTCGTCGCCGCTTTCGTTTCCGGGTCGAGAAATTCGAGCGTCGCGGGCGTCGAGGCTGCGTCTCCGTTTTGCCAACGCGTCAAGACGAGGTTCCCGACGTCCTCGACGAGCCCGACCGACCGCCGCTCGACCGCGCGAGCCGTTCCCGGGACGAAGTCGAACCGGGCGCCGTCCGGAATCGCGCCGCCCAAAAAGAAGGTGAGCCGGGCGTCCTCGGCGTCGACTTTCGACGAAACGATCAGCTCGTATTCGCGCCATTCCGGGCCGAACTCGAGTCGGTCGCAAGCGACGTCGCCGTAATTCGTCCAAGGTTTCCCGGACATAAAGAAGCTCGGAACGGACGCGTCGACGGCGAACGGAACGGTCGAACGCGCTCGGAAGCGCCAAGCGAGCGTCAGCCCGGCCCGCGTCGGGAAACCTTGCGCCGTCCATTGCAAAAACGTCTTTTTCGACCCCGACTTTTTGCATTTTAACGAATATCCGGGCGCGCCGTCGAGTTCGACGAAGACCGCGTTTTCGCCGGAGGCGTCCGCGTCTTCTTCCGTATAAACGCCCCAACCGCCGGCGGCGAAGCGTTCGACCGCGTCCGCGACGCCGCCGACCCCGCTGTTTCCGCCATTTTGCCCAATTTTCCCATTTTCGCTATTACGATAATTCCCTCCGTCTTGCGCGTCTTCCCCGATACTCCCAACCGCTCCGGTCGTTCCGAAATCGCCGACTTCGCCCCAAGCGCCCGTTTCGACGTCGTTCGACGGCAAATCGACGATTTCGTCCGGCGCGGTCGCCCAAATGGAGCGGTTCGGGTCGTCGATTTTTGTCCAAAGCTCCGGCGAACTCAAATCGACGCTTTGCAAGATTCGCGGTTTCGCCCCGTCCCCGTAATCGGAATAAACGACCGGTTTTCCCTCGCTTCCCGATTTTGCCCGGAGCGTCCCCCGCCAAACGCGGTCGCGACGGAACCGAACGACGTCCCCCGGTTCGAGCGCCGCCTTGTCGAGCCGTTCGAGCGACCGCCAAGCGGTTTCGGGCGACTTCCCGTCGTTCGCGTCGTCGCCTCCCGCCGAGTCGAGGAAATACTCGGTCGCAAGCGCGACGTTCCCGCCGACGTCGCCGTCAAAATCAATTCGACCGTCAAAATTCAAGCCGACGCAACCGACGGCAAACGCCAGCGCGACCGCCGCTCGACCGCGCCAACCGCCGCCGACGTCCGTTTTCCCCGCTATTTTTTGCCCATTTCCTCTCATCAACGCGTTTCCTCCGTTTTACCTATTCCGCTTTTTCGACATTTTTTCGCTTTTTTAGCGCGAGGTCGTCAAAATTCGCCAAAAATTCCTTGACAAAGCGTCGCCGATTTTTTACAATCGACGACGTCGAACGTCCGAACGCCTTCATTGTACCGTTTCGCAACGTTCAACGCAACGGAAATCGGCGTTAAATTCCGGAAAACCGAAAAATTCCGCCGTTTCCCCCTTTCTTCCCAAACGCCTATCCCGCCCCGTCCGCCCAATTTAACGCAAAACGAGCCCGAAATGATCGAATATTCTCTCGTCGTTCCCGTTTTTAACGAAGAAGAAAGCCTCCGCCTCCTTTACGACGAAATCGTCGCGGTCGCCGAAACGCTCTCCGCCAAGATCGAGCTGATCTTCGTCGACGACGGTTCGACCGACAAAAGCTGGACGATAATCGAAGAACTCGCCGAAAAAGACGAACGCGTTCGCGGAATCCGTTTTCGTCGCAATTTCGGCAAAGCGGCGGCGCTCGACGTCGGTTTCAAAGCGGCGACGCTCCCGATCGTAATGACGCTCGACGCCGACTTGCAGGACGACCCCAAGGAAATTCCGGACTTCTTGCGCCTTATCGACTCCGGGTACGACGTCGTCAGCGGTTGGAAGCAGACGCGACACGACCCTTGGCATAAAGTCTTGCCGAGCCGCGTTTTCAACGGGATGGTCAGCCGCTTGACCGGCGTCAAACTGCACGACCATAACTGCGGAATGAAGTGTTATCGGCGCGAAATTTTCGACGAAATCACCTTGTACGGCGAGCTTCACCGCTTCGTTCCGGTCTTGGCGGCTTCCCGCGGTTATAAGGTCGGCGAAAAGGTCGTCCAACACCGCGCCCGGAAGTACGGCGTCTCGAAATACGGCTTCAACCGCTTCGTTAAAGGCTTCCTAGACCTTTTAACCGTTAAATTCGTCACCGGTTACGGCCAACGTCCGCAACACCTCTTAGGCACGTTCGGGCTCTCCGCGTTCGGTCTCGGCGCCGCGACGCTTAGTTGGATGGCGTTGCGTTGGGTTGTTTCGCGCCTCCCGCTGATCGGTTCCGGCGAATATTTCCTCTCCGGGCGCCCGGCGGTCGTTTACTCGGCGGCGCTGATGTTGCTCGGCGCGCAGCTCCTTTCGGTCGGCGCGATCGCGGAGCTTCTCGTCGCTTATCAAAACCGAAAAGACCGCGAATATTCGGTCAAAAAAACGATCGGTCGCCCGTCGAAAACGGAAAAAGACGCCGATTAAAACGATTTTAACGCCGTCAAATTCCCCGCCACAGCGCCATTTTTTTCCCTTTTGTTAATTAATAAAGGCAAAATCGCGTCGACCGCCGAAGTTTCCGCTCGAAAACGCCGATTAAAACGATTACAACGGAAAATAATTGCCGACGCGTTCGAGTCGCTCGGAAGCTCGCGTCGCGCCCCCTTTCGAAAATTGAAAACGGGGGTATAATGAAAGAGTTTGAAACGCTCCGATCCGGCGCCGAACGCTTCCTCTCGCTCCCCGAGCGACGATCGGCGAACCGTTCGCGCCTCGGTTATCCCCAAATTTCGCGAACCGCCGACGCGAGCGGGCCCCCGATTTCGTCGCGGCGCGGCGGATTTTAATTGCGCAAAGAGCCTAATTTACCTAAAAGGAACCCAAATGGCCGATTTAATCCTCTATCACGGCGGTTTGACCGAACCGGTTTGCCGCGCGATCCCCGCCGAACAACTCGACGACTACGCGAAAAAAGCGGCGACGCTCGTTAAAGTTCCGGTCAGCGACGCCGACCTCTCGACCGTCTACCGTTGGGGCGACGGCGCCTTAACGCCGCTCGAAGGCCCGATGGACTCCGCGACGTTTAACCGCGTTCTCGACGAATCGGTTATCGAATACAACGGCAAAAAATACGCTTGGACGATTCCGCTCTCCCTCCCGGTTACGGCGGAACTCGCGAAGACGCTGAGCGCCGGTCAAGAAGTCGCGCTTGTCGACAAAAACGACAATATCGTCGCGACGCTTGAAATTTCGGACGTTTTCCCTTGGGACAAACCGCGCTACCTGAAGTCGGTTTACCTCACCGAACGCGTCGACCACCCCGGCGCCGATATGGTTCTGGTCAACGACGCGGACAAAGACTACCTCCTCGGCGGTAAAATCAACGTTTTCCCGCAACCGAAAAACCCGGCGTTCGGCAAGTACGTTCTTTCGCCGAAAGAAGTTCGCGCGCTGATCGCCGAACGCGGTTGGGAACGCGTCGTCGCTTTCCAAACGCGCAACCCGCTCCACCGAGCGCACGAGTACGCGCTTGTTTACGGGCTCGAAAAACTCTTGAAAGACGGTTTCAACGCCGGCGCCTGCTTGAACCCGCTCGTCGGCGAAACGAAGGGCGACGACGTCAACGCCGAAATTCGGATGTCGACGTATGAAAAACTGATCGCCGACCGCGCGCTCGGCGAAGGCGACTCGGACGGCGAACTTTGGTCGAAGCTCGGCGAAGAGGTTCCGGATCGCGTCGTTCTCCTTGGCCTCGACATCAAGATGTTCTACGGCGGCCCGAAAGAAGCGGTGATGCACGCGATTTACCGTCAAAACTTCGGTTTCACCGACGTTATCATCGGTCGCAAACACGCCGACGCGCCGTACAAAGACGGCACGGCGATTTGGGGCGACTTCGACGCGCAAGAAATTTTCGACAATTTGAACGGCGACCTGCAAGAAAAACCGCTCAAAGTCGGTTTCGCGGCTTATTACGAGTCGATCGGTCGCGTCGACCTGATGGAAAATCACGCGGACGAAAAACCGGTCTTCATCTCCGGCAAAGCGGTTCGCGCGACGCTCCAACAAGGCGAACAAGTCGACCCGCGCATTATGCGTCCGTCGACGAGCGCGATTCTCGCCGCCGCGATGAAGCAAAACTGACGCCCAATAAGCGTTTTGGCAACCTAAAACCGCTCGACGTTTCTTCAAAAGTTGCGCCGAGCGTCAAATTTAACGATTAAAACGATTCCAACGGCTTAAAAGGAGCGTCGCGCTTGACGTCGCCGCAACCGTTGGAATTGTTTTTGCGTTTTCGACGTTCTTAGCGCGCTCGATTTTCCCTTTCTTATCGCGCCGCTCGAACTCGGGAAGCGCAACGTTCCTTTTTATTCTTTTATTCGCTAAAATCGGTTGCGGAATTTTGGCTCGGGCTTGAACGGCGGAGGAGCGCCCGGCTCCGGTTCGCGCGAAAAAAGAAGCGGCGAATCGGGAAAACGATCTTGAATCAACTTCGCGGCGGCAATCGCGTCTTCGTTCGTCAAATATTCGCGCAAGTCCAGGAGCCGCGACGCTTCGAACACCTCGCGCAAAATCGAGTTTCCCCGCGTCTCGGGTCGACGCTCGAACTTCAACGCGACCGATTCGACGATCACCCGCATATCGCGCTTCGTTATTTTCTTTCTCGTCATCTCCTTCTTCTCTTTCTATCGCCTCAAATCTCGACGCGTTTCCGCAAAGCGCGCCTGTTAAACCGTTCCGACGACTCAAATATCCCAATTTAACAAACGTCGGCGCCGTCCGACTTAAAAACCGCCTTACCAACACCCCAATTTAACAAACGTCAAAGAAGCCGACGCGCTTTCACCTCCAAATATTTATTGATCAACGGCGCCGCCGCGTCCTCCGGAAAGACGTCGAGCGTCAACGCTCCGCGCGCTTCGAGCCGACGCAACGTTCGCCGTCGCCAGTTGAGAATCTCCGCCGCCGCGCCCGCTCGATAAAACAACTCGTCCGCCGTCGCGTCCTCCGGTCGCGTTTCCCGCAAAAGAAAGCGCTCGATCTCGTCGTCGCCGCCGGTTTCGCGACGCAACCATCCCAAGTCGAACCGCCCGCTTTTTTTCGCTTCGTTCGCGTTCTCCGAAGCGGAGCCGTCCGCAACCGTCGCGTTCTCGTTCGCCGACTCCGCCTCTCTTTCCCGTTGCTCCCAACGCTCGATCGCGTCGAACAACGAACGGTCGCGGAAAAAAAGCCCCAACGGCAGATGCTTGCCGCTCAAACTCGTCGCGACGCGCTCGATTTGCGACGCGTTCCGTTCGTCCATCGCGTTCGTCGCCAACACTACCAGCGAGCGTTTCGTCAATCTCGACGCTAAATAAGCGAAAGCGCGGTCGTATCGCGACTCGACCCGTTCCGGAAAGACGTCGTAAAGCCCGCAAATCAACGCGTTCATCTGCGCCATCCCGCCGCGCGGCGGAACGTATCGCTTCGCTTCGTCGGAAAAAACGAGACACCCGACCTCGTCCCCCTGCTTCAGCGCAAGGTAAGCCAACGCCAAGGTCGAATTGAGCGCCGCGTCGAAAAAGGAAACGCCGCTCGCTTGGTTCGCCGCCATCCGCCCTGCGTCGATCGCCAAGACGATCCGCTGATTTTTCGACGTTTGAAAGACGCGCGTCGTCAATTTATCCCGTTTCGCCGTCGCCCTCCAATCGATAAACTTGTATTGATCTCCCTCTTCGTAATCGCGGAGCCGCTCGAACTCGTCGTTTTGCCCGACCGTTCGAGCGCGTCGCACCCCGAGAAGCGTTTGCGAAGCGGCGCGCCCAAGCGTTTCAAAGCTCGCTAAACGGCGCAAATTCGGGTAAGCGCGAAACGTCGTTTCGCAAGGAAGGCGGCAATATCGACTCCAACATCCGAACCGTCCGACCAACCGCAACGCGACGAACTCCAAAACGTATTCGCCGCGACGATTCCAACGCAACCGATAGCGCAACGTCTCCTTTTGACCGCCGGGAATCGTTCGCATTTCAAAACGCGCCCCGTCGTCAAGCGGCTCGGGCTCTTCGTCCGACGCCCAAAGAAGCTCCGGCTCCTCGCGCGGCGCCAACGCGTCGGCGTTCGGATTCGAATCGTCGACAATTTCCAACGAGACGGCGCGCGCCGAACGGTTTTCAATCGTCAACTCGACGTCGCCCGCGACGCCGACCGACGCGACCGGCTCCGCTTTGCGCGTCGCCGTTAATCCCCGCCCGGCCCAAGCGACCGTCGCCCAATCGAACGCTAAAAAAGCCGCGACGCCGAAATCGAGCGCCGCGACAAAACGTCCGCCGACGCCCGCGCCCTTCGCCCAACCGTCGCCGTCCGCCGCAAGCGTCGCAAAAAAAACGAGCGACGCGACCGCCGGAAGCGCGACCGCCGCCAACGCGCGCCGAGTCGGATACGTTCGAAAAAAAAGAGCCGCCGCCGTCGGAAGCGCGATCGCCGTCGGAAACGCCAAATATCCCCAATATTCGAAAAAGTCCGCGCTCATTTTTTCCTCGTTTCGCTCTTGACCGACGCCGCGCTCCGTCCGCCGCGTTTCAACGTCTTCCTTATATTATAAAGAAGATAAAAACAAAATCGCGTTTATTTCAAAAAAATTTTCCAATTTTCGTCGATTTTACTCGCAAACGCCAAGAAATAAAAAAACGCGACGCGACAAAAATCGCGGCGCGTTTCAAAAATCGCGCGTTACGTTCGAATAATCAAACGCTCGACGCGTTATGCGCTCCGATTAGAGAGCGGCTTTCGCCAATTCGACGACTTTGTCGAACGCGACCGGGTCGGCGACCGCCATATCGGCGAGCATTTTACGGTCGAGAACGATATTGGCCTTTTTCAGACCGCTGATGAATTGGCTGTAACGGAGTCCGCGCATACGGACGGCGGCGTTGATACGGACAATCCACAAAGA
Organism: Thermoguttaceae bacterium; assembly: GCA_017436025.1. GTDB lineage: Bacteria > Planctomycetota > Planctomycetia > Pirellulales > Thermoguttaceae > RUG369. The sequence continues at coordinate 8,560 of JAFSDX010000069.1, forward strand.
GCGGAAGTCTCGTTTGCGAACGCGACGGTCGCGAGTCGCGAACACGTCCGCGCGCAAGACGGTTTCCTTCACGGTGCGCAGCAATTTGCCGCGACCGCCGCGAAAGCCCTTCGCTCGTTTAAAAAGTCGTTTCTTCGCTCGACGACGCGCCGCGCCTTTACTAACTCTCATCTCACTTATTCCTTAAAATGCAAAGTTTTGGTCGAAACCAAGAATCCGACGAACTCGAAAGCTCGCCGCAAACTCGCGTTTGGAGTCGACGTTGAACGAAAATCAGGTCCCAAGCGCGCCGGTCGAACCGACTCGAACCGCTCGGCGTTTCCCACCCGTTTTCAGAAACCGGCGTTTTCCTTCGATCGCGACGTCGAGAAAAAACCGGAAAAACGTTCGACGCGAAACGTATCGCGCCGACGACGTTCGATCAATAACCGCCTTTGCCGAGCGCTTTGATCAAACGTTTTTCTTCGCACGTGGCGACCGGATCCGTGCCGCGGAGGTTGCGGACGCGTTTGCTGGTCATACGCCAAGCCAAGTGGCTCGTACCGCTGTGTCGGTGTTTGACTTTTCCGTTGGCGGTAACGCGAAAACGCTTGGCCACGCCTTTGTGAGTCTTCATTTTAGGCATTTTGAAGCCCTTTCCTCTCGTTACAAGTTTGCTGTTGGGGTCGGAAAACGCGACGCGACCGCCGAGCGACGTTTTCGCGTCGTTCGCGTCGAAACGCGTTTTTTCGCCGACGTCCCGAACGGCTCGAATCGGACGGAGCGTTTCGTCTCGATTTCGCGTCTTTTTTAACGCGACGCGTCAAAACGGCGTTTTCGATTTCGCGCGGTTCGGGATAACGTCTTATTATACGCCGCGCCGCGCTCGACGCAAGGGGGCGTTTCGGCGTCAAACGCAAATTTTCCCGAAAAACTTTCGTTTCCAACGTTTTTTCCGTTTATACCGACTTTAAATCGCCCAATAAAGCGAAAAGAAGTGCAAAATGCTTCCGGCTAAAACGAAAAGATGCCAAATCGAATGCGCCCAACGCACCCGTTTCATCACAAAGAATCCGCAACCGACGGTGTACGCGATCCCCCCCCAAAGGAGTAAACGCCAAGAAATCGTCGGAATCGACTCGTAAAGTTGCCGCGCGACCAAGACGACGAACCACCCCATCGTCAAATAAAGTATCGTCGAAAATCGCTGCGCTCGCCGCTCGTACACCGCGAACGCGATAATTCCGATCGCCGCCAACGCCCAAATCGTTCCGAAAAGCCACCAACCTTCCCAACCGTACAGCGGCCCCAAGCAGAACCCGGTGTACGTCCCGGCGATCAGCAAATGAATCGCCGAATGATCGAGAATCGCGAAAACCCGCTTCGCTCGCGGCCTCGCTAGCGAATGATAGAGCGTCGACGTCATATATAGCGTTACCAGCGACGCGCCGAAAATCGAATATCCGACGACGTAACCGGCGGTCGCGCCCTCCGGAGCCCGCGTCGCGGCCCGCACGACCAAGAGCGCCAGCGCCGCCAACGACAAACACGCGCCGATCCCGTGCGTGATCGCGTTCGCAATCTCCTCGCCCAACGTATAAAAGGGCGCCGCGCCGCTACTTTTCGCGTCCAATTCCTTCGCGTTCATTTTACGCAAATCCTCCGTATTGTGCAAACTCCCCGTCTTTCGCCGTTTCTCGCCGTCGACGCGTTCGGATTCGTTTTTCCCCTCGCGTCGCGCCGGAATCGCGAAGCGCAAAAAACCAAGAAAGCCGTTGAAATTTTATCCCGAACCGTCGTTTTTTCAAGGGGGCGCGTCGCCGACGACGCCGAAACGCGCTTTTTCGCGACGAATCCGCGCTATCGTATCATATCCGCTCGTTGCGCGCGTAAGAAAAGAAGGCAAAATTTTCAAGACGTTTCTTGTTAAACGTTTCATAAAACGCCGAAACGCGCCCCCCGGTTCGCGTCCGCCGTCGACCGTTCGTCAAAACCGTTTGTCAAAACCGTTCGTCAAAATCAAGCCGGTCGCTTCAAAACAAGAAATAAAAAAACCCGTTCGCGAGAACGGGTCAAAAGCGGAGGACACGGGGCTCGAACCCGCAACCCCTTACGGGGCACCTCATTTCCAATGAGGCCGCTAACCATTCGCTTATCCTCCAAGCGGGCTATTTATGCGTTCATTATAGTCGTCTTTTCGAATTCATCAAGGGCTAAAAATTATTTTTTTCTTTATTTTTCTCATTTTCTTCCGACGCGTTCTTCATTTCTTGCGCCGCCCTAACGCGACCGCGCCGCAAATTTTCGCCAAAGCGCCTATTCTCTTATTTTCTCGTTTACGCGTTAAAAAAAGCGTCCGAAAAATTTCTAAATTCCTCTTTACTTACGTCCCAAAAACGGTTACTCTACTTGGCGTTTCAGGGCGCGACGTCGGCGGCGGCCGTCTCGCCTAGTAAAACGTCCGTTTGAGACGCTTTTCCTTTCGACGTCGTCGCAACGCCCCTTGTCGCGCTCGGTTTCCGCGGCTTTCCCGCCGCAACGTTTGCGCAAACTCAACGCATTTTACGCATCCTCGCAAATATTGGCGTCGCGCCGAGATTTTAACGACGTTAATCGCCGAGACGGAGAAAAAAATGAAAAATTTGAACGTTATTTTGTCGAGCGCGTTCCTTTTAACCGCCGCGACGGCGAACGTCGATTCGACGGCGTTTGCGCAAGGCTTCGGAGATTACGTCGCGCCCGCGCCGTCGCAATCCGCGCCCTCGATCGCGCCGCTTGCTCCGCAAACGCCGCCCGCCGTCTCGCCGCGATCGCCCCAAGCCGCTCCGACCGCCCCCGCTCCGCAATCCCCGCAATCCCCGCAATTCTCCCCGACGCCCCAAGCGTCTCAAACGCCGCAAGCCAACGCGACGCGTCCGCTTCAGACTTCGGCGCCCGTCGTCGACGCCCCTCAACCCGCTCAATCGCTCCAACCGACGCCGTCCTTCCAATCGACGCGTTCTCGCTCGCCGTCGCCTAACGTTTCGTCGGCTTATTCGGCGCCGAACGCCCGTCCGACGAACGTTCCAACCGCCGTTTCTTCGCAACCGGTTCGAGTCGCGCAGGCTCCGTCCGTTCCCCGCGCCGCTCAGCCGACGCAGTCGCCGCGCCCAACCCAAACGACTCAAGCGTCCCAACCGACGCAAACGCCCCCAACCTCCCAATCCGCGCCGACGTCCGCGAAAAGCGGCGGCGCCTCTTCCGTCGCCAACGCTTTCGTTCCGCCGCCGGCGCGTTATCAACTCTCCGAAAACGATCGCTTGAAACTCGACGAGTTTTTGGCGCATTGGGAGAATTTCGGCAAAGGAATCAAACAGGTTTCTTGCGACGTACACGCGATGGAATTCGACGGCGGCGTCCTCCAACAAGATTCGAAAAAGCCCGTCGCGCACAACTGGGGCCTTTTCCGCTTCAAAGCGCCGAATCAGCTCCTCTATCACATCAAGGGCGAATTTTCCTATGCGAACGCCGATTCCGGCGGCGAAGCCGTTTGGCAAGAGGGCAAAAACGAACTGAAAATCGTTCTCGACGGCAAATCGTTAACGCAATACGATTACGAGAACAAAAAAGCGATCGTTTACCCCCTCGCGGAAGAAGAACAAAATCTCGATCTGACGATGGACAACGGACAATTCCCCCTTTTCTTCGTCGCGAAAGCGGAAACGCTCAAAAATCGTTTCTACTTGCGCTTGGTAACGCCGGCGGCGAAACGGCAAAGCGAAGTTTGGATCGAAGCGTTCCCGCGATACGCTCGCGACGCGCAGCAATTCCAATCGATCGTCGTTATTTTGGGGCTGAAAGATATGCAACCGACGTATATGCGCAAAGTCGGCGTCAACGGTAAGAGCAAGACCGACCTCAAGTTCGAACGCGTCGAAGTCAACAAAGGCCGTTGGACGATCGAAGGAACCGTCGACGACGATTGGACGAAGGAAGTCCGATCGGAGCGTTTTTCGCTGTTGCGTCAAGAGGCGGTCGAAACGAATTACGCGCAAACGCCGAACGCTCCGGCGCCGAACGCCGCGACTCCGACGGCGCCCGTTCGAACCGCGACGCGTCCCGACGCTCAAAAAGCCGTTCGTTAACGCCGAACCAAAACGATATCGCGATAAACGGACGCCGCGATTTTATCGCGACGCCCCATTTAACCGGCGTCAATTTTCAAAAAGTTGGCGCCGATTCTTTTTTCGTCGCGTCAAACCTTTTTCCGAACGACGCGAACCGCTTTCCCCTCGCTTCTCGGGAGCGTTCCCGGCGGCAACACGTCCCCTTTCGGCGAAAACCCGAGCCGCTCTTTGAGGTGTTTTTCGACGACGAAACCGCTGACGCCCGGCTCCGCTTCGACCAAAATGCGCACGTCGTTGACGCCGTCGCGTTCTTCGAGGATAATTTGGTAATCCGGATGGACGCCCGGGAGTTCGAGGAGCGCTTGCTCGACTTGCGACGGGAAGAAATTAACGCCTTTAACGATTAGCATATCGTCGACGCGACCGGAAATCGAGTCGATTTTCAAGTGCGTTCGTCCGCAAGCGCACCGTTCGCGCGTCAAAATTCGGGTCAGGTCGCCGGTTCTAAAGCGAATAACCGGAAGCGCTTCCCGCGTTAGCGCCGTAACGACCAACTCGCCGAGTTCGCCGTCCGGAACCGGTTCCTTCGTCGTCGGGTCGAGAACCTCCAAATAGTAATGATCCTCCCAAACATGAATACCGGAATGATCGCGACAATCCATCCCAAGCGTGCCGACGCCCCCCGTTTCGGTCATCCCGTAAATATTGAAGACGTCAATTCCAAGACGAGCGCGGATTTTCGCTTTCATCGCGTCGGTAACCGCTTCGGCGCCGAAAACGCCGGTCTTCAAGTTCGGGAGTTCGACGCCCATTTTGTCCATCACTTCGATGATTCTCGTCGCATACGAGATTACCGCTGCGAAAATCTTCGTATTGAAGTCGCGAGCGAGCCGAATTTGACGCTCCGTGTTCCCGGAACCGGTCGGAATGACGAAAAGTTCCGCCGCGCGCGCCCCGTGATACATCCCGAACCCGCCGTTAAAAAGCCCGAACGACGGCATAATCTGAATCGGGTCGCCCGGCTCGCCACCCGCCATTCGGTAACAGCGCGCCATACACTCGGCCCATTGCGCCAAGTCGCCCGCGGTATACGGCATAACGACCGGCGTTCCGGTCGAGCCGCTCGACATATGCATCTCGCGAATCTCGTTTTTCGGAACACAATTCATTCCAAGCGGATACGTTTCGCGGAAATTCGCTTTCGAGATCGTCGGCAACTTCGCGATATCCTCGATTCCGCGGAAATCGCCGACCTCGACGCCCGCTTTCTTGTAAAGCTCGCGAAAATAGGCGTTCTTTTCCGTCGCATAACGAACGATTTGAATCAATTTTTCGTTTTGCGCCGCTTTTAACTCGTCCTGCGACCGCGTTTCCGCCGCTTGTTGGAAATAAATATCCGTTTCAGTAGACATTCTTCGCGCCCTTTCCCGCTTAATTTCGCGCTCTTCGCCATCTTTGCCATCTTCGCCAAACGCCGCCGTTTATCGAACGTCGAACGAACGCGTCGCCAACCGACTCGTTCGACGTCCGACTTTCGCCGTTTCGACGCGAATCACGTCAACCGGTCGCGTCGCCAACCGACTCGTTCGACGCCGTTAAAATAAACGAAATCGCGAAAAAATCAAGAGCCCCGCCCCTTTTGCGCTCCGAAATTTTCGAAAAGTCGTTTAAAAATTCTCTTGCGATAAATTCCGATTATCTTAAAATAAGGAAAAGCGAACGCCGGAGACGCGCCGCCTGCCTCGGCGACCGTTCAATTCGGCGTTATTTCTCCGTTCGTTTCCGCCAACGCAAACCGCGCTCCCGCCGCAAAGCGCCCAACCTCGCCATTTTCCCTATGTTCGACGCAATTCTTCTCGCCTCTTACGGCGGCCCGGAAAAAATCGACGACATTAATCCGTTTTTAGACCGAATATTAATCGGAAAGCGCGTTCCGCCGGCTCGCCGCGCCGCAATTTTCGAGCGATACGAACGTTTCGACGGCGTCAGTCCGCTCCCGGGAGAATGTCGCCGTTTTCTCGACCGTTTGAGCGAAGCCTTCGCCGCCGAAACCGCCCCGGCGCAACCGAAAAATTCAGCAAATCCAGTAAATTCAACAAAAATCCTCGCCGACGCCGCGCTTCAACCGCCGACGACGCCCCGAATTTATTGGGGCAACCTTTACGCGCCGCCAACGTTCGACGACGCGTTCGCCCAAATGGAAGCGGACGGCGTTCGCCGTTTGTTCGTTTTCCCGACGTCGGCGTTCGGGTCGCCGCAGAGTTGCCGACGATATATCGACGCGGTTCGCGACGCGGTTCGCCGACGGTCGCCGGAGTTCGCCGCTCGCCTTCAAATTGCGCAAACGCCCCCGTTTTTCGACCTTCCGGCGTACCGTCGCGCCGCCGCCGACGCGCTTTTGACCGCGCTCGCTTGGGACGAACTCGAATCAAACCCGTTCGACGCCGCCGCGCCGTTTTCCCAAACCGCGCAAACTCCGCAATCCCTCGATCCCCTAAAAAACGTCGATATTGCCGACGCCGCCGATTTTAACGACGCCGAATCCGACGACGCGCCGCCCAAACGCTTAATTCTCTTTTCGGCGCATTCGCTCCCGACCGACGACGCGTTAAAATCGGCGTATACCGCCCAGCTTCTCGCCGCCGCGACCGCCGTTTTGCGTTCGACGCTCGACGCGCCCGGTTTCGGCGGTCAAGTCGCCGAGGAAAAAAACGCCGCCGAAGACGCCGACGCGACGCTCCGCTTTCCCGCCCGCAACTTCGTTTTCCCCGACGCCGCCGACTTTCCGCCGGAATTGCGCCGTCGGTTGCGTTCGGTCGGACTCGACGCGGCGCTCGCGTTCCAAAGTCGGAGCGGTTCGCCGGGAACGCCTTGGCTCGAACCAAGCGTCGCCGATTTCGTTCGCCGTTACAAAGAAGAAAACCCCGACTGGAATCGACTTATCGTTTCGCCGATCGGTTTCTTTTTCGAGAATATGGAAACCGTTTTCGATTTGGACGTCGAATTAAAGGAAGTTTGCGACGAACTCGGCGTTTCGTATCGCCGCGCGGCCTGTTGCGGCGCCGACGACCGCCTCGTTTGCGCCGTCCGCGACCTCGCCCGTCGCGAACCGTCCGACTTCCCGGTTTGCCGTTCGGCGCCCGGCGCCTGCGATTTTAGTTGCCGTCGCGCCGCCGACCCCCGTTAAAATCGCTAAAACCCGTCGAAGTGATTCTTTATTAAAAACTTAAAATAGGCGCTTTCGGAAATTTTAGCGTTTTGAGAAAAGAAAAACGGCGAATCGAACCGTTTAATCGTCGTTCGACTCGCCGTCTTCAAACGCTTTCTATCTGCCAAATCGACTTAAACGTCAAAAAACGTCATTTCAATTTCGGCCCGTCGCTTCGCAGAAGCGCGTCGAGTTTCTTCGTCGCGGCGCCCGCCAACTCTTCGCATTTGCGGCGCGCCCCGGCGTCCCCCGCGTTCGCGGCGATTTGATACCATTTCGCAGCGACATAATCGTTTTTCGCAACGCCGCGACCATATTCGTAACACTGCGCCAAGCGTCCGATCGCCGCCAAGTCGCCCTGTTTCGCCGCCGACTCAAAAAGCTCGAACGCCTTTTCGTCGGAGCGGTCGACGCCAAGCCCGTTCAGGTAAAGCCAACCGAGGTTCGTTTGCGCCGCCGCGAGCCCGGCTTCGGAAGCGCGTTCGAACCAAACCGCCGCCTCTTTGAAGTCGGCTTTGACGCCGAGCCCCTTTTGATAACGCCAACCGAGGTTGTTTTGCGCTTCGGCCAGCCCCGATTCCGCCGCCGCTTGGAGCCAACGCGTCGACTCCTCGATATTTTTCGCGACGCCAATACCGTTCTCGTAACAATGCGCCAAATTGTTTTGCGCGCCGGCGAGCCCTTGTTCGGCGGCTTTGCGGAACCAACGAGTCGCCGCGCCCGCGCTCTTGCGAACGCCGAGCCCGTTCAAATAAGCCCAACCGAGGTTGTTTTGCGCCGCCGCGTCCCCGGCGTCCGCCGCGCGCCGGAACCAAACCGCCGCTTCGTCGAAATCTTGCGGAACGCCGACGCCCTCGTCGAAACAAAGGCCGAGATTGTTCGCCGCCGTCGCGCTCCCGGCCTCCGCCGCTCGACGGAAAAGCCGAAGCGCTTCGCTCGGGTCGCGCTCGACGCCGACGCCGTGTTTGCGCCGCCAAGCCAATTCGCAAAGCGCGTCGAGATTCCCGGCGTCCGCCGCCGCTCGCAACGTTTCAAGCGGGGTCGTTTCGTCGAAAACCGACGCCGTCGCTTCGGCGTTCGTCGTTTCGTTCGCAACGTTTTCTTCGTTTGTCATCGTCGTTCGCTCCTCGGCGCTAAGGGTCGCGCAAAATTTAACGATTATACGGCGAACCAAACGTTTTCCGCCGCCGCGTTTTCATTCCCAATAAAGCCGATTTTTTCGGTCGAACCGATCATCGGCGCGACAAGCGTCGCGAAAACTTCGCCGTCGCCCTTAAATTTTAGAACGTTCGCCGCCTTCCGACGTTCGCTCTTTCCGTTTTCCCGGTTTCGCTCGCCCAAAGCGGAAAACGACGTCAAAATCGACGGACGTTCGCCTTCCCGGCTCCCGGTTTCGCTCGCCCAAAGCAGAAAACGACGTCAAAACCGACGGACGTTCGCCTTCCCGGCTCCCGGTTTCGCTCGCCCAAAGCGGAAAACGACGTCAAAATCGACGGACGTTCGCCCTTCCCGGTTCCCGGTTTCGCTCGCCCCAAACGCCGACGCCGCGCTCGTGAAACGCTCAAAATCGCCGACGCGAAGACGCAAAATCCCCGTCGCCGACGATTTCTCTTCGTCGAACGTTCGTCGATTCGTCGGCGTTCGCCGGTCGAGACGCGCCGCGCCGCCGTTTATCGGAACGCCGCGTCGGCTCGTCTCGCTAAAAATACCGGCAAAGTCAGCCTATTTTCAGTCGCCGATCCCCGGTTTCTTGAACCCGCGGCAGAATTCGGCGATTTCGGCGCGAATCGTCGGCGCGACTTCGTCGATATTGTCGATATTCTTGCAAACGCGGTCGATCCAAGCCGCGACTTTTTTCATTTCCGGCTCTTTCATCCCGGCGCTCGTCAAGGACGGCGTTCCCAAACGGACGCCGCTCGTCTTGAACGGCGAGCGCGCGTCGCCCGGAACCATATTGAAGTTCGCGATAATACCGCACTTCGCCAACGCTTTCGCGGCGTCTTTCCCGGTAAACTCTTCCTTGCGGAAGTCGAGAAGAAGGAGGTGCGTTTCGGTTCCGCCGCCGGCAATCGAACGACCGAGCGCTTCCAATTCGGCGCAAAGGGCTTGCGCGTTCTTGACGATTTGTTCGCCGTAAGCCTTAAATTCGGCGGTTTGCGCATATTTGAACGCCGCGGCCATCCCGGCGACCGCGTGCATATGCGGGCCGCCTTGGAGCGTCGGGAAGACGGCGCGATCGATGCGTTGCGCAAGGTTCCACTTCGATTCGGCGTGATATTTCGCTTGGTAACGGTCTTCGACCTTCGACAAAATGAAACCGGCGCGCGGGCCGCGAAGCATCTTGTGCGCGGTGCTGGTAACGACGTCGCAATATGGAACCGGGTTCGGATGGACGCCCGCGATGATAAGCGAGTTAATATGGGCAATGTCGGCGACCAAGTAAGCGTCGATTTCCTTCGCGATCTCGGCGAACGCGGCGTAATCGAGCTTGAACGGATACGCGCTCATCCCGGCCCAAATCATTTTCGGACGTTCGCGGAGGGCGATTTCGCGGACTTCGTCCATATCGAGACGCCCGGTTTCTTGGTTCGGACGATACGGAACTTGTTGGAAGTCCATTCCGGAAAAGCTGACCTTCCAGCCGTGCGTCAGGTGGCCGCCGTCCGAAACCGGAACGCCCATCACTTTGTCGCCCGGTTGCAGAAGCGCGCGGTAAACGGCGCTGTTCGCCGGGGAGCCGGAATACGGCTGCACGTTGGCGTGTTCGCAGCCGAAAAGTTCCTTAGCGCGAGCGATCGCGAGATTTTCGAGATCGTCGACGACTTCGTTCCCTTCGTAATAACGGGCGCCGGGGTACCCTTCGCAATATTTGTTCGTAAAAATCGAACCGCAGGCTTCCATCACCGGCGTCGAGGCGTAACTTTCCGACGCGATCATTTTTAGCGTCGTGTCTTCCATCTCGATTTGCCGTTGAATCAAGTCGTAAATTTCCGGGTCTTCCGCCTTCAAATAGGGATAACGTTCGACGCTCATTGTTCGCTTCTTTCCATTCGCGTTACGTAAAACTCTTTCCGAAACGCCGCCGACAAACCCAGCGAATAATCTGATAATCGCAACGGTTTTAAAACGCGGCGCGTTCGACGAACGCGTTTCGACCTTTCACTCCGAAAGCCGACGCGCTCTTGACGTTAATTTTACCTTATCGACGATTTTTTTCGAGGGGGGCGCCCGCGTCGACTCGCTATTTTAACGTTTTTCCTTCAAAATTTCTTGCGTCGGCGCCCGCCGTTTTTTTAAACGGCGCCTTTCTTTTTTCTCGCGCCGTTCTCAACGCGGCGTCCGTTCGTCGCGACGTCGTTGACGCGACGCTCGCTCAACTTAAAATTCAAAATAATCGTCAAAATCGAACGCCGACGCGTCGATCAGCCTCGCGTCGCGCCAACGCCCGCCGATTCCTCGCCCCGACGCGACCGCTTCCGCCTCGCCCGGTTTCTCAGCCTTGTCTATTTCTCTCATTTCACCCATTTTATCCGTTCCGCTCTCGTTTTCCGCAAGCCGAGCGCCGTCGAGGGGCGCGACGGAAACGATAAAAATTTGCGCGTTCGCCAAAACTCGCGGGTCGAGCGACGCGGCGATTTCGGGCAACCGGTCGCGACGCGGCGTTTCGACGGTCGCCAAACGGGTCAACGCTCGCCGAAACGCTCCGCTCCCCGATTCGACGCGCCCGTCCCAAGCTCCTGACCTCCCCAAATCGTCCAAGTTCCCCATTTTCTTCGCTTTTTCGAATCTCCCCGAACCGTCCGCCCCCCCTCCGTTATCGGGAACGCCGTTTTTACCGGAGAACGCCGCCGCGTCGCCGTTAATCGCCAAAAGCAATTTCGCGTCGTTCGAACGCGTCCAGCGCTCGATTAAGGTCGCCGCAAACGAAACGGCTTTTTCGACGAGCGCCGAACGCCGAACCGATTCGGACGCGTCGGTTCCGCTTGCCTCTTTCGCCGTTTTTCGCCCCTTCCTCTTTTGCGCTTTCTCCCCTTTTTCCCAAAACTCCCCGCTTTGCGCGTCCGTTTTAATTTCGCCGTTTTGCTCCCGCGAAAGGTTCAATCCGCGCTCCAACCCGTTCGCTTTATCAAAAAACAGATCAAGAATCAATATTTTAACGGAATTATCTCGTTTTTCGAAGTCGCGCGCTTGCAGTTGACCGCGTTTCGCCGTCGCGCGCCAATGAATCGCTCTTTTCGAATCGTCGGGCCGCCAGTCACGAACGGTCAACGTCTTCCCCGCGATTCGGGACGTTCGAGCGGTCGAAACGGTCGTTTCTCGCCGAGCGACGCCGAATTCCGCGTTCCAACGTTCGGTCAAAACGCCGATTTTGGGAAAGACGAGAATCTCGTCCGGCGCGTCGAACCGCTCCGAACTCCGGAAAAATCCGAAAGGAAATCGGGTCGACGCCGTCAACGTCGCGAGTCGCCGAACGCCGCGCCGAGCGACGACGCCGCAATACCGCTCGCGCCGCCGCTCGCCTCCCTTCACTCGCGGAAAATAAGCGGTCGGTCGGGCCGTCGCCGCGACGGTTGGACGCGTTTCATTTTGCGCCGCCTCGCCGTCTTTCGCATTTACTTTAGTCGCTTTATTCCTCCCTTTTTTTTCCTTTTCACTTCCTTCCCTATTCCCCCTTCTCCCCTCTTTACCAACGCCGCCTATCTTACCCGTCTTCTCTTGTTTCGGCGACGCGACAAGAGCCCGTTCTCCCTCCTGACGCGTCCACTCGTCTTCAACGACGACGCCCCAAGCGGACGAACGGCGTTGGGTCGCGTCGATTTCAATCTCGACTTCGAACGGTTTTTCGGCGAAAATCGCGTCGGGCAATCGTCGAGCGACGCGCAACCGCCGCAACGAACGCCGTCCTTGCCAATAATCGAGAACGGCAAAACCGGCAAAAAACGCCCCCAACGCCATTAAGAGGTTGACTTCGCGAATCGTCGCGCCTAAAAAAAGAAACGCGGCGACGCTCAACGCGCCCAAACCGTCTTGAAAAAGAACCGTTCGTCGCCGTTTCGCTCCGCCGCGCTCGCTTCGCGTTTTCCCAATTTTGCCCATCTACCTCGTCTTCTCCATTCGCTTCAAACGTCGCGTCTCCCCCAACCTAACGCCGCCAACGTCGCTCAACTTCCGCAAAAAGCCTATTTTAACTTAAAAATCGAGAAAACCGCCCCTTCGCCGGTCGACCGACGAAAATCCAACCCGAACAAGCGCGCAAAGAATCGCCCGCTTTCTCCGTTTTTAGCATTTTAACGTCGAAAAAAAGAACGACGCCCCTTGCGTTCGTTAAAATCGTTATTTTTCACAAACTCCGGCGCTTGAAATCGCGTCAACCGCCCGCTTTCAAAATCGTTTCGAGCGCGGAAGCCAACTTATCGGCGGCGACGAGCGCGCGCTCCTTCGCTTTATAAAGGTCGAGCGCGGCGCCCGGTCGCTTCGAAACGGCGCCGAAAAACGCGCCGAGAAGCCGAGCCGCGCTTTGCGAATTGTCGACGGCTCGAACGTCGCGCGGCGCCGACTCGTCGCAAGCGTCGAGAACGACTCGCAACGGCAAAAACGGAACGTCGGAAGCGGCGCAAACTTCGGCGGCGGGCCAAGTTCCTCGGTCGCAAATCGCCGCGCCGGTCTCCTTGCCCAACTCCCGCTTTTCGCTCGGCTCGACGACGGGTCGAGTAACGCTCCGCAACGTTCCGCTCGCCCAACCCTCAAACGGCGACGCGCTTCCCTCCGCCGCCAAGTCGCCGTCGCCGCCCGCGCCCCAATCGAGCGTCGAACCGTTCGCGCGCTGAAATCGCTCCGGAACGACGATCGCGCCGCTCTTCAAACCCGGTCGCAACCCCGTCGCGAACCCGACCGAAACGACGCGAATCGGTCGAAACGCTTGAATCAACGCCTCCGTCCCCTTGCGCGTTTGCGCCGCGCCGACGCCGGTTTCGACGACCGCGAACCGCAAACCAAGCCAAGAACCGGCGTAAAACGTCAACGAATCCCCGTTTTTCGTCGCCTTGGGAACCCCCATTTTATCCAAAATACCGACAAGCTCCCGCTTCGTCGCGCCAACGACGCCGACGTCGACGCGTTCGAGCCCGACGTTTGCCCCGGAATTTTCGGAATTCGCCTCGGTCGCGCTCCTCTTTCCCTTGAACAAGAGCCCTTCGTAACTCTCCAAGCCGCCCAAATCGCCTAAATTCCCGGACGCAATCCGCGTTTTCAGTTCGTCGACGACGGTCTCTTGGACGCGACTCGTCGCTTGCGCCGCCAACCAACCGACGACAAATCTCGATAAAAAAGGAGCCGGAGACATTTTTTATTTCTTACTTTTCCCCAACGCGTCTCCAAAACGCGCGTTTTACCTAAAGTCGTCGACGTTCAAAACCGCGACGGCTCCGGAACGGTCGGAAAATCGGTCGCGCCGCTCGGCAAATAAGTCGTCGCGCCGCCGACGCCGCCAATATTACCAATATTAATATAATATATAAGGAAAACCGCCGCAACCGCCCCGCGATTCAACGAGAACGCCGCCCCGAACATTCCTCGGCGAAAAATTCCGGAACGCGATCGGCGATCTCCTCGACCAATTCGTCGACCGTTTTGCCGTCGACCGCGACGCTCAACGTCGCGCTCTCGCGATAAATCGACTCGCGCGCCGCCAACACTTTCGCGATCTCGGCGACCGGCGACTTCGCGTCGGTCAGCGCCGGACGCCGCGCCGCCGTCGATTTGTCGCCGCTCATTCGCCGAGCGATCGTCTCAACCGTCGCGGTCAGCCAAACGACGACGCCGCGCTCCCGCAAAATTCGACGATTTTCCTCCCGCAACGGAACGCCGCCGCCGGTCGCCAAGACCATCGGGCGCGGGTCGTTCGCCAACTCCGCGACGACCGCCGCCTCCAAATCGCGAAACGCCGGTTCGCCGTCTTGCGCAAAAATATCGGCGATTCGCTTCCCGGCTCGCGCTTCGACGACGTCGTCGGTATCGAACCAATCGAACCCCCAACGCTCGGCCAAACGCGCCGCTAAGGTCGATTTACCGGTCGCGCGGTATCCCACGAGGATAATTTTCGTTCGCATTTTTATTTTCAGCGCTCAAAACGCCGTTAAATTGTTCGTTTTTCCTTCGTTTGCCGCCGTTCCCGACGTTAAATCTTGCCCGACGCGCCGATTTTAACGCCCGACGCGCTTTATCGGTCCGCCGTCGGGCAGCCAAACGGCAAACAACGACCGTTCGCTCCGGCGCGCGCAAGAAGCCGCCGGAACGTCGTTCGTTTTTTCAACGCTAATGGTCGCCGCCGCGCTTTCCGTTAAAACTCGGCGCGACGATCGGCGCAAGCGTTGTTAAGCGTCCTTTTTGACGAAATCGCCGAACGCGGACAGAATCGTCTTGGTGATCGGCCCCGGTTTCCCGTCGCCGATAACGCGCCCGTCGACGCCGACGACCGGAATCAACTCGGCGGCGCTCCCGGTCAGGAAGCACTCGTCGGCGGTGTACACGTCGTGCCGCGTAAACGCCGCTTCGACGCATTCAAGGCCGAGTTCCTCGCAAATTTCCATCACGACGTTGCGCGTAACCCCTTCCAAGATGCACGCGTCGGTCGGCGGCGTCTTGAGTTTGCCGTTTTTAACGATAAAAATGTTGTCTCCGGAGCATTCCGCGACGTCGCCCTTATGATTGAGCATCAACGCTTCTTCGCAACCGGCGTAATAGGCTTCGATCTTCGCCATAATGTTGTTGAGATAATTCAACGACTTGACGCGCGGGTTGACCGAGTCGGACGGCGTTCGGATTGTGCTGGCGGTAACGATTTTAATCCCTTGATCGTAAAAGTCGGCCGAGTAAAGGGCGAGTTTTTGAACGATGATAACGATCGCCGGGTCTTTGCAGAGGTGCGCGTCCAAACCGAGCGTCCCTTCGCCGCGGGTAACGATCAAACGGATGTAAGCGTCGGCGAAACCGTTCGCTTCGATCGTTTGATACATCGCGGCGCTCATTTCTTCCTTCGTAATAGGAATTTGAATATCGAGCGTTTTCGCGGAATCCCAAAGGCGATCGATATGTTGTTTCAAACGGAAAATTTTGCCGTTATAACAACGCAAACCTTCAAAAATCCCGTCGCCGAACAGAAATCCGTGGTCGAAAACGCTGACTTTCGCGTCTTCGCGGTCGACCAAACGCCCATTAATGTAAACTTTAAGAGACATAAAACGCCTTTCGCAAATATCGGCGAGCGCCACGTCGTTCCGTCGAACGCGCCCAACGCTTCGCGCCGTCCGTTTCCGTCGTTTCGAAGAGCCGATTATTCCGTTTACGCCGAATATTCAGGAACTTCGCAACGACCGACGCCGCTTAACGTCGTCGCTAGAACGCCGCCGCTCGTTAAACAACACTCGAATGCCGACGCGTTCCGTCCCGCCGCCAAACGCGCCGGTCGCCAACGTCAACTCCCTTATTTTACCCCGCCTTGAAACGTTTAACAAGATTCGTCCGCGCAAGAATCGCGGAAAAGAGCGAAAAAAAGAGAAATTTTTCCGGCGCCGTCCCCGGCGTCGAAATCGCGCCGCCGTCTTTTCGCTTCAATTCGACGGCGACGCGCCAAAAATTCAACAAAGATAGAGTTTTCGCACGCTATCTAAATCGAGCGACGTTTATCTTGCGACGCTCACTCCGGAACGACCAAACCGTCGACCAACCGAATCGCGCGGTCGGCGTCGGCGGCTTGCGACATATCGTGCGTAACCATTACAATCGTTAAATTCTGTTCCTCGTTCAGTTGGCGCAAAAGTTTCAAAACGCCGGTCGACGCTTTCGAGTCGAGGTTGCCGGTCGGTTCGTCCGCCAATAAAATTCGCGGATTCGAAATCAACGCTCGAGCGATCGACGCGCGCTGCATTTCGCCGCCGGAAAGTTCGTTCGGACGGTGTTTCAAGCGATGCGAAAGCCCGACGAGCGCAAGCAACTCCTTCGCTCGAGCGACGTATTCCCGTTTTTTGCTCCAGTATCCCAAAAACGACTCGCGAATCATTAGCGGCGCCAAGACGTTTTCGAGCGTCGTCATCTCCGGAATCAGGTGATAAAATTGAAATATCATCCCGATAAAGCGATTACGCAACACGTCGCGCTGCGCCGACGAAAGATTGTCGATCCGCTGTCCGTCGAAATGAATCGTCCCGGCGTCCGGCGAGTCGAGCGTTCCCATCAGGTGCAGGAGAGTGCTTTTGCCGGAACCGCTTTGCCCGACGATCGCGAGAAGTTCCCCCTGCCGCGCCGTCAAATCGACGCCTTGCAAAACGGGAATCAATTTTTTCGCTTTAACGTATCCTTTTTTCAAATTCGAAACGACCATCAAATCGGGCGCCGCGGACGCCGCTTCGTTTTGCTCGTTGCGCGGCTCGCCCGCCGGTTCGAGCAAGACGATTCGCGAAGTCGCCGGCTCGGACGCGAGAACGCCGTTTTCCTCCGACGCGAAAAGAGCCGCCGCTTCCGACGCTTCCGACGTCTCGTCCGAAATTAACGATCCTTCCGCTTCCAACGAAGCCGTTTCGCCGGCCTGTTCGTCAAAATCGCTCAACTCGAACGCCTCGCCCCCGTCGTTAAAATCGCTCAACCCCGGCGCTTCGTCTTTATTTTGTCCTTTTCCCGCGTCTTGCCCAGCTTCGCTCGACAGCGCGTTCGACGCTTTTTCCCCGCCGCTTTCTTCCCGACGTTGCGACGCGTCGAGGGTCGATTCCAATAAATCGAGCGTCGCGTCGCCCGCAAACTCGGCGTTATCGTCAAATTCAGCGGCAAAAGTCGCCGCGTTGGAAGCGTCCAGCTCTTCGCGCAAATTTCGCAACGTCGGACTCAACGCGCTCATCGGTTCTTTCGGCGCGCCTCCAGCGACCAATCGACGCAACGCTTCGGAGCGGCTCGCGGCGTCGGTCGAGACGGAAACGACGTCCTCGGCGTCGGTCGCGGGAAGCGCGAGCGGCGTTCGCGGCGCGGCGACGCTCGGTTCGTCGAACCAAAACGCGCCTTCTTCCGGTTGCGGACGGTTCGACGACGCGGAACGACGGCGAAGTTGCGCCAAAATTTGCGCGTCGTTTTTCTTAGTTTCGTCGCTTTTTCTTTCCATCGCCGTTCCTTTGCCCGTTCCTTAAATCGTCGACGCGACGTTTAAACGCCGCCGCTCCCAAAAACAAAATTCGTTTCCCTAAAAAGTTAACGTCGCGCATTTTCGACGTTCCGCGCTTTTTTTCGTCTTTTCGCCTCCATTTTGTCAATATATTAATAAGCGACAAAAAAGCGATAAAACGATTCGCGCTCGCCGTCGACGGCGCCGCTCAAATTCGCAACGCGTCGACCGGTTTCAGGCGCGCCGCTCGCAACGCCGGTAAGACGCTCGAAGCGACCGCGATAAAAAGCGAACCGACGACAATCCAAAAAACGGTCGCTGGCTCGATAATCGCCGGCACCTGATGAAACATATAAATCGACGGGTCGAAGACTTCGCGCCCCGTCGCTCGCGACAAAAAGTCGGCGACTTCCTGGATGTTCGCGACAAACCAAAAGCCGAGCGCGGTTCCCAAACCGGCGCCGACGACGCCGAGCGCAAGTCCGTAAAGGAGGAAAATTTGCATAATCCCGTTTCCGCTCGCCCCCAACGACTTCAAAATGCCGACGTCGCGCGTTTTTTCGACGACGATCATAAAAAATATCGCCAAAATTCCAAATCCCGCGACGCAAATCGATAAAAAGAGCAAGACGTTCAAAATCGACAACTCCATTTCGACCGCCGCCAACGTCGTCGCTTGTTGGTCGCGCCAAGTTTCGATTTCGAAAAGCTGTTCCGGGAACTCCTCGGCGGCGCGCAATCGGTCGCGCAACTCCTCGATTTTAACGCCCGGTTTCGCCTTGATAAGAAGCTGGGTCGCCATTTTCGTTCCGTCGTCGGCGATCATTCCGCGCAGTTTTTGCAGGCGGTCGATCGGGACGAAAACGAACGATTCGTCGTACTCCGCCATCCGACACTCGTAAAGGTCGACGACGGTAAAGCGGTCGGAAACGAAAGCGCGCGTCGGATTATCGAACTTAACGCCTAAAAAAGAAAGAGTTACGTCGGCCCCCGGAACGGTCGCGAGCGACTCGCGCAGTTCGTGTTCGCCGGTCGCCGGATTCAAATGACGACGCCGCGCTCCGGAAACGAGCCCGACGCCGAGAATCGCGCCGGTTTCTTGCGTCGTTTCCTTGTCGATTTCCGTTTCAAATTCGGCCAAACCGTCGAACGGCGTCGCGGCGACGGCGGTCGGAACGCGGGTCGGGTCGTCTTCCGAATCGTCGCCCCCTCCGACTTCGGGCGCTTCCGGCGCGACTTCGGCGAGTTCCGGGGCGGACGGCGCGGCGGCGAGCGGCGACGTTAACTCCGGAAAACCGGCGTCGAACGGCGTCGGCGCGGTCGGAACGGACGGCGCGTCGGCGGTCGTTTCCTCCATCGCGTCGTAAGTCGGCGCCTTCGGGAAGTTTTGGAGCGCGGCGGCGTAAGGATCGCCTTCGAGCGTTTCGTTCGACTCGGCGACGTCTTCGAGCGGCGGCGCGGAATCGGCTTGCGCCGTCTTTTCGAGGATTTCGCGGCGTCGGCGCCGTTCCTCCCAACGATATTTCTCATATTTAGCGTCGGCGCGCCGTTTTTTCCAACCGGCTTCGGCCAAACGCGGACGGACGACGCCGTCGGAGCCGAAGGTCGGATTTTGCGCGTCGTACCCGTCTTCGCGGAGGTCGAACGAGAGCGCTTTGCGGTTTTCCGGGTGCTGCAAATATTGCGCGATCGCCGTTACCCGTTCGTTCGTCGCGGCGTCGATTCCGACGATTTGCACCTGCCGCGTGATCACCTCGCCGCCGCCGAACTCAAAACTGAGCATTCCGGGCGTCGTTACCGTCGGCGTAATCGCTTCGATCATATCGCCGGCGACCTTTTGCGCGTCGCGAATCCGAGCGTCGACGTCGTCGAAGCCGCGCAACGAATAGGAACCGATCGTTACGTCCGAAAGCGCGCCGTGAATGCGGTTCTCCATTTCGCGGCTGAAACCGAGCATCACCGCGTTCACGACGATCATCGTCGCGACGCCGAGAGTAACGCTAACGACGCTGACCAACGCGATGCGCCGCGTCAAAAGATAACGCCAAATCAGCAACAGTTTATACATTCGGCCTTCCTTGCCGCTTCGTTGGGTTTCGCTCGCCGGAATCCGCCGAACGTTTTCGCTTTATTTTTGCTTCAAATTTCTTTCGTCGCCGCGCCATCCGCCGCTCCGACGTTATATTAATTAATAACGTCAAAATCGCCGAACGACGCCGCGCGAACCGACGTTTCGAACACTTTACGTCGCGGCCGAGCGCAAAACTCGACGCAAACGCTAAAAATCGACGTAAAAATCGGTCGCCAAGCCCGCCGCGCTCAATTTAATCGCTAAAACCGGCGCGACCGGCCCCGTTCTCGGACGCAAAAAGACCTTGCGCTCGCCCGGGCCGACGCGTCCGGCGTCCCAACCCGTTCGACCGTTAAAGTCGCCGCGTTTTATTTTAACCGTCGAAACGCTCGAACGCGTCGCGAACGGGAACGCTCGCGACGGCAAAAACGATGCAACCGCTAAAATCGGTCAAGCGGAACCGCTCGAACGCGTCGCGAACGGAACGCCCGCGACGGCAAAAACGATGCAACCGCTAAAATCGGTCAAGCGGAACCGTTCAAACGCGTCGCGAACGGGAACGCCCGCGACGGCAAAAACGACGCAACCGCTAAAATCGGTCAAGCGGAACCGTTCAAACGCGTCGCGAACGGGAACGCCCGCGACGGCAAAAACGATGCAACCGCTAAAATCACTCAAAAACTTCCGGCTTCAAGAGCGGGAACAAGATCACTTCGCGAATGCTCGTCGTGTCGGTGAGCATCATCGTCAAGCGGTCGATCCCGATCCCAAGACCGCCGGCCGGAGGCATCGCGTAACGGAGCGCGCGGATGAAGTCATGATCCATCTTCGCCATCGAGTCTTCGTCCTTTTGCCCTTCGAGTTGGCTGCGGAAGAGCTGTTCTTGCAGGTCGGGGTCGTTCAGCTCGGTGTAAGCGTTCGCCAATTCGCAGCCGCGGACGAAAAGTTCGAAACGTTCCGCGATCGCCGGGTTCGAGCGCTTCCGCTTCGTCAGCGGGCAAATGCTCGCCGGGTAGTCGATAATGAAGACCGGGCCGACGAGCGAATCTTCGACCTTTTCTTCGAAAATATCGTTGCGAACGACGTCGACGTGTTTCTTGTCGACGTCCTCGATTCCGATTGATTTCGCGTATTCGATCACCGCGGCGTCGTCGGTCGGGTCGATACCGGTCGCTTCGGCCAACGCGTCGAAGTACGTCTTGCGTTCGAACGGCGGCGTGAAGTCGATTTCTTGCCCGCCCCACGGGAGAACGAAGCCGCGACCGAGCGCTTTGATCGCGTTGACGATGATTTTCTCGGTGATATCCATCATCGAGCGATAGTCGCCGTACGCTTGGTACAGCTCCATCAGGGTGAATTCCGGATTGTGCGTTTGGTCGACGCCTTCGTTGCGATAAACGCGACCGATTTCAAAAACGCGTTCCATCCCGCCGACGAGGAGGCGTTTCAGGTGCAGTTCGAGCGCGATGCGCATATAGAGCGTCGCGTCGAGGGCGTTGTGGTGCGTCGTGAACGGTCGAGCGGCGGCGCCCCCGGCGACCGAGTGGAGCGTCGGGCCTTCGACTTCGACGAAACCTTCGCCGGCGAGCGTTTGACGAATCGACGAAACGATCTTCGTTCGGTCGAGCGCGCGTTGCAGGACGCCGTCGGTGTGAACGAGGTCGACGTAACGCATTCGCGAGCGGAGTTCCGGGTCGTTGATTCCCTTGAACTTGTCGGGCGGCGTCTCGATCGATTTGCTCAGGAAGTGGACGTTTTCCGCGAAGACGGTCAGTTCGCCGCGTTGCGTCTTTTTGAATTCGCCGTCGACGCCGACCAAGTCGCCGAGGTCGACGCAGAGCGCGAGTTCCCAGGCTTGTTCGGGAACTTGGTTTTTCCCGATCATAATTTGGATTTCGCCGCTCCAATCCTTAATCGTCCAGAAAATGAGCTTTCCTTGCTTGCGTTGGAGCATCACGCGCCCGGCGACGCGGACTTGCGGGCCGCTCGTCGGGATTTCGGTGCGCGGCGGAGCGCCTTCGTATTTCGGCGGAAGTTCGATCGGTTCGCCGACGACGATTTCGCTTTCGCGAGCGCGGACGTCGCCGATCAGCGAGCGGTCGTCGAAACGCCCGCCCCAAGGATCGATCCCCATTTCTTCGATTTTGCGCAGTTTTTCGCGTCGCGCCGCCTCTAAAACGACGCCGGTACCAGTCGCTTCGGCTTTCGCCATTTTACCCAGCTCCCCAAAATTAACGTTTATTCGATGATTTTCGCGCAAGCCGCCGTCGCTTCAAACGTCGCGACCGTTAAAATCGTCAACGTCGTTCCAACCGCTTTCGCCGACTTGCCCTCCGACGCGAACGCGCCGCGTCGAGAAACGCCGTCATTATACAACGAAAACGCTCCTTTGAAAACCGACGCCGAGCTTGCGACCGCTCAAAAAACGCCGTTTTCTCGCAAAAACGCGCTTTCGTTCGGCGCTCGCGCCTCGCCGTCGCGCTTCGTCGACGCAAAATCGCCGGATTATAACGACTTTAACGCGTTGAGTCAACGTCGTTTC
>JAFSDX010000070.1 GCA_017436025.1 Thermoguttaceae bacterium
GGCAATTTCCGCTCGCACGGTCGGCGGTCGTTTCCGCAAACAATTTTTTGGGGCAATTTCCGCTCGCACGGTCGGCGGTCGTTTCCGCAAACAATTTTTTGGGGCTGTTTCCGCTCGAATCGGCGGTCGACGTTTCCGGAAACAACGGTTTTAACGCCGCGTCTCCCAAACGGCGCGTCGGAACGTCCCGATTTTAAGAGAAAATAGAGGGGTTAGGTAAAATGTTTGTCGACGAAGTAACGATCGAAGTCGTCGGGGGGAAGGGCGGCGACGGTTGCGCGAGTTTTCGGCGCGAAAAATACGTCCCGCGCGGCGGCCCGGACGGCGGCGACGGCGGGCGCGGAGGCGACGTCGTTTTGCGGGCCAACCGGAACGTCGCGAGTTTGCTCCACTTGGCGAACCAAAAAACTTGGAAGGTGGAGCGCGGCGAACAGGGCGGCTCGGCGCAACGGCACGGCGCGTCCGGCGACGATTTGATTATCGAAACGCCGGTCGGGACGATGGTTTTCGACGCGAAAAACGATTTGCTCCTCAAAGACCTGAAAGAGGACGGCGACGAGTTTATCGTCGCGCGCGGCGGGTTCGGCGGGAAGGGGAACGTCCGCTTTAAATCGGCGACGATGCGTTCGCCGCTGATCGCGACGCCGGGGGAAGCGGGGCAGGAACGCCGCGTTCGTCTCGAGTTGCGGATGATCGCCGACGTCGGGTTGGTCGGGAAGCCGAACGCCGGAAAAAGCACGCTCTTGAGCCGCCTCACCAAGGCGAAACCAAAAATCGCGTCTTACCCGTTCACGACGATGCAACCGCACTTGGGGCTCGCGCAAATCGGGCCCGACCGCGGATTTGTCATCGCCGACGTTCCGGGGCTGATCGAGGGCGCGCACCTCGGCGTCGGGCTCGGACACGACTTTTTGCGGCACATCCAGCGCGCCGGCGTCTTGCTCCACTTGGTCGAGCCGGCCCCGATCGACGGAACCGACCCGATCGCGAATTACAAGGCGATTCGATACGAACTCGAACAGTTCGACGCGGAACTCGGCGAGCGAACGGAGATCGTCGCGGTCTCGAAAAAGGACTTGCCGGAAGCGGAGGTCGTTCGCCGACGTTTCGCCGACGAGCTGGGCGTCGAAGCGCATCTCATCTCGGCGGTTACCGGCGACGGCTTGAAGTCGCTCGTCGAGGCGATCGCGGCGATTTTGAACCCGAAACCGCGTTGGTAACGACCGACGACGCCGGTTTTAGCGGTTTTGACGAACGTTTCGCCGCGCCGTTTCCGACGGGCGAAGAAATAAGCGAAACGCTTGAACCGGCGAAGTCGGCAAAGTTGGCGCGACCGCTTGAACCGGCGAGGTCGGCAAAGTTGGCGCGACCGCTTGAACCGGCGAAGTTGGCAAAGCTGGCGCGACCGCTTGAACCGGCGAAGTTGGCAAAGTTGGCGCGACCGTTGAAATCGGCGAATTAAGCGAGCGCGAGCGGCGGCGCGGTCAACCGACAAACTTCGGCACAACGGTAATTCCGCTTTCCGTTACAAAAAAACCGCGCGACCGGTCGAGTTCCGCGTCGAAGCCGACGCGCCAACCGGCCGGAACGACCGCGCCCTTGTCGACGATCGTTCGGCGGAGGCGCGCGCCCCGTTCGACGACCGTTTGCGCGAAAAGGAGCGAGTCTTCGACGGACGCGTCTCGTTCGATTCGGGCGCCGAGGCCGACGATCGAACGTCGCGCCGTTCCGCCGGAAACGATCGCGCCGGAGCAAACGAGACTGTCGAGCGCGCAACCTCGGCTTTCCCCTTCCGGCAAGACGAATTTCGCCGGGGGCGAGTTCGGGCGCAGCGAGTAAATCGTCCAGTTTTCGTCGTATAAATTGAGTTGAGGTTTGACGGCGACGAGATCCATATTGGCGGCGAAGTACGCGTCGAGCGTTCCGACGTCCCGCCAGTACGCGCCGCGTTTTTTCCCGTCCGGGCCCGTTTGGACGAACGGAAAGGCGAAAACGCGGTCGTTTTGGACGGCGCGCGGAACGACGTCGCGCCCGAAATCGCGGCGGCTTCCGGGCTTCGTCGCGTCGCGGCAAAGCGCTTCGTACAGAAATTTCGCGTTGAAGACGTAAACGCCCATCGACGCGAAACAGGACGTCGGATCGTCCGGAAGCGGGCGCGGCGCGAGCGGCTTTTCCTCGAAGTCGACGACCCGACCGTCCGTGTCCGCCGCCAACACGCCGAGTCGGCCGCGAGCTTCGTCGAGCGGAACCGGGATCGCGGAAATCGTCAAGTCGGCGTTTTTCGCGCGGTGAAAATCGATAATGTGCCGATAATCCATTTTGTAAACGTGATCGCCCGCCAAGACGAGGACGAGTTCCGGCGATTCCTTTTCGATCGAGTAAATATTTTGGTAAACGGCGTCGGCGGTGCCTTGGTACCAACTTTCGGCGAGGCGTTGTTGCGGCGGCGCGACGTCGACGAATTCGCGCAGTTCGCGATGAAAAAAACGGGCCCAACCGGTCGCGACGTGTCGGTCGAGGCTCAGCGATTTATATTGCGTTAGGAGTAAAATTTGACGAACGCCGCTGTTGAAGCAGTTGGAGAGAGTGAAGTCGACGATGCGGTACTCGCCGCCGAACGGAACGGCGGGTTTCGCGCGATCCCGGGTCAGCGGTTCGAGTCGTTCCCCTTTGCCGCCGGCTAAAACGACGGCCAAAACGTTGTTTTTCATTTCTTTTTCCTATTTTGCCTCTTTGTTCGCGCCGTTTTTATACAAATTATCGTTATTTTCCAAAAATGTTTGTTGCGGATACGAACGACGGCGTTATAATTAGTGATGAAGGACTCTTTTTCGGCGAAATGTGAAATTTTCGTCGAAGTTCGAACGGCGTTTGACCGACGGCGCGTTTTGGGCGTCGATCGCGTTCCTTGCCGACGCGCTTTCGAGCGGACGGCGGCGAGCGGGGCGAAACGGGCGACGCGTCGAATTGGGACGACGGTTCCGCGCGCCGGCGCCGGAATCGCGAAGCGTCTTTCGCAACTTCAACGAACGGGTCGAGCCGAGCGTCGGAGCGCGGCGTCGACGGTTTAAAAATAGATTAATGACGGAAGAACGCGCCAAGAAGTCAAAATTCGCCGTCTTTGCGGAAAATTCGTTCCGTAAAGCGCGCTTGGGGCCGTTTCGCCGTCGCCGAGGAAGGAAAACGTTCGGCGCCGCGTCGATATTGTCGCCGCGTCGCGTTCGAACGGTTCCCGACTTTTCGCCTTGAGGAGCGCTTCTTATGTCGTTGTTGACGATCGGTTCCGCCGCTTACGATACCCTTGAAACTCCGTTCGGTCGCCGCGAGCGAGCGTTGGGCGGGAGCGGCGTTTACGCGTCGTTCGCCGCGAGCTTTTTTGCCGAGTCGCGCTTGATCGGCGTCGTCGGGGAAGACTGGAACCCGGAATATTCGGCGCTTCTGCGGTCGCGCGACGTCGATTTGGCGGGGCTCGAAGTTCGCGCCGGCGAAAAAACGATGTTTTGGGACGGGCGTTATTTCGACGATATGAACCAACGCGAAACCCGTTGTTTCGAGGCGAACGTGATGGGCGGCGATTACGTTCCGGTCGTTCCGGACGCTTACAAAGCGACGCCTTACGTCTTTCTTGGGAATATGGCTCCGACGACGCATATGGCGCTCCTCGACGCGATCGAGACGCCGAAACTCGTCGTCGCCGACACGATGGACTTCTATATTAATGGAATGCGCGCCGAACTGCTCGAACTTTTGAAGCGGATCGACGGGTTGATTCTCAACGACGGAGAGGCCGCGCTTCTGACCGGCGACCGTTCGCCGATCTCCGCCGGGCGCAAAATTTTGGAGCTGGGCCCGAAGTTCGTCGTCGTCAAAAAGGGCGAACACGGCGCGATGTGGATCGGGCGAGACGAAATTTATTTGGTTCCGCCCTTCCCGACCGACAAAGTCGTCGACCCGACCGGCGCCGGGGACTCGTTCGCCGGAGCCCTGATGGGAAGTCTTGCCGAATCGGACGACCTTTCGCCGGAAAGTATTAAAAAAGCGTTGCTTAGCGCGACCGTCGTCGCGAGTTTGAACGTCGAGGGTTTTTCGATGGAGAGCTTCCAAAAAGCGACCCGCGCCGACGTCGACGCTCGAATCGCCGAGTTTAAAAAGGCGCTCGTTTGATTTGGGCGCTCTCGTTTGATTTCCGGCGCCGAACGGCGAACCGGCGAGATCGACGAATAAAAAGAATAACGAATAAAATTTAGATAAAGCGCGCCGAAACGCGTTTTTGAACGCGTCGCGGGGAGGAGATCGTTAAACGGTCGCTTTTCCGGTTTCGGCTCAAAAAGCGAATTTTCGCGACAAAGGAAGAATGTTTTGAGTAAAAACGATTCGCAAGGAAAAAATAGGGGCGCGCGCCGTCGACCGAACGGCAAGTCGTTCATTTCGAGATTTCAATGGGACTCGGTCGACGACCAAGCGCAAGAAGATTTGATCGTTCCGACGTCGTCCCCGGCGCCGTCTTCGTCGAAACGTCGAGGGGGGAACGCCAAGCCGCCGCGTCGCCGCGAGAAGGAAGTCGGGACGATGTACGTTTCGCCGTCCGACGACCTTTACGGCGCGCCGAAAAAGAAAGCGCGACCGGAGCCGCGCCTCGAAGATTACGCCGATTTTGTCGCCGACGTCGAAGACGGCGAGTTGGACGCGTTCGCGACGCCGAGTTACGGGCGCACCCGATTGACCCGCGACGACGAGGCGTTGGTCGAAGAGTTGGCGACGAAAAAGGAACGAGCGGTTCGCCAAAAGCGCGCGCCGAAACCGGTCGCCGACGACGAAGCGCAAGAGCGCGAAGCGGTCGAGCGGGAGGCGCGGAAGGCGGTGCGTCGCGACGAACGCGAAAAAAGAGAAAAACGGGAAAAATGCGAAAAGCCCGAAAAGAAGGAAAAGCGCGAAAAGAGCGAGAAAGGCGGGAAACGCTCTTTCCTGTCGAAAATTAAGGAAGCGATTACGACCGGTTCCGTTTCGTCCGACGCCGACGTCGACGAACGTTCGGCGCGCTTCGAAAGCGGCGACGGCGCGGCGGTTTCGTCGAAGAAAATGCGTTGGCTGAGACGAAAAGCGA
>JAFSDX010000071.1 GCA_017436025.1 Thermoguttaceae bacterium
CGCTCCGCGATATGCGAATCAGCCGCCGCGACGCCGCGCTCGCCGGAGACGGCCCGAAAGCGATTTGGCCGATTTTGCAGTCGTTCAAAGGTTGGGGCTGGACGCGCTTTCCGACGTTCCGCGAGTTGAACGCGACCAGCTTCGCCGCGCTCGTCGCCGGAGCGAACGGGATCGTTTGGTACACGTACGGCGATCAAGTCGAGCCGGAGCGAAACTTGCCGAATTACGGAAGCTGCGCAAACCCGGAAGTTTGGGGAAACTTAACGACCGTCTCGAAACGAATCGCGTCCCTTCAAACGGTTCTCGTCGAGCGAACGCGCCCGGAACTCCAACCGACCGCGACCGTTTTAAACGGCCCGGAACTCGACCCGCTCGGCGGCCCGTCGGTCGTTTCGCTCCTCAAAGTTAGCGGCGACGAAATTACCGTTGTCGCCGTCAACGCGTCCCCGAAACCGATCGAAGTCCGTTTCGACTTCTCCGCGACCGCGCCGAGCGACGCTCAAATCCCCGTCGAACGCCTCTTCGAAGACGGCGCAAAGGCGACGCTCGACGGCGGTTTCCTCGTCGACCGCTTCGAAGGATTCGACGTCCGCGTTTACCGTTGGCCCGCCCCGGCGACGCTCGACGCCGAGTAAAAACTTCCGCGACGGAGAAAACGCCGCGTTCGTTCGCGTCTTCGGCGTTTTCTCCCTCTTTTTCCCCGCCGATTTTATCGCTATTAATATATATTGACAAAATCGCCGTTTTACCCCGCTCTCGCTTCCGTCGAAGCGCGTCAAACTCGGCGTTTTAGGCAAATTAGCGAAACCCGCTTCGACGCCGTTTCGCTCTTGAAGCGCGTTAAGCGCCCGCGTCGGGGACGACCTCGACGCGGTTCCGTTTCCTTAGGGACGACCCTAAACGAGACAAAAATCAACTTTTTGACGATGAATTGGATTTTGCTCTTTATCGCCGGCCTCCTCGAGTGCGCTTGGACGGTCGGCATGAAGTACTCGCGCGGTTTTTCCGCTTTTTGGCCGTCGTTGGCGACGCTTGCGGCGATGTTCGGCAGCGTTTGGCTCCTCTCGTCGGCGATGAAAACGCTCCCGATGGGCGTCGCGTACCCGATTTGGACCGGAATCGGAATCGTCGGCGCGGCGGTTTTGGACGTCGTTCTCTTCGGCGCGCCGGTTTCGCTCCCGAAAACGATTTGCGTCGCGCTGATTCTCGCCGGAATCGTCGGCTTGCGCCGCTTTGGGTAACGCGTTTTCCAACGACGTTTTTTCGCTTTATCCGCTTCATTTTACCTAACCGGCGCGTTTTCAAGCGTTTTTTTCGCTCCGGAACGCCGTTCGAAGGGGCGCCGTCCTCTTGTCGCTTTTCAAAAACGGCGTATAATGGACGGTAGCGTCGGGCCGTTGTCTGCCGACGCCCCGACGCCGCGCCTCGAACGCCGACTTTTCGCCGCCCGAACGCGCCGGCTTACGTTTTTCACCTATTACCCCCATTTTATCTCTCCAAGGAGACCATAAATGTCCGAATACCGAGTCGAACGCGACACGATGGGCGAAGTCCGCCTTCCTCACGACGCTTACTACGGAGCGCAAACGCAACGCGCCGTCGAAAACTTCCCGGTTTCCGGTTCGCGCATCGCTCCGGAACTGATTCACGCGATCGGCCTCTTCAAATGGGCCGCCGCTCAAGCGAACGCCCAACTCGGCCGCTTGACGAAAGGTCGCGCTCCGCTCGGTGAAAAAGAACTCGCCGCGTTGTACCAAGCCGCTCGCGAAGTCGCCGACGGCAAACTCGACGCCGAATTCCCGATCGACGTTTACCAAACCGGTTCCGGCACCTCGTCGAACATGAACGCGAACGAAGTCATCTCGAACCGCGCGCTCGAACTCGCCGGTTACGACCGCTTCTCGCAAGAAAAACCGATTCACCCGAACGACCACGTCAACTGCGGTCAATCGACGAACGACTCCTTCCCGACGGCGATTCACGTCGCGGTCGCGGTCGCCATTAAAGAACGCCTCATCCCGGCGCTCGAAAAATGCCTCGCGATTCTCAAACGTCAATCCGCCGAATGGCAAGACGTCCTCAAAATCGGCCGCACCCACTTGGCCGACGCGACCCCGTTGACCCTCGGTCAAGAATTCGGCGGTTTCGCCCGTCAATTCGAACTCGCGATCGAACGCTGCCATCTCGCGATCGAACAAGTTTGCGAACTCCCGTGCGGCGGCACCGCCGTCGGCAGCGGCATCAACTGCGACCCGAAATTCGGCTCCACCGTCGCCGCGATTCTCGAAAAAGAAACCGGTATCGCCTTCCGCGAAGCCGCCGACCACTTCGAAGCGAACGCCCAACGCGACGGCCTCGTCGCCGCGCACTCGCTCCTCAAAGCGGTCGCGACGACCCTTTCGAACGTCGCGAACAACATCCGTTGGCTCGGCTCCGGCCCGCGTTGCGGCTACTACGAAATCATCCTCAAAGACCTCCAACCGGGCAGCTCGATTATGCCGGGCAAAGTCAACCCGGTCGTCTGCGAAAGCGTTATGCAACTCGCGGCGAAGGTCGTCGGGAACGACGCGACGCTCGGTCTCTCCGGCGTTTCGGGCGGTCAATTCCAACTTAATATTTTGATGCCGGTGATGGCCGACGCCGCGCTCGAATCCGTCCGCATTTTGGCCGGCGGCGCCGACGTTTTCGCCGACAAGTGCCTCCAAGACATTCAAGCGAACCGCGAAAAATGCGCGTCCGCCGTCGAACAAAGCCTCTCGATCGTCACCGGCCTCAACCCGTACATCGGGTACGAAAAAGCCGCCGCGCTCGCGAAAGAAGCCTTCAAAACCGGCAAAACGATCCGCCAACTCTGCGAAGAAAAAGAAATTCTCCCGCCGGATCAACTCGCCGAAGGTCTCGACCCGATGCGTATGACGAAACCGCTCCAAAGCTGAGCGGAAAACGGCGAACGCGACTCGTCGTCGCCTAACCGTTTTATTTAGCGACTTAACGTTTCCACCGTCGAGCGTTCCGCGTCGGTTCGCTCGACGGAACGGGAGCGTTTTGTCTCAACGTCGCGTTTTGTTCCGCGGAACGCGACGTTTTTCGCGCTGTTTTTAACAACGCTATTTTAAATTTCCCCCTTGTCGTTCATTTTTAAAACCTTCCGCCGTCCCGACTTTTCCGCGGCGTTTGCCCTTTATTTTTTTTTGCGATGTCCGCCAAAGAAAACGATCTTTACCGCCGCGCTCTCGACTTTCTTTACAAACGCACGAATTACGAAACGTTTCAAAAAATTCCTTACGAGGAAATGCGACGCAACCTTTTGCGTTTAAAAGACTTCCTTGCGTTCCTCGGAAACCCGGAGAAGAATTTTAAGATCGTCCATATCGCCGGCACCAAAGGCAAAGGAACGGTCTGCGCTTCGCTCGACGCGCTCCTTCGCGCTCGGGGCCGTCGCGTCGGACTCTTCACCTCGCCGCACATCGAAGAGCTGACCGAGCGGTTCCAAATCAACGGAAAGCGTTGCGGCAAAACGTTTTTCGCCGAGACGCTTCTCGAACTCGCCCGTCTTTACGTTCGTTTTGAAAAGGAACGCGGCGACTCTCGCCCGTTGACGTTTTTCGAATGGTCGCTCGTCGTCGCGCTCGTTTTGTTCGCTCGCGCCGAAGTCGACGTCGCGATTCTCGAAGTCGGACTCGGCGGCAAGTTCGACGCGACCAACGTTTGCGACGCCGACGTCGCCGCGATTACAAGCGTTAGTTACGACCATTGCGACGTTCTCGGTTCGACGCTCGAAGAGATCGCCGAAGAGAAA
Source organism: Thermoguttaceae bacterium (assembly GCA_017436025.1). Taxonomy (GTDB): domain Bacteria; phylum Planctomycetota; class Planctomycetia; order Pirellulales; family Thermoguttaceae; genus RUG369. The sequence goes on from JAFSDX010000071.1 coordinate 3,800, forward strand.
GCGGGAATTATTAAGTCTTCCGCGCCGGTCGTTTGCGGCGTCGGTTTTTCGCAAATTTTGAACGCTCGAATCGCTCGTCTTCCCGGCGGCGCCGCGTCGCGACAAATCGAATCGGAAACGATGATTTCCGCCGCCGACGTCGAAAGCGTTCGCGCCGTCGTTCGCCGTCGAGCGGAAGAATTCGACGCTCCGCTTTATCAAATCGACGCGATAAGTCCCGAAGTCGCGGCGCTTCCGTCTCCGCCGTTCGACGACGCGCGCCGTTGGAATCTCGAAATCGCGTTAAAAATCGCGAACGTTCTCGAACCGAACGCGCTCGCTTTTTCGCCGGAAACGCTCCGCCAAGCCGCGACGCAAATCGTTTTGCCTTGCCGTTTCGAGCAAGTCTCGAAGTCGCCGGCGGTTTACGTCGACGGAGCGCACAACCGCGCTTCGGTCGCGGCGTTCGTTCAAGCGGCGCTCGAACGCTTCCCGAACCGCAAAATCAAGATTCTTTTCGCGACGACGGTCGGCAAAGACGTTCGCGGAATGCTGGCCGAAACGGCGCCGTTCGTCGACGAAATTCTCCTCACCGAACGTTCGCAGGAAGCGCGCGCCCTTCCGATCGACGAGTTAATCCGCGCGACGGAAAGCGTTTTAGAAGAAGGCTTTGCGGAAGACGACCCGGTGCGCCGCAAAATTCGCGTCATCCCGGACTTTCGCGCTTTCCTCGCCGACTATTTCGCGCGGTCGACTCGTTCGGACGAAGTTCTTTGCGCGATCGGCTCTTTTTATTTTGCGGCGGCGGTCAAAGCGACGGCCAAAACTGCGAAACGTTAACGTTCGTCGGGCCAACAAGAAAAAGAAAACGCGTCGGCTCGTCTCCGCTCGCCGACGCGTTCGCGTTTCGTTTTGACTCGACTTCTCCCAAGACCGCGACGTCCCGCAACGTCGCGACGTTAAACGCCGTCGAATCGCCGCTTAGTAAAAATCCGGAATCTCCAATTTTTCCTCTTCGGCGACGCGACGCATTTTTTCGAGCGCGCGGATTTCAATTTGACGAACGCGTTCCTTCGTTACGCCCATATTCTTGCCGACCTGCCGCAACGTTTGCGGTTTCGAATCGGCGGCGCCAAACCCGTATCGCATCTCGACGATCTTGCGTTCGCGTTCGTTCAATTCGCGCATAAACCTTTGCACTTGCGACGTTTGCTCGGCGTATGCGCGCTCCGCTTGAAGCGGCGACGAACGATGATCTTGTTTCAGCTCCAAGAGCGAAACGTCGCCCGGGCGGAACCGTTCGACGCGTTTCCGTTCGTCCGGAATCGTCCGCGCGAAATTCCGATAAAGCGCCCAAGTCGCGTAAGTGCTGAAGCGGTTGCCGGTCGTATAATCGAATTTCTCGACCGCCTTCATCAGCGAAACGTTGCCGTCGCTCACCAACTCGTTGAACGAGAGGAGCGAACCGGCGCCGTATTTTTTCGCGACCGAAACGACGAGCCGCAAGTTCGCCGAAATTAAGCGTTTTTTCGTCGCGACCGCTTCGTTCCAAAGGCGTTCGATCTCGTCCATTACGCTCATTTTCGGCTTTTTCGGGTCGAGCGTTTCGCGGAGTCGAGCCGCTTTAAATTTGAGAAAATTAAATTTCCGGAACAAAAAGGCTTCCTCGGCGGCGCTCAACAGGGGCGAATCGTCGAGCCGCGACAAATACGCCGATTCGACGGTCGCCGCCGCTCTTAATTTCCCGCTTTTCGGCGACGCGACGGTCGTTCCTCCGTCGACGCGAACCGCGCCCGTTTCGCCGTCGACCGTCGTTTTCCGTTCGTTAAAAACGAGAAACGCTCGCTCCGCTTTCGCCGTCGTCGCCCGTTCAAATTCCGGACTCGCGACGAAATCGAGCGGAAGCGCGAAAATCCCCTCGGCCCGACGCGCTCCGACCGCTCGATAAATCGACGCGACGGCGCGACCGAACTTTTGCGCCAACTCCTTAATCGAAACGCCGCGACAAAATTCTCGGTAAATCTCTTCCTTCATACTCTCGTCTTTGCGCGAAAATTCGGAACGCGACGTCGCGACCGTTCCGCTCGACGCTTCGCGCCGAGCGTCGACGTTTTCGTCAAACCCCAACGCCGCGCGTTCGCGGCGAACGTTCGCGAATTCCAATTCGGCGCGTTTGATTTGTTTTGCGATCGACTTAACCATTGTCGTTATCCTAAATTTCCTATTCTACCCAACTGCAAGCGCCGTTTATCTTTTGTCGACAAACTCTTAACGGTTCCCCCCGTCGCGCTAAATTTGGCGTCGCGCCGCTTATGTCGACGCGTCTTCGAAGAGTTTTAAACTAAGTTGCCGTCTTCTCTTTTTTCTTGCTAAAAAATATTGCCTTTTTCTCTTTTTTTCCGAAATCGCTTCTTGACGCCGCGCTTTTCCTCCGTATATATTTATCATATGTCGACGTTTTCCGGACGATTCCGCCGTACTTCCGCTCTTTAAGAGCGAGCGCCGCGAATTTTTAACGCTAAAAATTGAAAAATTTGCAAAAATATTTCGTTTTTTTCCGCAACGGCTCGACGCCCCGACGCTCCCTATATCTTTAGGACGTTAAAAAAAACGTTTTGACGCCAAAAAATTCCTTTTTTTCCGCGTTTTTTCCAAAAATGTTAAATCGTCGCCTCGACGAGGGCCGACGCGAATAAAATAACGAAAAAAACGCCGACCGCCGCCCGTCGCCTTTTACCCGTTTCCCCCAACTCAACGTCGTTCAACCGACCGTCGCGACGGAGCGCCGCCGCGGTCGCTTCTCGGCGTTCCGATTTTACCTTTTTTCGCTCCCCGGAGAACCGCGATGATGCTTTCGTTCGAACAACCTATTTTTGAGATGGAGGCGCGCCTCGAAGCGTTGCGCAAAAAAGCCGATTCGCCGGAAATCCAAGAAGAGGTTCAGCGCTTGCGCCTCGGGTTGGCCGAGCTGACGAAAAAAGTTTACGCGAACCTGAACGCTTGGGAAACGGTCGAGGTCGCGCGGCATCCGGAGCGTCCGCAAACGCTCGATTACATCGACCTCGTGTTCGACGAGTTCGTCGAGCTGCACGGCGACAAAACGTTCGGCGACGACCGAGCGATTCGCGTCGGTTGGGCGAAACTCGACGAATTCAAAGCGATGGTGATCGGACACCAAAAGGGACGCGACGCTAAAGAACGCGTTCAATGCAATTTCGGTTGCGCGCATCCGGAGGGGTACCGCAAGGCGATCGCGAAGATGCGGATGGCGGCGAAATTCGGACTGCCGATTATTTGTTTCGTCGACACTCCGGGCGCCTATCCCGGCGTCGCGTCGGAGGAACGCGGCGTCGCGCAAACGATCGCCGAGTCGATGTTCGAGATGGCGACGCTCCCGACGCCGATTATCGCGGTCGTCATCGGCGAAGGCGGAAGCGGCGGCGCGATCGGGATCGCCGTCGGCGACCGCGTCGCGATGTTGGAATTCTCGTATTATAGCGTCATCAGTCCGGAAGGGTGCGCGGGCATCCTTTGGAAAAGCGGCGAACACAAGGATAAGGCGGCCGAAGCGCTCAAGTTTACGTCGAAAGACCTCCTCAAATTCGGCGTCGTCGACGACGTGATCGAAGAGCCGGTCGGCGGCGCGCACCGCGACTGTCGCTTGGCGGGGTTGCGAATGAAGCAATATTTGCGGACGCAACTGCGCGAGCTGACGAAAATCCCGGTCGAACGCCTCGTCGAAGAGCGTTACCAACGTTTCCGCAAGTTCGGCGTCTTCGAATGGGCGACCGACGCGCAAGAGTCGCAAGAAACGCAAAACTGAAACGATGAAAAGCGCCGCGACCTTGCCGAGAGCCGTCCCGCGGCGCGTTTTTTCTCCCTTTCCCGTTCCTTAAATTTTGCGCCGTCCGACCAACCGCGCTCGCCGCCCTTTCCGCAAGGATTTCCGAAATGTTAATCAAGGTAAAAACGTTTTCGCTTCAAGGCGTTTCCGCGACGCCGGTCGAGGTCGAAGTCGACGTTTCGGGGCGCGGCGTCGCGAAAAGCAAGGAAGACGAAGGGAAAACGACGATCGTCGGGTTGGCGGAGACGGTCGTTCGCGAGAGCGCGTTCCGCGTTAAATTAGCGATCGCGAACAGCGGTTTCGGCGTTCCGGCGGGCGACGTCGTCGTCAACTTGGCGCCGGCGGACTTGCCGAAACACGCGGCGTCGTTCGACTTGCCGATTTCGCTCGGCGAGATCGCGGCGTCGGGACAGTTCGCGTCGGAACGGTTGGAGGAATACGCGGTCGTCGGCGAACTGGCGCTCGACGGTTCGACGCGGCCTTGTCGGGGCGTTTTGGCGTCGGCGCTCGCGGCGGCGCGGGCGGGCCTGCGCGGAATCCTCGTTCCGGCGGCGAACGCGAGCGAAGCGGCGATCGTCGAAGGAATCGACGCGATCCCGATTTCCCGCTTGAACGACGCGGTCGGCTTTTTGAGCGGAGCGCTCGAAATCGAACCGAAAGCCGGTCTTTCCGACGCGCTTTTCGAGCGGCTTTCGCAATACGACGTCGATTTCGCCGACGTTCTCGGCCAAGAAAGCGCGAAACGAGCGGCGCTCATCGCGGCGGCGGGCGCGCATAATATGCTGATGATCGGGCCCCCCGGAACCGGAAAAACGATGCTCGCCAAGCGCGTCCCGACGATTCTTCCGCCGCCGACGCTCGACGAAGCGCTCGAAACGACGCAAATTTACAGCGCGGTCGGAAAAATAAACGGCGAAGCGCCGCTCGTCGCGACGCGACCGTTCCGCGAGCCGCACCACTCGATCAGCGCGCCCGGGCTCGTCGGAGGCGGAGCGAAGCCGACGCCCGGCGAAATCAGCTTGGCGCACAACGGCGTCCTTTTCCTCGACGAACTGCCGGAGTTCCGCCGCTCGACGCTCGAAGCGATGCGTCAACCGCTCGAAGACGGCAAAGCGACGATCTCGCGCGCCGCTCGAAGCGAAACGTTCCCGGCCGCCTTCGTTCTGATCGCGGCGATGAACCCCTGCCCCTGCGGATACCGCAACGACCCGCGCCGCGCTTGCCGCTGTTCGACCGGGCAAATCGAGAAGTATATGGCGCGCGTCAGCGGCCCGCTCCTCGACCGAATCGACATTCATATCGAAACGCCGCCGGTCTCCTACCTCGAACTTTCGTCCGACGCGCCGCGAACGTCGAGCGCCGAAGTTCGCGAACAGGTCTTGAAAGCGCGAGCGATTCAAGCGAAACGGTACGCCGGGTCGACGATTCGAACGAACGCGCAAATGCGCCGCCGCGAACTCGAACGCTGGGCGAAACTCGACGACGCCGGACGCTCCGTTCTCGAATCGGCGATGAACGAGTTCGGTTTTTCGGCGCGGGCGCACGACAAGATTTTGCGCGTCGCTCGCACCGTCGCCGACTTGGAGGGCGCGGAAAACATCGAGACGCCGCACCTCTTCGAAGCGATCGGTTACCGCGCGCTCGACCGCAAACTTTGGACGTAACGCGGTCTCGAACGGCGTTTGCGCCGAGCGGTCGTTCCGTTTTCTAAAACGCGTTCCGACGCTCGTCCTTTTTCGCCCGTCCCGTCCCGACAAACATTTTTCGCAACCCTTTTCCTTCGACGTCTAACGCGACGCCCGATTAATTTAATGAACGCTTCCGAGAATTGTTTCGAAACGCCCAATCTTGCCGACGCGGCCCGTTGGCGCCAAGAAGCGCGCCGTTTGCAAGCGCTTGTCGACGCGGGCGACGTTTCCGCGTTCGAACCGTCGGCGCGTCTTTACGAAGACGGTCGCGGCGTCGAGCGCGATTGGCGGCGAGCGTTCGAACTCCGACGCCGCGGAGCGGAAGCGGGCGACGCGAACGCGCAAACGGGTCTCGCGCGAGCGTTTCGGTTCGGACTCGGCGTCGCGCCGAACGTTCGATCGGCGTTCGATTGGGGCGTTCGAGCGTTGGAGCAAGGCGCGTTTGCGGAGCGTCCGGCGGCGCTCGGTTTGGTCGGCGAAATCTTGTTCGACGGCGAAGGCGTCGTCGAGCGCGACCGCGACCGCGCTTTTTCGTTCTTTTGGGAAGCGCGAACGGGGGACGACGCGGCGGCGCTCGAAGGTCTCGCCGTTTGTTATCGGGACGGCGTCGGCGTTCCGCAAGACGCCGAAGCGGAGCGCGCTTGGCTCGAACGAGCGTTCGAAGCGGCGCTTCGGAAGGCGAAACTCGGTTCGGCGGTCGACGCGTCGTTCGTTTCGTTCGCGTTTCGGGACGGTCGCGGGGTCGAGTCGAACCCGGAGCAAGCGTTCGCTTGGAGTTTGCGAGCGGCGGAAGCGGGGCTCGGCGTCGCGCTTTACGACGTCGGTTTCGCGTTCGAAACGGGGCTCGGCGTCGAGCGCGACGAACGGCGGGCGTTCGAATTTTATCGGCGCGCGGCGGACGTCGAGAATCCGGACGCGCTCTGTTCGCTCGGGTTGGCGCGCCTTTACGGACGTTCGTTTTCGCAACCCGCCGACCTAAACGCTTTGCAACCGGCGTCCCGCGTCCCGGTCGAAACATCGAACGAAATTCCGGTCGACCGCGACGAAGCGTTCCGGCTCTTCGAACGCGCGGCGGCGACCGGTTTTTCCCCGGCGTTTTACTTCCTCGCGCTCTTTTCTTGGAACGGTTGGGGGCGCGACGCGGACGTCGACGAAGCGTTGCGTTTGTTGCGTCGAAGCGCGGCGGGCGGATTCGCGACGGCGCAAAACGAACTCGCCGATCAACTGCGTTTCTTCGGCGGCCCTCAAAACGACCTCGAAGCGACGCGTTGGCGGTTCGAAGCGGCGGAACGCGGCGACGCGCAAGCTCGGTTGGCGCTCGGTCGAGAAGCGCTGGACGGTCTGCTCGACGCTCAAAAAGCGCGAGACTGCGTTCGTTGGCTTCGTTCGGAAGCGGAAGCCGGTTCGGCGGAAGCGGCGTTTGCGTTGTCGCGTTGCGTCGCCGTCGGACGCGGAACGGAGCGCGACCCGGTCGAAGAACTCCGTTGGCTCGAAAAAGCGGCGAACGACGGTTTTCCGGAAGCGCAAAACGAACTTGGGCTCCGCTTCTCCCGCGGTTGCGACGGCGTCGAGCGAAACGTTCGGCGGGCGGTCGAACTCTTCGGAGCCGCGGCGATCGGCGGAGACGCGGCGGCGACCGCGAACTTGGCGTATTGTTGCGAACGCGGCGAAGGCGTCGAGCAAAACGCGGCTTGCGGCGAATATCTTTTGCGCGTCGCGGCGGAACGGGGAGACGGATGCGCCGCCGTCGAACTGAGCGACCGTCTGCTCGAAGGGCGCGTCGGCGAACGCAATCGACGGTTCGCGACCTTTTGGCTCCAAGCGGCGGCGCAATGCGGAGACGTCGAAGCGACGCGGCGACTTGCGCTCCGATATTGGGAAGGAGACGGCGTTCCGCTCGACCGACCGCGCGCGGTCGCCGCTTGGACCGTCGCCGCGCAAGCCGGAGACGAAGACGCGTTGGAGGAATTGTCGCGGGCTCGACTCGGATTGCAGGTCGCTTTTCTCTTTTGCGCGAAAATCCGCGACGACGCGCCAAAGCTTGAAGCGGCGAATTGAACGCGCCGACCGCCGTTCGTCAAACCGCGACGTTTCGCCCAAACGGAACGCGATCTCTTCTCGGCGCGGAGCCCTTCGCGGCGTCTTTTCGCCCGCCCCGTTGAAAAAAGCGTCGAGCGCTTTATAATAGAGAAAAGGCGCGCCCCGTCGGCCCGGTCGCGACGCGCTTTTCGGATTTTCGGATTCTCAATTTGCGAGTTCCCGAGTTCCTTTCGCGTTCTCGGGTTCCATTTAACCTTCGAGGAAACATTAATGTACTGCAAAGACGAATTACTGAATATCGTTCGCGAAAAATCCCTCAAATTTGGCGATTTTACCCTCGCGTCCGGCAAAAAAGCGAAATACTACCTCGACGGTAAGCAAACGACGCTCGACTCGCGCGGCGCGACGCTCGTCGGCGAAGGGATTCTCGAAATGCTCCAAGCCGACGGCGCGCTTCCGAAGGCGGTCGGCGGGATGTCGATCGGCGCCGACCCGATCGCCGCGGCGGTCATCACCGTCGCCGGGCTCCGCGGGCTCGACCTGAAAGCGTTCCTCGTCCGCAAGGAAAGCAAGGGACACGGCACCAACAAATACATCGAAGGCCCGATCGGCGCCGGCGACGAAGTCGTCGTCGTCGAGGACGTCGTTACGACCGGCGGTTCGTCGTTGATCGCGATCGAGCGTTTGGAAGCGGCCGGAATCAAGGTCGCGGGCGTTATCGCGATCATCGACCGAATGGAAGGGGGCGCGCAAGCGTTCGCCGACCGCGGTTACCGCTTCCGTTCCCTCTTGACGATCAAAGACTTCGGGATCGATCCGCCGGAAGCCTGAAAACGTTTCCTTTTTTGACCGTCCGATTCGCCGAGCGGTCAAAATAAAACGCCGTCTTATTGAGAAATAACGAAGAGCGCGACGCGACGTTCGTTTTCGCCGGTCGCGCTCTCGTCGTTTGAAAGTAGAGGTTCGTCCTTGTCCCAATACGTTTGGAAATTTCGCTTATTCGGCGTTCCGGTCGCCGTTTTGCCGAGCTTTTGGTTCCTTTGCGTCGCGTTTTCGCCTTTTTTGAGCGAAATCGACCCGGAAAAGCCTTGGATTTGGGGACTTCTCGGTTGGACGGCGGCGACGACGCTCGCGTTCCTGTTGCACGAACTCGGACACGCGCTCGCGGCGAAGCGTTTTTTCGGAGCGGAACCGGAGATCGCGCTCGGAATCGGAACCTTGCCTAACGGAACGTCCGTTTTCGGCGGCGTTACCAGTTGGCGCCCGGTTTATTCGAAAAAGCCGACGAATTGGAGTCGAGCGTTCGTTTCGTTCGCGGGAGCGGGCGCCGGTTTTCTCGGCGTCGCCGCGCTTCTCGCGACCGCGTTCCTTTGCGGTTGCGAATTTGGCGTCTCGTTCGAAACGCCGATTCCGATCGTTCTTCCGCTCGACTGGCTTATTCGCGTCGACTCCGGCGCGCCGTTCGACGCGTTCCTCGGTTATTTTATTTGGGGCTTTATTTACATCGGCGTTTTTTGGGGCGCGATCAACCTCGCTCCGGTTTATCCGCTCGACGGCGGCCAAATCGCGACGGCGTTGGGCGCGCAAATTTCGCCTCGAAACGGCGTCCGCGTCGCGCTAACGCTTTCGGTCGTTTGCGCCGCCGCTCTCGCCTACTTCTTCTTTTCGCGCGGAAGCGTTTTCGCGGCGTTTTTCTTCGCTTACCTAACTTACCAAAATTACGCGATATTACAAAACGCGTCGCGCCGTTAGTCGGCGGTTCGTTCCGCGAGCGCTTGCAAACGACGACGCGACGAGCGACAAAACGCCCCAAGCGCGTTCGAAAAAACGTTGTTCAACGTTTATTCAATCGCGCCGCCCCAATCTTTAAGACGCCCAAAACGCCAAACCGTCTCGGACGATACGCGACGACTTTTGAATCGAAAACGCCGAGCGATTATCGTCGCCGCGTCAATAATCGGAAAACGTCGCGTTTATTTACTCGAATCGAGCCCCTTATTTCGGCGAAAGAATTTTTTCGAGAACAAAGAAACGTTCCGCTTCGGCGGTCGCGACGGAGAAACGAGCGCCCTCGGGCATTTCGACGCGTTTCGACGCGAAAGCGCCGACGCGAAGCGGCAAAACGCTCGGAGCAAAATAAGCGTCGGCGTTCTTTTGTTTGGAAATCGGTTGATTTTTAGCGTTCATCATTGGGGGAACCTTTTTCGGACGTTTAGAATTTTCGCTCGAACGGAACGCGTCGACGCGCGCCGTCGAGTCGCTAATTTCTTGCTGCCGACGCTCGGCTTGAATTCCGACCGCCGAAACCGGTTCGACGTTCAAACGTCGCGCTCATCGTCGCCGGTCGAATCGTTCCCGCGTCTTCAAACCGGGGGAACGATAGATAAAAGTATAATCGTATTTCCGCAAGAAAAAAACCCCCCGTTTTCCTCGAAAAACGCCTCGGAGGTCAAAATTTCCATTAAGCCAACGCAAACAAACGTTAAAAACGTCGCATTCCCAACGCGTCCGTCGTTACAATTCCTTCAACCGGCGCAACCGCGATATTCCGACGTTTTTTACACGCCGAGCGTTTCGACGGCGTTTGCCGCTTCCGTTCTTCGTCGCGACGCCGACGGCGCTTAGCGACGCAAATTAACGACGGAAATTGCGAGCCAACCTCGCGAAACGCGCGCCAATCCGAGCGCCAAACCGGCGAAACGTTCGTCGGAGTCGAAAACTTTCGGGCGTAAGTCGAACGCCTTCGACGCCGGGAAGACCTTCGAAAAGATCGAACGCAACGCGAGTTGGGCCCGCATTCCGCCCGGGCCGTCGAGTTCGACGACGCCGTCCCGCTCGAAAACGGTCGTTCCGTCGTCGGCGACGGTCGGACGATACGAAACGTAAACGTCGACGTCTTCCCAAACCTTGTCGCCGAGCGTCAACGCCGCGAACTTCAAGCGCAACTCGACGCGGTCTTCAAAAAACCGAACGACGATCGGGTCAAGTTCGGCGAACGACAAAACGAGTTCGTTTTCCTCAATCGCGACTTCGGCCAACCCCGGTTTGTTCAGTTTTTCGGCCAAATACGCGAGCGTTTCCGCGGGCGTCAGCGTTTTCCCGCCGAGTTCCAAGCGCTCCAACGCGGCGTTGACCGCCGACTCGTGCAACTTCACGTCGGCGAACGCGCCCGGAAGCGTCGGCGGCTCCGTCGTTTGACAACCGAGCGAAAAATCGGTTCCCAGTCGCAACGACGCGAGCAACCATTCGTCGGTCGTTTTCGAACGCTGCGTTTTGAGCGAAAGGCCGAGCCGTTCCAAATCGGCGAAAAAATTCGCGCGCATTCGAGCGTTGACCGCGTCGAACCGTTCGTTCGCTTCGGCGTCGATGCGGGCCCGCGCTTCGCGAGCGACTTTCGCCTTAAGTTCGGAACGAATCGCCCCTTGTTTCGCTTCGTATTGACTCCGCGCCACTTCGCGCGTCAAGTCGCCGACCAACGGAATAAAGTCGACGTCCGTTTGCACGCCGCTCAGCTTGTTGACCGACTCCGCCGAAACGACCGCGGGCGAATACGCGAACCCGTCGTCGCGCCATTCGAGCGTTTTTTGCCCGAAATACGTCGCGTAACTTTGATTGTAAAGCGTCGCCGGAAAAACGTTCGAACTCGTCGACGCGACGACCCGCCCGGAAACGTTCAAATTCATCAGCAAGCGCGACGGGTCGGGAATCAACTTAATCGCGACCTGCGCGTCGGTTCGCCGCCGGCCCGCGACCGAGTTGTTCAACACCGTTTCTTGAACGACCGAAAATTCCGGGTCGCGAATCGGCAAGAGTCGGTTGATTAACGCTTCGGAAACATAAGCCTTCGCGTTCGGGTTGTCGTACACGACGTCGAACGCTTTCCCGAAACGTCGGCAAACGTCGGAACGCGACGTTATCGCCCGCCGCGCGCTTTGTTGCAACGTTCGCCCGATTTCTCCTCCGGCGTCGCGCTCGTATTTCTCAAATTCGAGCAACAACGCCGCCGGGTCGACGCGGTCGCAGGCGAGCGGCGCGACGGTCGCGACCCAAACGTCGAGCGGCGAACGTTCGAAAACGCGGCGCTGTTCCGGCGTCATCGGCGTTTTTTCGATCTTATAACAAACGGAATTCAAACGGTCGCGCAAAAATTTCGTTCGACGCGCCCGTTCGACGTCGACGGAATCGTTTCCGTTCGAAGAGACGCCCGACGCCGATCTCGGCGACGTTAGTTCGAGCGTTCGGTCGACGTCGGTCAAGAGCAGGTCGATTTCAAAGCTCGTTCGCCAGTTGCGCCCGACTTCGGAATCGCCGAAAAACGCTTGCGCCGCGGCGGTCGTTTCCCGAATCCGCGCGAGTTCGGCGACCGAAATTTCTCCCGCCGCGACGAGTTCGCCTCGATTCTTCGCCGCGAAAACCTCGGCGGCGCGTCCCCAAACAAACGCTCGACGGTCGAGCGCGCAACGAAACGCTTCGAAAAGCGCCAGCCGTTGTTCGAGCGAATAACGAGTCTCCAACGTCGGCGCGGCGACGGACGAAGCGTCTTTTTTCGCCGTCGCGGCGTCTTCCGCTTCCGCGACCCCGAAAACCGCGACCGTCGTCGACGACGGGTCGGCCGCGACGATCGCGTCCTTAATTCGCTCCGCCGCGACGATTTCCGCGCGAAATTCTTTAATTATCGCCGACGCTCGCTCCGGCTCGGTCGCGAGAATCGCCAAAATCTCGTCGACGCGCAACAACGCGGCGTTCGTCCAATCGGCGGTCGGCGGATAGTCGATAAAAAGGGACGAATACGGGTCGAGCGCGAAAAAACACTCCTCGGCGATTTGTTCGGCGGTCGCGCTCTCGGCGGCGAAATCGACGGCGTCCGACGCGACGTCGAGCCCCGCGTCGCTTCCGAAGTCGTCGCCGCCTTCGGTTCCGTTCAACTCGATTTCCGCCGAAAATTCCGCGACGTCCTCGATCTGCAACGTCGGGCGATTCGGGCCCAACGAAATCGCCCGCGACGCGTCGACGCTCGGCCCGGTCGCTTTCGACGAATACGCCGACGACGTTCGAGCGGCTCGCGGCGCTCCCGTTTCGACGGTCGGAGCGTCCAACGAGTAAAACGGAACCGAAGCGCGCGGCGTTCCTTGCGCTTGTAACGGCGAAAACGGAAAAAAAGCCGCCAAAGCCGCCGTCAAAACGACCGCGCCCTTCAAACGGCGAACGGCGCGCGACGACGAACGCCGTTTTCGCGACGGCGAAGCGCCGCGTCTTTCCTTAGTGCTTAATGCTCGCATATCACGTCGTTGGCAAAAATGAACGATAACGCCCGGCGACCGTCCGCGAACGCTTTCGGTCGACTCCTTCCTTCTATTTATCGACCAAAACCCCGTTTCAGTTAAACGATTTTAACGAACAAAACCCTTTTTCCGTTTCCAAGGGTTCTGCGTGAAAAACAGCCGACAAGAAAAAAAAGGAAATTTGCCGCGACGCTTGTTTTTTCGCTCCGCTTCCGTTATAATCGAAAAATCGGCGCCCGACGCGGCGCGGTTCCGGCGTTATTTTCGACGACAATTTCAATCAACGCGCTTTCGAAAGAAAACAGAGATGAAAATCAAAAAATTTGGTATCGTCGGTTGCGGGATGATCGCGACCTTTCACGCCCGCGCTATTCGCGAAATCGGCGCCGAACTCGTCGCCTGTTACGACACGCTTCCGCTGGCCGCCGAACGCCTCGCCAAGGAATTCGGGTGCAAACCTTACTCCGACTTCAAAGCGTTCCTCGTCGACCCGGACGTCGAAATCGTTACGATCGGAACCCCGAGCGGCGCGCACCTCGACCCCGCCGTCGCCGCCGCAAAAGCCGGCAAACACGTCATCGTCGAAAAACCGCTCGAAATCACTCCGGAACGCTGCGACGAAATCATCGACGCTTGCGACAAAGCGGGCGTCGTCCTTTCGACCGTCTTCCCGAGCCGCTTCCACCCCTCTAGTATATTAATGAAAGAAGCGGTCGAAGCGGGCCGTTTCGGCAAACAAACGCTCGGCGACGCTATCGTGAAGTGGTACCGCACCCAACAATATTACGACAGCGGCGTTTGGCGCGGCACTTGGAAGCTCGACGGCGGCGGCGCGCTGATGAACCAAGCGATTCACAGCGTCGACCTCCTCCTTTGGCTGATGGGCGACGTCGCGGAGGTCGCCGCGCTGACCGGGCTCGTCGCGCACGAGAACATCGAGGTCGAAGACGTCGCGGTCGCGTCGTTGCGCTTCAAAAGCGGCGCGCTCGGCTTGCTCGAAGCGACGACGGCGGCCTACCCGGGCTACCTGAAACGCATCGAACTGCACGGCGACAAGGGTTCCGCCGTCATCGAAGAGGAAGACGTCGTCAAATGGGACTTCGCCGAGTCGCGCCCGGAAGACGCGGCGATTCGCGAGTCGATGACGAACCGCTTGTCCGGAGGAGGCGGCGCCGCCGACCCGGCCGCGATCGGGCATCACGCGCACGCCAAGCAATTCGCCGACGTTCTCGACGCGATCGAAAACGGTCGAACGCCGAAAATCGACGGTCGCGAAGGCCGCCGCAGCGTCGAAGTCATCTGCGCCGTTTACGAAGCCGCTCGCAAGGGCGCGACGGTGAAACTCGGCTAAAACGCTCTTCCCCGAACCGACGAAGCGAAAATCGCGACGCCGCGAACGCCGCGATTTTTCGCTCGGTCGACCAACGTTTTTCGACGCGCCTAACGCTCTCGACGCGACGCCGAGAATCGTCAAACTCGACGCGACGCGTAAATTGTCGAAAGAAACGCTAAAAAAGAAACGGAAAAACCAAGAATTCCGCAACGACGCTTGACAAAACGGAACCGTTTCGTTATATTAAAGTTAAACTTGTCGAACGCGACAAAGTTTCGCAACGTCGTTTCAATCGATACATTTCACCTATTTCAACGACTTGGCTTTCGTCGAGGAAAAAACTATGAAATTTTTCGCCTCCGTCGACCGACGCGTTCCTTACGCCCTGTTAAGATGGGGGGGGGGGGGGCGATTGTAGCGATCGCGTCGTTTTTTCTTTCCCTCGTGCTTGCGTCGTTGGGAACGCCGAGCCGTCGAGCGCGTCGTCGCGTTCTTCTTCGTTTCGCGTTCTTTTTTCTTTTCTTTACTCTATTTTTACGTCGTCTTTTTTGATTGTTCGACGTCTTGCGCGGCGTTCCTTTTTTAACGCCGTCGCGCCGCCAACGTTCCGCTTGGCGCATATAAATTTATCGATTTAGCGTAAAAAAGCGTCGTTTCCAAACGCTTTTCGCTCGTTGAAAATATCGGCCGCCGCCCGTTTCAGGCGACGCCTTTCCCAAGCCGATCCCGTTTAAGGCTCCCGACGCCGGCGGTTGTAAATCCGCCGCGTCTCCCATTTTTTCATTTCGTTATAGGAGAAACTCAATGCAAATTAAAGCGAAAAACGGCGGTTTTACCCTCGTCGAGCTTTTGGTCGTCATCGCGATCATCGGTATTTTGATCGGTTTGCTCCTTCCGGCGGTTCAAGCCGCTCGCGAAGCCGCGCGCCGCATGCAATGCACGAACAACCTCAAGCAAATGGGTCTCGCGATCCAAAACTTCCACGACGCCAACGACCGCATCCCCGGCGCTTGGGCCGACCCGATCTTCAAGTTCGACGCCACGCAATACGGCGACAACGTCGTCGGTTACTCGTTCCGCGTCGCGCTCCTGCCGTATATTGAACTCGGCCCGCAATACCAACTGATTATGGCCGGTCTCGAAGATTACAAACGCGGCGGCAACGTCTCGTCCTTCCCGTCGACGCTCTTCCAAGTTTCGTCCGACGGTTCCGGCGACGGCAAACTCTTCAACACCCCGATCGAAGCGTTCCAATGCCCGTCCGAATCGAACAAACGCCCCGGCTCCGGCCCGCAAGCGACGTGCAACTACTTCTGCAACCTCGGCGACGTTTGGGGTTGGCACGACTGGCGCCGCCCGACCCTCCGCGGCCCGTTCGGCGCGAGTAAAGACTACGCGCTCGGCAACTCCTTCGCGTCCGTTACCGACGGTTTGTCGAACACGATCTTCTGCGCCGAAGGAACCGTCGGTCTCGCCGGTTCGACCGCCGTCAAAACCGGGTTTGTTAACACCGGCTGGTACGCTCACCAAGACGACGGCACCTGGATGGCGCAACTCGCCGGGATGCGCAACGGAACCGACCTGACCGGTTTCAACGACGTTTGGACGACCGACTACACCCGCGGGCGTCGTTGGCACCACGGCTACGGCCAATGCTACAACGCGTTCCACACGATTCTCCCGCCGAACTCCCCGAGCTGCGGCCACGAATATCACGGCATGTTCTCCGCCGCGAGCTACCACAGCGGCGGCGTCAACGCCGTTATGGGCGACGGTTCCGTCCGCTTCATCAGCGAAACGATCGACGCCGGCAACCCGGCCAACGGGCACACCGTCGGCGGCAAGAGCGCGTACCCGTTCGACAACGGCAAAGCCCTCGACTCGAAATCCCCGTACGGCGTCTGGGGCGCTTACGGCACGATCCAAGGCGGCGAAACCCTCTCGCTCTAATCGCTTTAACGTTCCCGCTTAAGTTCCCGTCCGTTTTGAACGTCGCTCGTCCTCTTTAAAGCCGAGCGGCGTTCGAAACGGCGCGCCGCGTCCCTCGTTTTCTCGTCGCGACGCGGCGAAGCGGCTCTTTATTTCGCAACAAAATTCATTCAAGGATTCAATAGATGAAACGTTTCCTCGGACTGGCGTTCGTCGCCGTCGCGTGTTTTGCGGTCGTCGGTTGCGGCGGCGCGTCGTTGAAAACGGAAATGGTTACCGGCGTCGTTACGCTGGACGGCGCGCCGGTCGAAGGCGCGACCGTTACCTTCTCCCCGACGAGCGGCGGAGTAATGGCGGTCGGTCAAACCGACGCCGCGGGCAAATATACGCTGACGTCGCAACAAGGCGGCGCGCCCGGCAAAGGCGCCGTCGTCGGCGAATACCAAGTCGGCGTTGTGAAGTCGGTCAACACCGCTCCGCAACCGACGCAAGAAGAACGCGAAAAAGCGTCCGCCGAAGGTCGCGACATTTCGAAAGACTACCCCGCGAAGTACGAAGATTTGGTTCCGAAGCAATACAAACTCCCGCAATTCTCCGGCCTTACCGCGTCGGTGAAGGCGGGCGAAAACACGTTCGACTTCGAACTGAAGAGCGAGTGATTCGGCTTTCGCCGTTCGTTTTTACTCGAACGCTCTTCGCCGCGTCGATTTTCCCGATCGACGCGGCGTTTTCTTTTGCGCCAATTCGCTATTTTCGCGTTTTCCTTTGCGCAAATCCCCTATTCTTCGCGTTTTCTCAATTCGCCCGAACGACCGGAAGCGCGTTCCAGTCGGTCGTGTACGACGGCGAAACGAAGCGAGCGTTCGGCGTCCAGCGCGGTTGAATACCGTCCGACGCGAAAAAAACGCTCTTTTTCCCGAACGTCGCGTTCGCCTTGTCGAGCGCTTCGCAGAGCCGCCGGTCGCGTTCCCTCCGCTCGGCGGGTCGCTCCGGATCGGGCTCGAAGAGGTATTGTCGCGAGGCGGCGACGCTCTCGTCGACCGTTTCGAGCGCGACGACGCCCGCTTTCCGCCAAGCGAGTTTCGGGTCGAACAGGGTTCGCGTCAACCGGAGCGCCGCCGACAAGAACTCCGGCGTCGAGTTCGTCGGTCGCGCGAAGTTAACCGCCAGCCCGACGTTGCGCCGCGGAGCGTTCGGGTCGCGCCCGTTTGTCGACATATAGACGTAAACCCCGGAAGCGGCGATCTTTCGAGCGCGCATTTTCGCCGCCGCCGTCGACGCGAAACTCGAAACGGCCTCCTCCATTTCGGCGAGCGTTTCGACGGTCGCGCCGAACGAACGGGAAATTTGGAGCGATTTTTGCGCTTCCGGGCGCGTTTTCGAGTCGAACGTCCGTTCGCCGCGCAGTTCGCGAACCGTTTTTTCTTGAACGATCGAAAAATTTTTCCGCATATAAATCGGGTCGACGCGCGCCAAATCGAACGCCGTTCGAAGCCCGAGCCGCCAAAACGCCGGGAGGAGTCGCCGTCCGACGCCCCAAACGTCGCCGACCGGGAGCCGTTTCAACTCCCGTTCCCGCTCTTCCGGGTCGAAAAGGAGCGCGAACTTCCGTCCGGTCGCGGCGCCGTCTCGTTTCGCGATTCGACTCGCCGCCTTCGCCAACGTCCGCGTCGGGCCGAGTCCGAGCGAAACCGGGATTCCCGTCCAACGCCGAACCGTTTCGACGATTTCCGCCGCCGTCCGCTCGATTTCCCGCCGCGTCGTCGCCGGAAGCCGCTCGTCCGACGCGCAAAACTCCCGCCAATCGACGCAGCCGCTCTTGCCGATTCTTCCCAACTCGCCCAAACCGCCGCCGCTAACGCCGTCTAAACCGCGCAAACCTCCCAAACCGCCGCCGTTTCCCGTCTCCGTTTCCTCTTCTTTTTCGGCGTCGTCGCCGCGCAACCGCCCGCTCGAATCGCAAAAACGCCCGGTCAAGTCGAGAAACGCTTCGTCGATCGAGTAAACGTCGACGTTCGGCGTCCAGCGTCCCAACGTCTCGACGACGCGGCGGCTCAAATCGCCGTAAAGCGCGAAATTTCCGGAGCGAACGACGACGCCCGCTCTTCGCGCCAGCTCCCGAATTTGAAAAAGCGGCGCCCCCATCGCGATTCCAAGCGCCTTCGCTTCCGGCGACCGCGCGACGACGCAACCGTCGTTGTTCGACAAAACGACGACCGGTCGGTTCGCCCAATCGGGCCGAAAGACCTTCTCGCAAGACGCGAAAAAGCTGTCGCAGTCCAAAAGTCCGATAATTTTCATCGCCGCGCCTCGCTATTTTCAAACGTTTTCAGATTTTCGACGCTTTCATCGATTTTCGTCGCGCCTACGTCCGCAAAACGAGCCGCCGAGTTTGCGCTCGACGCCCCGTTTGCTTAAACTTCCCAACCTCTCTCAACGCGCCCCGACGCCTCGACCGCCGTTTTTGCGCGTTTTTTCTTTTTTACCTAAACGCCGCCGTCAACCTTCGACCGCCAACCGTCGCAACGATTCCGGCGCGACGAACCGAGCGCCCGCGCCCGCCCAACGCTCCGCCGCCGCCAAAATTCGCCGCAATCCGAACGCCGCCGCCCAATAAAAAATCCCCCCTTTTTCCGGCGGAAACCCGAGCGCAAGAACGAGCCCGGCGTCGGCTTCGCGGAACGTTTCGACGACGCCCTCCTCGACGAGCCGAGCGCTTTCGAACAAAATCGCCGTCGCGACGCGCAACGCAAGTTCTTCGTCCGACGCGGTTTGCGCTCCGACGTCGACCGTTTCCGCGCCGGTCGCGAACGTTTCTCCGGCGAGAAGTTCGGCGAGCGTTTCGGCGTCGAAGTCGAGCGTCGCGTCGTCGGCCCAACTCGTTCCGCTTTCGAACCGATAAAAGCCGCGACGCGTCTTGCGCCCGAGCCGTTCGCGGCGCGTCAATTCCGGCAAAATCGGCGAACTCGTCGTCCGCTCCGGAAACGCCTTCAAAAACGTCCAACCGGCGTGCAGCGACACGTCGAGCCCAATTTCGTCCATTATTCTAAGCGGCCCCGCCTCGAACCCGAACCGTCGGCAAACCGCCTCGACGCGCGCCGCCGGAACGCCCTCGTCGAGCAACGCAAGTCCTTCGTTCAAGTAAGGTTGCAACATCCGATTGACCAAAAATCCGGGCCCGTCCCCGACGATAATCGGCGTTTTAAAGATCGCCAAGCCGAGCGCCGCCGCCTCCGCGACCGTCTCCGGAGCGGTAAAAGCGCCGCGCATTACCTCGACGAGCGACCGACGGCAAACCGGATGAAAGAAGTGAAAGCCGCAAAACCGTTCGCGGTTGACGTTCGGATTCTCGCTCGCCGTCGGGAGCGCCGCCGCCAAATCGGAAACGCAAATCGACGACGTGTTCGACGTCAACAAAATCGGCGCGGTCGCCGCCTTCGCCAACGTCTTGTAAAACTTCGACTTAATTTTGATCTTTTCCGGAATCGTTTCGACGACGACCGGGCGCGCCGCCAGCTCCGCGAAGGAGTCGGAAGTCGTCAAACCGTTCGCGACAATTTCGGCGACGAGCCGTTTTTCGGTCGCCGAATCGCTCTCTGCGACGCCGCGACGCCGCCGCTGTTCCGCCAACTCCGCCTCGATTCGCTTCGGCGCCGTCTCGAGCGCCGCCGGAAAAGAGTCGAACGCCAACACCGGGAACCCGGCGCCCAAAAACGCCGCCGCGATCGAAACGCCCATCAGCCCGGCCCCCGCGATTCCGACGCCGCGCTCCCGAGCCTCCGCCGTCGTTCGCGCCGCGCCGTCCGCAAAGTCCGCCGCGTCCTCCCCGTCTGTCCTGTTTGCCCCGTTTCCGTCGTTTAACCGCCGAAATCCCAAAAGCGCCGCCGAACCGCTCGCGTTAAACTCCGCGAAAAACGGCGCGTCCGCTCCGAAACCGCCGTCGAATCCGCGAACGTACTCCGCCGCCGAAATCGCCCCTTCCAACGACGCGGCGCCCCAAACGCCGGTCTCCGCTTTCGCTTCTCGTCGCGACTCTTCCGAACTCATTTCAGCGTCCCAACTTTCCTATTTTCGCTTTTTTTCCAAAAAACGCCGTCAAACGGCAAAATTTACGCAAACTTTAACGCCGACATTCGTCCAAACGCGCTTTTTTTCAACGTCGGCGCCGTCGTTTACCGCTCCGCATTATACCGCCGAGACGCGTTCGCCGCAAGGGGCAAAACGTCGACCCTACCCAACCGGCGTCCTACCTCGCGCAGCAAACCGCCGTCCAACTTTCTCCGACGACGCTTCGCCGCGACGCAAAATCGCGACGCTTAAAAATTAACGCCGCGCTTGCAATATTTTGTCGCCTTTCAAAACGGGTCAAACGGCTAAATCGTCGATTTGCCGCTCTTTGCCAAACGCTTTTTCCGACGAATCGCGCCTTTTTTCCTTCTCGCCGCCGCTCGCGTCGCTCCAAACGGCCAACGCAAACGTCAACGGGCCGACGCGCCCGACGAACATCGCCGCCGCGACGATTAATTTTCCGGCGGTCGAAAGTTCCGAAGTAATTCCCGCGCTCATCCCGGCGGTTGAAATCGCGGAAATCGCTTCGAAAAAGAGCGCGTCGAAAGGCAAATCGGGCTCCGTCGCGCAGAGCAGAATCGTCGCGACGCTCCCCGCGACGACAAAAATCGCCGCCGACGCGACCGCGGTGAAGAGTCGGCAAGGCGGTATCGTTTTTCCCCAAAAGGTTACGTCGTCCGGACGTCCGCGCACAACGCTCGCGACGATCGCCGCGAACGCGCTGACCGTCGTCGTTTTAACGCCCCCGCCGGTACCGGACGGCGCCGCGCCGACGAACATCAACGCGACCAAAATCGTTCGCGTCGCCGGCCCGAGCGCGCCTACGTCGAGCGTGTTGAACCCGCCGGTCGTCGACGCCGCCGTCGCCTGAAACGCCGCCGCCAACAGCGTCGCGTCGGAAGCCGTTTCTCCGCCGCTCAACCGCTCGAACAACCAAAACGCGACCGTTCCGCCGAGAAAAAGCGCCGCCGTCAAGTAAAGAATCGTCTTCGACGTCAACGTAATCCCTTGCCGTCGACCGCGCAAATTTTCCCAGCAGTCGACCGGAACGATAAAACCGATCGCGCCCGCCCAACTTAACGTCATCAGCGCGACGTTGATCACGACCGAGTCTTTAAAACCGACGCAACCGTCGGAAAATAAGCTAAATCCGGCGGTCGCGAAAGCGGAAATCGAGTGAAAAACGGCTTGCCAAAACGGTTGGTCGACGCCGACGATTTTGAATTCGCGCCAAAGAACCCAAGCGCCGATCGACTCGATCAGCGCCGAGTAAACAACGACCGCGACAATGAATCGCCGCAACGAAAAACCGTCCGGCAACGAAAAACTCGCTCCCAAAATTCGCGTTCGAGTCGGCGAAAGTCGGTCGCCGCGCGCCAAGATAATGCAAGAGGTCAACGTCATATACCCGACGCCGCCGACTTGAATCAACGTCAAAAGAACGAGATTTCCCCAAAACGTATACGTTTCGCCGACCGCGCCGACCGTCAGCCCGGTCGTCGTCGCCGCCGAAACGACGTTGAAGAAATGATCGACGCAACTCGCGTCGCCGCGACGACAGCAAGGAAGCGCGATCGCCGCCAAACCGATAAGAACATAAGTCGCGAATCCTAAGGTCAACAGACGAAACGGCGTCGCGCGCCGCCATTTTCTTCGCAAAACGACTTTTTCGGCGCGCCAATTTCGTTTTAATCGGCGCGCCCGATCTCGATAATCCATCTTTCCGTCTCGATAAAGAACGGACGTTCCGCCGTCGGCGCCGCTCGCCGCGCGTTCGGAAACCGCCTTCTAAAAAGCGGTCGTAAGGCTCCCGTCCGAATTAGAACCGAAACGAAGTATAACGGAAATTTAACGCGACGCAAGCGCCGCGACGAGAGTTTGCGCAAAATAGAGAAACTTCGCAATCCAAAAATCAAAAAAATTACGCGCTCGCGTTCTCAAAACCGACTCGAACTTTAGTTTTAACGCGAACGCGACCGCTCGCTCGAACGCTCGGCTCTTCGACTCCTCGAACCGCCGACGCTCGAACGCGGTCGCGTTTCCATTTTCTATCCGAATTTCCGCTTTCGTCGTCCGACTTCCGCCGAACGCCGCGGCGCTTAGTTCATCGGCGCCAACGATTCGCGGTAAATCTTCTCGACCGTTTCGCGGGTCGCTTCGGTCGGCGCGACGGCGAGAAGCGCGGTCAGCGACGGGGTCGAGAAGACCAAGTCGACGAGCTTCGGAACGTCCGCTTCGCCGAACCCTTCGTCGGTCAGCTTGCGGTTCGCTCCGACGCTAAAGAGCCATTTTTCAACGGCTTTCGCGACGTCTTCCGCTTCGCAAGCGCATCCCTGCAAGCCCGGGGCGATCGGCGCCAACACGTCGGCCAAGACCGCCGAGCATTTCGGATAAATTTCCTTCAAAACCGCCGGAAGAAGGACGCCGAGCCCGCAACCGTGAATAACGTCCGGATTGACGCCGCTCAACGGATGCTCGAGCGCGTGCGTGTAGTGCAGGAAACCGTTGTCGAACGAAATCCCGGCGATCAAGGCGGCGTAAGCCAAGTTGTAACGCGCGACCATGTCTTCCGGATTTTCCAGCGCCGCCGGCAAATAATCGACGACGAGCTTGACCGTTTCGCGGGCCAACGTGATCGCCAACGGGTTCGAACAGGTCGTCGTCGCCGCCTCGACCGCGTGATTCAACGCGTCGACGCTCGTGTACAAAATCTGCGTTTTCGGCAACGTTTTCATCAATTCCGGGTCGTCGATCGACCACGTCGGATAGATGCATTCGTAAGCGATCGCCGGTTTGTGCTGCTTGGCCGGAATCGAAGCGACGGCGACGCGGTTCCCTTCGGTGCCGGTGCCGTGCGTCAGGTTGATCGCGAGAATCGGCGCGGCTTCGGTCGGCGCAAATGCATACGAGTAAAGGTCTTCCGCCGTTTTGCCCGGGTTCTTGAGCAGAATCGCGACGCTCTTGGCCGCGTCGATCGGGCTCCCGCCGCCGATCCCGACGACGCCTTGAGCGCCGAACTCGACCGCGACTTTGACCGCTTCGTCGATCGCCTCGACCTCCGGATTCGGACGGTTTTTGTCGAAGAGGACGTACTCGACGCCCGCCGCTTCGAACGCCGCGGTAATCGTCGGCCAAGCGCCGCACTTCTTATACGCCGACGGCGACGAAACGACGATTGCGCGGTCGACGCCCCGCGCCTTCATATCGCGAGCGACGTCGGCGACCTTTTGAATCGCGCCGCAACCGAAATAAATCAACGAACGCGCCCGAATTTCCTTCACGTCGTTCAAGTTCAGATATTTTTCCAACATTTGCCGTTCTCCTTATCTCTTGGCGTTTTCGGCGTTTCGGAAGAGCGACGCACTCTCGTTTCCTTTTCGTCTAAAAGCGCGTCCGTCGACGAAAAACGTCGCCGCTTTTTCTCCTATTGTACGCGACGCCGAACAAAATGGAAGCCGAGCGCCCCCGCTTTCTTGCGGAAAAACGCGAAATCGCCCCGTTTAATCGTCCGCCCGCCGCAATCATAAGCCAGCCTAATATATTAGCAAAACTTATACATTAGCAAAACTTATCAAACATAACGCCGGTTTCCGTCGTTAACTTTACGCTTCTTGTGCATTTTACCCAGCTTTCCTACGCCGCGTCAACCAACGCCTAAAATCGGAAAAAGTAAGGGAAAAAGACGATTTCAACGCTTTCCCCCGATTGTAAAAAAAAGCGAAACGATTAAAATAACGAAAGAAAATTTTGCGTCGACCGCTCGCGGAAACGTTTCGACGGCGTTTTAAATTACCCAATTTAACGCGTCGCCGATTTTTCCCCCAATTTTTAACGGTCGACGCCCGTCAAGTTTCAAAAAAATAACGCTAAACGGAGAATAAAAGACATGAGACGAGCGAAGATCAGCGTCATCGGAGCGGGCAACGTCGGCGCCACCACCGCGCAATACTGCGCTATGGCCAACTTGGGCGACGTCGTCCTTTTGGACATCCCGCAA
>JAFSDX010000072.1 GCA_017436025.1 Thermoguttaceae bacterium
CCCCTTTTGAACCAACGCCTTGCAAACGACGCCTTCGCCCGCTTGCAACGACGCTTCCAAAACGACGCCGGTCGCGCGGCGATCCGGATTCGCCTTCAGCTCGTGCAATTCGGCGACGGTCAAGAGCGTGTCGAGCAAGTTGTCGACGCCCATGCCGGTCGTCGCGCTCGTTTCGACGATTTCGACGTCGCCGCCCCATTCGCTCGGCATCAAGTCGTTCGTCGCGAGTTCTTGAATCACCTTGTCGCGGTTGACGCCCGGCAAGTCCATTTTGTTCAACGCGACGACGATCGGAACGCCCGCCGCTTTCGCGTGACTGATCGCTTCTTCCGTTTGGGGCATCACGCCGTCGTCGGCGGCGACGACCAAAACGGCGACGTCGGTGCAGTTCGCGCCGCGAGCGCGCATTTCGGTGAACGCTTCGTGGCCCGGCGTGTCGACGAAGGTTACGTCGCCGCCCGGAGTCGAAACGCGATACGCGCGAATATGCTGGGTGATCCCGCCCTTTTCGCCGGAAACGACGTGCAGGTGCAGGATGCGGTCGAGCAAGGAGGTCTTCCCGTGGTCGACGTGCCCGAGGAAAGTAACGACCGGCGCGCGCGGTTTGAGCGATTCTTCGGGATCGACTTGGTCGAACGCGGAATCGACGTATTGCTCTTCGAGCGTCGCTTCTTTTTTCACCGTCGCTTTCAAATCGAGCGCGACGACCAAAAGTTCGGCGATCTCGGCGTCGAGCGAATGATTCAACGTGAACATATAGCCGAGTTCCATCAATTTTTTGATAACGACGGCGACGGAAGTCCCGGTCGTCTCGGCGAATTGCTTCACGGTGCAAGGCGTTTCAATCACGACGTCTCCTTTACGCGGGGCCGTAACCGTCGACGCGGCGCCCTTATCTTTACGGTTTCCTTTCGGGCGCGACGGGCGATACGCGTCGTCGTCGTCGCGGAAACGCTGATTGCCGCCGCGACGGGTCGCGTTGCGCATATCGGCGCGACCTTCGGTTTCGCCGCGATCTTTGCCGCCCTTGCCTTTGCCGCGATTTTTCGCGGCGCCGAAATCGGAACCGCTCGGCTCGCCGAAACCGGTTTTGCGCGCGTCGCCGCCTTTGCGGTCGTCGCGACCGCGGGACGCGTCGCGAGCGGTCGAATCGCCGAACTTACGAGCGTCTTTCCCGTCTTTCGCTTTCGTTCCGAGTTCGTTCTGACGGCGGCGTTCCTCTTGTTCGAGCAGGTGTTCGGCCAAGGGACGCGTTCCTCGAGCGGCGGCGCGAATAACTTCCGGCGGCAAACGCATTTCCGGTTTTTGCGGCGCGGGTTCTTTCGTCGCCTTTTTAACCGGCTTCGGCGCTTGCGGCGGAAGCGGGGCGAGGTGGATGGTAACGCCCGATTTCGGAGCGTTCGAACGAGACGGCGCGCCGGCGTCGTCTTTTTTCGGCTTCCTCGGCAGTTCGACGACGCGCATACGATCTCCGTGCGGCGGAGTGATCATCGGCGGTCGCTTCATCTCTTCGAGGACTTGCATTCGAGAGTCTTGTTGCGCCATAATGGGAGGAATCGGACGAATCGGGCGCGAATCGATCGGCTTAACGTCGCGACGGGCGGCGTCGCGTTCGCGCGGTTTTCGTTGGGAATCGCGGCGCTCGATAACGTCGCGCAAAGGTTGTTTCTTTTCGACGGCGGGTTTCGCGTTTTCCGCGACGACCGCCTCGTCTTTTTTATTTTTTTCGACCGCTTGCGGAGCTTCCGGGACGGCGACCGGCTCGACCGGCGTTTCGACCGCTTGCGGGGCTTCCGGGGCGGCGACCGGCTCGACCGGCGTTTCGACCGCTTGCGGGGCTTCCGGGACGGCGACCGGCTCGACCGGCGTTTCGACCGTTTGCGGAGCTTCCGGGACGGCGACCGGCTCGACCGGCGTTTCGACCGTTTGCGGAGCTTCCGAGACGGCGGAAGTTTCGACGATTTCCGTCTTCTGACGCGGCAAATCGGGCAAGCGCGGAGTGCGGGCGGGTCGCAACACGGGCACTTTACCGGTCGGCGGCGAAAGCATAGGCGGTTTGCGCATCGGCGCGCTCTCCGTCTCCTCCAAAAAAGACTGCGAAGTCGGTTGCGACGGAGCGCGTTCGGATTTTTCAAAGTAATCGACGACGACTTTCGTTTCTTCGTCGGTCAAACTAGCCAAAGGAGACCCCTTGCCGTCGAGCCCCAATTTTTTACAGATTTCGACCAGTTCTTTACTCTCTTTTTTGAGCTGTTTAGCCAGCGCGTAAATTCGAATCGACAATGTACGTTACTCTTTTCTCAACTGGATACTCGCAAAGAATCTCCGCCCGACGACGCGTCGCGCGCCGCCTTAACTCGCGAATATAATTTCAAATTACCGAGGAAGGTTTGTCGACACAAATTTCGAACAAACGACGACACGCCGCGTTGCGAACGCCGATTACGCGCCCAAAAACCCTCAAATCCATCCTAAATTACCCAAAACTTACCGTTCTCGCGCCAAGAAGCGACGCCGCGACGCGCCGCTCGTCTCGCGCCCTCCGTCGATCGCTAATTCGCGGCGTCGGAAGCGTCGTCTTCCGCGGCGCCGTCCGCGACGACGTTCGCGTCTTCTTGCGGAACGACCGGTTTCGCCGCGTCCATCGCTTCGCAACGCCGTTTCGCTTCGTCGACGATCATTTGCGTTTCTTCGCGCAAAATTCCGAGTTTCCGCGCCAATTTATCGGCGGGAGCGTCCGCCAATTCGCGATACGACGCGAACCCTTCGCCGACCAACCGCTCGGCCAACTCGCGCGTAACGCCTTTGATTTTCCCAAGTTCGACCAACGCGTCGTCGCGACGTTTCACAACGGCGACCACCTCTTGCGCCTCTTCTTCGGAAACGCCGACGCTTTCGACCAATTTGTCGATCGACGCGGTTTTCAATTCCTCGTAAGACGCGACGCCGCCGCCGACCAACCGTTCGGCCATTTCGCGCGACACGCCGTCGACTCGCGCCAAGTCGTCCGCCGCTTCGGCGCGACGTTCCGCTTCGGCGGAGATCGCGAGCGCTTGTTCTTCGGTAAGCCCGCCCAGCTCGACCAAATCGTCGGTTTCGACGATCGACAGGTCGTCGTAAGACAGCACGCCTTCGCCGACGAGCTGGTTGGCCAAATCGATCGTAACGCCCTCGATTTGCACGAAGGCTTCCATCGCTTTATCGATCATTTTGGCCAGTTCGTCGCGCGTCATAATATCGACGTCCCAACCGCACAGTTTGCTGGCCAGACGCACGTTTTGCCCGCGCCGTCCGATCGCCAAGGAGCGTTGATCGCGTTGCACGAGAACGATCGCGCGCCCCAACATCGGGCAGAGAAGCACTTCGTCGACGACGGAGGGTTTCAACGCCGATTGGATGAACTGCGCCGGATCGTCGCTCCACGGCACGACGTCGACGCGTTCGCCGTTGAGTTCTTCGGTAACGTTGCGACTGCGAGCGCCGCGCATACCGACGCAAGCGCCGACCAAGTCGATGCGCGGGTCGTCCGAAGCGACGGCGATTTTCGCGCGATGCCCCGGTTCGCGGCTCACTTCTTTGATCTCGACGACGCCCTCGGCGATTTCCGGCACCTCTTGTTCGAAAAGGCGCTTCACCAAGAGAGGACGCGAACGGCTCAAAATCACCTTCACCTTGGAACCGGCTTTGCGAACTTCCACGATCAAGAAACGCGCGCGGACGCCGGGACGCAGGGTTTCGCCGGGAATTTTTTCGGAACGCGGCAAAATCGCCTCGACGTTCGGCAACGTTACCAACGTCGCGCCGCCTTCGTTGCGATGCACTTTCCCGACGATAATTTGCTCGACTTGCGGAGCGTATTCGTCGTAAATCGCGTCGCGTTCGGCGTCGCGAATTTTTTGAATGATCACCTGCTTGGCGGTTTGCGCGCCGATGCGTTCGGAAATTTCTTCCGGCGTCAACGGCACGTTGTCCCGATACGCGTTGATTTCGCCCGTTTGGCGATCGATGTACACTTCGACGTTCGCGTCGTCGCCGGCGTCGCTATGTTTGCGCGCCGCGATCACAAGCGCTTGTTCGACGCCGACAAAGACGGTTTCTTTGTCGATCTTGCGCGCAAGGTGGATTTGTTCGACAATACGCAACACTTCTTCGGGATTCATGCCGTTACTTTCAACAAACGAACGTTATCGCGTCGCGGTTCTCTTCGTTTCGAACCGTCGACGCCGCTTTATGCCAAACGACGCGAGCTTACAACTCTAGGCGCCGCGTCTATTATAATTTTAAAATTGCGCAAAGTCAAACGTAAAAACCGAATCTTTGACGAATACGACGCCCTTTTTTCAAGCGACGACGCAAGGTTTTGCCAACTTTAACGATTATTTCGGCGCGCTATCTTTCCGCCGCGACGCGCTTTGCGGAACGTCGACGTTTGTCGGCGCGGCCCCCGCTCGGCGATCTCTCGACGGAAAAACGCAATTTTACCGCTTATAATATCGCAAACGACGAAAAAGTCAAGGAGGGACGCGACGGCGCTTTCATTTTTTCCCGACTTTTCGTCGTTCGAGCGGAACGTTTTTCAGTCGAACGCCCGAATTTGGGCTCGTTCTCCTTATTTCGGTCAAAATTTTCTCTCGTCTTTATTAATATAAGCAAAATAAAAAAGCGATTTTTCCGAATTTCCTCTCGGGCGCGTTCGGTCGACTTCGCCGTCGAGGGGCGGAACAGGCTTCTCTCTATTTTACCGAGTCCTCCTGTTTTTACAACAATCGCTAAAAAAAGACGCTTCCCGGTAAGGAAACGTCTTTTCGCGCGCCTCGACCGAGCGTTCGCAACGCCCTCTTTTTCGCCGCGACGTTACTTTTCTTCCAGCGAAAGCGTTCCGGTTTTACGTCCGACGCCCGCTTTCGCAAAGGAATCGATTTCCGCTTTAATCGGCGATTCCGTTAAAACCGACGCGTTCAGCTCCCAAGGAAGCGAAACGATGAAAACGCTCCCGAACCCGGGCTGACTCTCCAGCGTTACCTCGCCTTCAAGCAATTTGCAGAGTTCTTTGACGATCGACAGCCCGAGCCCGCTTCCGGAGTATTCGCGCGTCATCATATTCCCTTCGGTCGCGCTCTTTCCTTGCCGGAATTTCTCGAAAATGATCTGCCGATCCTCCAACGCGACGCCGACGCCGGAGTCGATCACCTTCATTTCAAGGAACGGTATCGGCTCGTTCGTCCCGCCGCCAAACGCTCGCGGATAGAGCGGAGCCCGGAACGCGCGGTCGATTTCGACCTGAATCCGTCCCCCCTCCGGAGTAAATTTGATCGCGTTCGAAAGCAAATTATTCAAAATTTGCTGAATTCGCGCCTCGTCCTGACGCATTTTCGGCAGGTTTTCCGCAAAGCGCGTCGTCAGTTCGAGGTTTTTCTTGTCGACGAGCGGCTTGGCCATATCGCACTGCGCCAACACGACCGCCTCGATCCGGAACTCGCTTATTTGCGCTTGGAGCCGCCCTGCGTCGACGCGCGCCAAGTCGAGAACGTTGTTGATCATATTCAGCAACGCTCTCCCCGACTTATTAATATTATTGACGTATCGCTTTTGTTTCTCGTCGAGCGTTTGAATCGAACTCAACACGTCGCTGAAACCGAGAATGCTGTTGAGCGGCGTTCGCAGCTCGTGACTCATCGTCGCCATAAAGTCCGACTTCACGCGGTTCATCTCGTAAAGTTGCCAGTTCGCCTGCGCTAATTCGTCGACCTTTTTCTCCAGCTGAGAGTTAAGCAACCTTAACTTTTCGTGCGTCGCGACCAAATATTTCATCATCTGGTTGAACGCCGCGCCGAGCGCCTCGAACTCGTCGCCGGTTCGCAATTCGGCCCGCTTCGACACGTCGCCGCGCCCGATCGCCTCGCTGACCTCGCGCAAACTCCGCAACGGTTTCACGATCGCCAAGCGAATCACGACGTAAAACGCGATCAGCCCCAAGAAAGCGACGACGATCGCGCCGCCGAGCAAAAGCGTCCAAAGCCGCGCTCGCTCCTTGTTCGCCGGCGGTTCCGGAATCGTTACCTGCACGACGCCGAGCGGAGCGCCCAGGTCGATCGACGCGTCCCCCATTATTTCGCGATGGCAGTTCCAGCAGGAGCGGTCGATTCGCAGCGGCTGATAATAATGATACCGTCCGTCGCCGTCCGTTCGCTCGATCGCGCGATTTTGGCCGGCGTCTTCTCCGGTCGACGCGGTCGCCGCCAGCTCGTCGATCAACTTCCGCTCGAACTCGTCTCGCGGGCCGTCCGGAGAATCGTAAAAATCGCCGGAATCGTTAGACTCGGTCGCCGCCGCCCCGCTTCGCATTCGAATGAGACGCGTTTCAAAACGAGCGCGTTCCGTTTGACCGCCGATTTCTTCGCTCAACGAAGCCATCGAATCGATAAAATCGTTCAAATCGGCGTCGTTCGCGTCGCCGGTTTTCGATTTTTCGGAAGTTAGCCCTTTGATATGCATCAACAAAAATTCGCGTTCGCTCAACAATTTCCCCATCAAAGGATTTTGCGCTTCGACTTGCGATTTTGTCGCCTTATAATACAAAAGAACGCTAATCAAAATAACGATCGCCAACGCGACGCCGAAAAAAAAGAGACATTTGATTTCCAAACTCGATTCAAAAATCGAGCGCGGCGAGCGTTTTCCGTCCATTGTCGACCAAAATTTTCCGCCGCACCGAACGCTTGCGCCGATTTCGACGGTTGCAATAATTACTCTTAACTCAACGATTCGACCGTTCGCGGCGTTTAAACCGATTTTAACGCTCGAACCGACGATAAAACGTCGTTAGTATAAAAAAGAAACGCCGACGCGTCAAGTTTTCTTTCCTTTAAAAAGCCGATTTTAGCGGTCGCGTCGATTTTGCCGACGTCGCTTTTCTCCCGTTTCCGCCGTCTCTCGCGCCGCCTTGCCGACGATTCCGCGTCGGTTCCGAAAAAAATTTAGAAATTGCCGTTCCGTCAAACGCCGGTTCCTGTTATACTCCCCGAGAAAAACGAAACCGTCGCGCCGCCGCCGACGTTTTCGCGACGCGACGCTTATTTTCGTCGCCTATTTTTTTAAAACGTCGACAATTATTTATCGCTTTTTTAATCGGTCTCGCGCAATGGTTCGAATTATCAGCGTCGCCAATCAAAAGGGAGGAGTCGGGAAAACGACGACGGCGATTTCGCTCGCCGCCGGGTTCGCCCGCGCCGGTTCCCGAACGCTGCTGATCGACCTCGACCCGCAGTGCAACGCGACGAGCGGTCTCGGTTTCGCCCCGACGCCGCGTCATCCGCTCGTCGTCGGCGCGTCGATTCGCGAAACGCTCCGCGCTTCGACGCCGCTCCTCGACGTTCTTCCCGGCTGCCGACGTTTCGGCGACGTCGAGCGCTTGGCCGCCGCGGACGACCCGAGCCGCTTCCAACGGATGACGCGCCAACTCGCCCGCGAAACGCAAGGGTACGACTTCGTTTTGATCGACTGTCCGCCGTCGCTCGGGCCGCTGACTCGCGCCGCGCTCGCTTGGTCGACGGAAGTGCTGACGCCGATCCAATGCGAATATTTCGCGATGGAGGGGCTCGTCCAAATGATCGAGGTCATCGGCGAAGCGATGTACCGCCCGGGCGCTTCGCTCCAATACGGCGGCGTCGCGCTGACGATGTGCGACCCGTCCTTGGAACTGACGCGGGAAGTCGAGCAAGAAGTGCGCGAATTTTTCGGCGAAATCGTCTTCAAAACGACGATCCCCCGCGACGTCGCCGTCAGCGAAGCGCCGAGCCACGGAAAATCGATCGTCGACTACGCGCCCCGTTCGCGAGGAGCGCGCGCCTATATCGAACTTTGTATGGAGGTTTTGGAACGTGTCTAAGTCAAAACGTTTAGGAAAGGGCCTCGGTTCCCTTTTAAGCGATATAAGCAGAAACGCCGCCGCGGAATCGATCGCCGTCGACGCGTCGGAGTTCGGTTCGAGCGCCGCCGCGAACGTCGCCTCGCCCGCCAACGCAAGCGTTTTGAACGCCGCGACTTCCGCCGCCCCCGCGCCCGCCGAAACAACGTTGAGCGCGCTCGACGCCACCCTTTCCGCCGTTTCCAACGCTCCGGCGACCGTCCCCTTCCCGACCGCGAACGTCGTCAAAGCGACGCCGAGCCCAACCCGCACCGCCGTCGACGTCGCCGAAGACGAAAAAGAACGCGTTCTCGACGAGTTCGCCGTCGGGCGCGCCGCGTCGGAAGTCCCGATCGACCTGATCGACCGCAACCCGTTCCAGCCGCGCGTCGACTTTGACCAAGCGGAGATGGAGGAACTCGCTTCCAGCGTCAAACGACACGGGATGATTCAACCTATCGTATTGCGCCGCAAGGGCGAACGTTTCGAGATCGTCGCCGGGGAACGCCGCTTCCGCGCCGCGAAACTCGCCGAATGGACGAAGGTTCCGGCTTGCCTTATCGACGTCGACGACCAAGCGACCGCCGAACTCGCGTTGACGGAAAACATTCAACGCAAAGACTTAAACGCGATCGAAAAAGCCGTCGCGTTCCGCAATTACCTCGACCAATACGGCGGGACGCACGACGAACTCGCCAAACGTCTCGACCTCGACCGCTCGACCGTTTCGAACCTATTGCGT
The DNA here is from genome assembly GCA_017436025.1 of Thermoguttaceae bacterium. Classification (GTDB taxonomy): domain Bacteria; phylum Planctomycetota; class Planctomycetia; order Pirellulales; family Thermoguttaceae; genus RUG369. The sequence continues at coordinate 8,649 of JAFSDX010000072.1, forward strand.
TTGCTCGACTTACCGGAAGAGATTCAAACGTCGGTGCGGCGCGGCGAACTGACGCAGGGACACGCCCGGGCGCTCCTTCCGCTCGAAGAATGGGATCAGCTCGAACTGGCGCGACGCGTTGTCGACGAGCGTTTGAGCGTCCGCCAAACGGAGAAGATCGTTCAAGAATTTTTGGACGGCGCCGACTTCCTTCCCCCCGAAAACGGCAAGAAAACCCCCGCCAAACAAGAGGTTAGCCCCCGCGTTCGCGACCTCGAGCAACAGTTCCGCACTTGGCTCGGAATGAAGGTGAAACTGACGTCGAACGACAAGGGCAAGGGCAAGCTCGTCGTCCAATTCAACTCGAACGACGAATTTGAACGCGTTTACCAAGCGCTGAAACCGCGCGACTTCTGACGCTTAAACCGCCTCCTAATCGACGACTTAAAGCGGCGCCGTCGTCAAACGACGCCGCGTCGAAATTTCAACGAAAAAACGCCGACGACGCCAAGTAAACTTCGAAGCGTCGCGGCGTTCATTACTTCTTGTCGCTCTCGCCCTCTCGCCGCTTTATTCGTTTGACGCCGCGTCGTTAAATTTTTCTCCGACGACTTGACGTCGCGTCTCTTCTTCGTTACAATAGATAGCGTCGAGTCCGAACTAGGGCGCGTTCGCGTCGAATCGGGCTCGTTCAAACGCTCTAATATAAGGAGAAATCGCAATGACGTTCCTTCGCCCCGTCGGAATTTTCGCAACTTCGCTCGTCGCGTCGCTTTTCTCGCTTTCGACGGTCGACGCTCAAACGCCGACCGACGACGCCGCGTCGCCCGAAGCGCCGCAAGTCGCGTCGACGCCGAAGTATCCGGAGTTTTACAACGACGAAAAGCTCGCGTTTTACCGCGACCCGCGCTACGCGAAG
>JAFSDX010000073.1 GCA_017436025.1 Thermoguttaceae bacterium
CGGCTTTGGGCGATCATCGTCGCGGTGAATTGCGCGCCGGCGACGGTCGGGTCGCCCGCGAGACGCCCGGCGGAAACTTGGACGTTTTGCTCTTGCACCGCGGCCAAAACGTCTTGCGGCGTCATATTGAAACTGCGGAGTTTGTCCGGTTTGAGCCAAATACGCATCCCGTACTGACCGCCGAAAACTTGGATGTAACCGACGCCGTCGACGCGCCCGAGCGGCTCTTTCAGCGTCGATTCGATGAGGTCGCCCAAGTCGCTTTCGTCCATCGAACCGTCTTCGCTGTAGAGCGTAACGATGAGGAAGAAGTTAATCTGTTGTTTGTCGACGCTCATCCCCTGCGCTTGGACTTCCGCCGGAAGAAGCGGGGTCGCGAGCGACAGTTTATTCTGCACCTGAACCTGCGCGATATCCGGGTCGGTTCCTTGTTCGAAGGTGAGAATGATTTCGAAAATACCGTTCGAGGCGCTCGACGAGTCCATGTAACGGTAGCCGTCGAGCCCGGTCATTTGTTGCTCGACGATTTGGACGACGGAGTCGCGAATCGTGTCGGCGGACGCGCCAGGGTAGAACCCGTTGATCGCGATCGCCGTCGGCGCGACGTTCGGATACTGCGAAATCGGCAGGCCGACGACCGCCAGCGCCCCGGCCAACATAATCAGGATCGCGACGACCCAAGCGAAAATAGGCCGTTCAATGAAAAAATGAGACACTTTTCACCTCCCGTCGCAATTACTCGGCTTGGGCCGGCGCTTCGGCTTGAACCGACGCGGCTTCGGCGACGGGCGCTTCGGCTTGCTCGGCTTGTTCGTAATCGCGAATCATTTTGACGTCGGTCGCTTCGGTCGGCTCGACTTGCGCGCCTTGGCTAATGAACTGAACGCCTTCGACGACGACGCGGTCGCCCGGTTCGAGACCGGAGTCGACGACCGCCGTAACGCCGAGCGTTCGTTCCGAAACGATCGGGCGTTGCAACGTTTTGTTTTCCGCGTCGACGACCCAAACGTAAGGCTCGCCCTTGGCGTTGCGGAAGAGCGCTTGTTGCGGAACGAGAATCCCGTTCGCGCGTTCGCCGTATTTCACAAAGGCGCGAACGAACATCCCCGGAAGGAGGGCGCCGTTCAGGTCTTTCCAGTTCGGGTTGTCGAAGACCGCGCGAACGGCGACCGTCCCGACCGACGCTTCGACGGCGTTGTCGACGCGTTCGACTTTCCCGTTCAACGGATAACGCGTTCCGTCTTCGAGTTCGATTTCGACTTCCGCGCCTTGGAAATACGGGCAAAGCGTTTCGCCGTCTTGCGGGTGGAGCGTCGCGAGGGCCGACGCGACCGACGGTTTCAGGTCGACGTAAATTTTGTCGATTTGTTGAATCGTCGTCATCGCGAGCGGTTGGCCGGTCGAGACGAGCGCGCCCTCGGTAACTTGCGAAAAACCGACGCGACCGGAAATCGGCGCTTCGACGCGGCAGTATTCGATATTCAATTCGGAAAGCGCGAAGTCGGCTTGCGCGTTCGCGAAGGAGTTGGCCGTCGTGTCGGCGTCCTGTTGACTCGTCGCGTTTTTGTCGACCAAGCTCGTAACGCGGCTGTTCTGTTTCGTCCAGAAGTCGACTTGCGCTTTCGCTTTCGCGCGATTTTGAACGTAAATGCGGTCGTCGATTTGATAAAGTTGTTGCCCTTCCTCGACCGCGGAACCTTCTTCAAATTTGCGTTCCAAGACGATTCCGCTAACCTGCGGGCGCACTTCCGCGACGTTGAAAGCCGCGGTGCGTCCCGGGAGTTCGAGAATCATCGGAACCGCTTCCGTTTTGACCGTGTAAACGCCGACTTGCGGAATTTGCGGCGCGGCGGATTGAACGTCCGGCCCGGCGGCCGCCGCTTCGTCTTTTTTCAAACCAAGTTTAACCAACGTCGAGTCGAGTTGTTCGCAACCGGAAAACGCGACGAGAGCGGAGCAAACCGCGACGGCGCAAATCGGCAAACGCGAAGACGACGAGAAACGACGCCCGACGGCGCCGAAACGAAACGCTTGCATTTTTTTCTCTACATACTTAACGGGTGCCGCTCAAGAGCGGGGGCAAGGCAAAGCGGTCGTCCGTCGCGCAACGTCAAAAGAAGCGAACAGGGGAACGCGCAAAGGAACCGCTACCGGTAGAATTTTATCCATTATCGCCGACTTTCGCCGCTCGTCAAGGAGGGGACGACGCGGAAAAAACGGCGTTTGGGTCGACTTTTCCGCCGTCGGCCCTTAAAATCGGAGCGTCGCGGCGAACGAAAAAATTTCTCTTAAGTACGCGAACGATTGCGATTTATTACCGCGAAACGTTTTTTTCAAAAATAAAGAAAAAATTTCTTCTCGCGTTCGTTTAGGGCCTTCCCTTGGTCGCGGCGCGTTTTTTGATATAATTAATATAGACGGTCGCGACGCCGCGTTCCCGTTTTTTCCTTTTGTCGTTCGTTTGTTCCCCGTCGTTTTTCCTTTTTTTTCGCCCGCCCGCCGACTTGCCGCGATGTCCGCCGACGCCCTAACCGACCGCATTTACCAAACGCTCGCCGACGCGTTCGGCTATCGAACGTTCCGCCCTTACCAAGAGGAGATCGTCCGCGCTCTTCTCGACCGCCGCGACGTTTTCGCGGTGATGCCGACCGGCGGCGGGAAGTCGCTTTGCTATCAGCTCCCCGCGCTCCTGACGCCCGGCGTCTGCGTCGTCGTCAGTCCGCTTTTGTCGCTGATGAAAGACCAAGTCGACGCCGCGCAAAAAAACGGAATCTGCGCCGCGACGCTGAACTCGACGACCTCGCTCGCCGAGTTGCGCGACATTTACGCTTCCGCCGACCGCCGAACGCTCGACTTGCTTTACGTCTCGCCGGAGCGGTTCAACACGCCGCGCTTTCAAGAGTTTTTGAAGTCGGTCGAACTCGGCTTTTTCGCCGTCGACGAAGCGCACTGCATCTCGCAATGGGGACACAACTTCCGCGCCGACTACCTCGAACTCGGTCAAATCGCCGACCTCTTCCCGAACTGCCCGATCGCCGCCTTCACCGCGACCGCGACCGACCGCGTTTCGGAGGACGTGCAAACGCTCCTGAAACTCCGCGACCCGTTTTGCGTCCGCGCGTCGTTCGACCGACCTAACCTTTTTTATCAAATCGCTTACAAAGAGGATTTCGACCGCCAACTCCTCGACTTTCTCCGGGAAACGCCGGACGAATCGGGCGTCGTTTA
>JAFSDX010000074.1 GCA_017436025.1 Thermoguttaceae bacterium
AACAAGAGCGGTTACTTCGAAATCACTTGGGAAGCCGTCGAAGGCGCCACGATGTACAAAGTCTGGTACCAAGAACCGGGCATTGGCATGGACCTCTGGCGTTCGACCACGGGCACGACCTACAAACACTACGGCGCGCTCGCGAAGAAATACACCGTTTGGGTCGTCGCGATGAAGGGCGGCGAAGAAATTTCGCAACCGTCCGCGAAGGTCGTCGTCGACTTTGCCGCCGGTAAAGACGCGAAAGCCGAAGATATTTCCTACCTCAACCCGCAACCGGAAACCCCGACCGAACCGGAAACCCCGACCGAACCGGAAACCCCGGCCGAACCGGCTTGGGCGGTCAACAGCGCTTCGTTTGACGAAAACGGCACCTTGTCGCTTGATATCGACGCGGTTGAAGGCGCGGATCACTATGAAGTTTACTGCGCCGCCGAACACGCCGATGAATATGAAGAATTCGAACCCATTGTTTTCGGAGGTTTTGACGCCGAAGATCTGGATAAGGCTGAGGTCAAGCCGATGGTTACTGACGTCAACGTTAATTGCTGGGCTTGCGATGGAATCACGTTCTCTATTTACGTCGTCGCTTACGACGAAGCCCACAACGAATTGGCTCGCACCGAAGCGTTCGCTCTCTAATTCCCGACGAACGACTTACTCGCCGTCGAGTTTGACCTAACCGCTAAGCGCGGCGGCGACGCGATTCGCTAAGAAACGCGTTCGAGATTTCGGTCTCGAACGCGTTTTTATTTTTCTTGACGGGGCTCTCGGCGCCTCAAGCGACGAGTCGAATTTCCCGTAAAAGACTCGAGAAACGAACGCCCTAAATCTTTAAAATTACCTAAATTAACGAAAAGACCGTTGAAATATTGAAAATCGGAATTATAATAAAGTTATCGCGGATTGTTCGTCGATAAAGTTTCGAATTTTTGCGATTTAGATTTTCGAAGGAGAAAAAGGAAAGATGGGCGTTTGGAAATATTGGACGACAACGGCGCTAATTTTCGCGTCGGCGTTGACGTTCGCGTTCGCGCCGTCGAGCGCCGTCGCCGAGGGAGAACCTCTCGCGACCCCGGTAATTAAAACGACGCAAAATCAAACCGGACGTTTCGAATTGACGTGGGAGCCGGTCGAGGGCGCGAAGTCGTACAAAGTTTACTACCGCGAACCGGGCGTCGATATGGACCTTTGGCGCTTAGTCGGCGGCGACAAAACGTCGTATAAGCATTACGGCGCGAAGGAAACGACTTACGAACTTTGGGTCGTCGCGATCGCCGATCCCGCGTCCGGTTTCGTCGACTCCGAACCGTCCGAACGGGCGAGCGTCGCCTACGACCCGAACGACCAAACGCTTTACGAACGGGTCGACGGCGCGTGGACGCCGTTCGTCGATCCGGCGTCGGAGTTTTTTATTGCTTCGGTGCAAAATAAGAGTAGTTATTTTACGTTGACTTGGGAGCCGTTCGAAGGCGCGACGTCGTATAAAATCTGGTATCAAGAATCGGGGAACGCTTTGACGCTTTGGCGCTCGTCGACGAAAACGACGTACAATCATTACGGGGCCGTTTCCGGTAAAAATTTCGTCGTTTGGGTCGCCGCGATGAAAGGCGACCAAGAGTTGGCCGCGACGCCGAAAGTCGAATTTAAGTTCGACCCGAACGACCAAACCTTGCGCGAACTGGTTTACGAAAACGGCGAGCTGAAGCTCGAGCCGCTCGCGTCGCCGACGTGGAAAACGAAACAAAACAAGGACTCTTACTTCGAACTGACGTGGGAGCCGGTCGAGGGCGCGAAGTCGTATAAGGTTTACTACCGCGAACCGGGCGTCGACGCGGAGCTTTGGCGCTTGGTAACGGGGGGCAAAACGACGTACAAACATTACGGCGCGTTGGAAAAGACGTATGAAGTTTGGGTCGTCGCGGTCGCCGAGCCCTTTTCTTGGCGCGCGGACTCCGAACCGTCCGAGACGATAAGCGTCGCCTACAATCCCGACGATCAAACGCTAGGCGAATGGCGCGACGGCGGTTGGGAGTATAAAGCCGAGGAAGAACCGGAACCGGAACCGCTCGCGACGCCGACGCTGAAAACGAAGCAAAACAAGAACGCTTACTTCGAGCTGACGTGGGAGCCGGTCGAGGGCGCGAAGTCGTACAAAGTTTGGTACCGCGAACCGGGCGTCGAAATCGATCTTTGGCGCTTAGTTTCGGGGGGCAAAACGACGTACAAACATTACGGCGCGCTGAAAAAGACGTATGAAGTTTGGGTTGTCGCGATCGCCGATTCCGATTCCGGGCGCGCGGACTCGGCTCCGTCCGAAACGGTAACCGTCGAGTACGACCCCGCCGACCAAACGCTGTACGAACTCGACGCTCGAGACGTCGTCGCGATGACGATTAACGCCGAGCGCGACGCGACGAATCCGGAAACGATTGACGTTTCGTGGGACGCGGTCGACGGCGCCTATTTTTACGAAGTTTACGTTACGGTCGGCGATTTGGAAGAGGGCGAAACCGGCGCGTTCCCGCCGTATGAGACGACCGAGCTTAGCCTCGCTTTGGATTTGGGGCGCGGCTCCTTCGAAATCGGCGTCGTCGCGTGGGGCGACGGCGGAATCGTCGGTATGTCCGAAGACGTTTACGTCCCGGCGTATGAAGAGAAACCGCCGGTGAGGCTGTTGACGATGCAAAACAAGAGCGATTGCTTTGAAATTACTTGGGAACCGTTCGAAGGCGCGACGTCGTACAAAGTCTGGATTCGAGAACCGGGAGCGGGGGATTATTGGCGTTCGACGACGAGCGCGAGCTACGAACACTACGACGCGCTCGCGATGAAATACTCCGTTTGGGTCGTCGCGCTGAAGGACGGCGAAGAGATTTCGGAACCGTCCGCGATTGTGGTCGTCGACTTTGCCGCCGGTAAACAAGACAAACCGATCGATATTTCCGGCTTGAATCCGGTCGACCCGCTTCCGCCGGAGCCGGAAACGTTTTGGCTCGAAGCGCAACGGCGCAACGATTCCCCGGAAACGATCGGGTTGACGTGGGACTGCGTCGACGGCGCGGAGGACGCGGAGTCTTACGACGTTTATCTTAACGGCGAATTGGTCGAAACCGAAAAAGGGTGTTCTCGAACGGACGACGGTTCGTTTTGGATTTGGACCGCCGAGGTCGAATGCGCCGACGCTTGCGAACTGCAGGTGGTCGCGACTTTGGAAAGCGGAGCGACGGTCGAGTCGGAGATTGTCGAAGTCGAGGCTTACGTCGCGCCGGAGCCGACGGAATGGAAGATCCAATCCGCGTGGGTCGACGAAGACGGTATGTTGCGGCTTGATATCGACCCGGTCAAAGGCGCGCTCTACTACTATATTTGTTGCGGCGCCGGGCACGACGAGGAAGAATGGGGGTACGTTGTTGTCGGCGGTTTTGACGCCGTCGATATGATTGACTCCACAGCCGATTGCTGGGTTTGTGAAACGACCGCGCCCTCTATTTACGTTGTCGCTTTCGACGAAAACTTCTGCGAATTGGCGAGAACCCCGGTTTACAATCTTTCCGGCGGCAACGACGACGTTCCGAACGACGACAATACCGAAGACGACGTTCCGAACGACGACAATACCGAAGACGACGTTCCGAACGACGACAATACCGAAGACGACGTTCCGAACGACGACAATACCGAAGACGACGTTCCGAACGACGACAACGCCGAAGACGACGTTC
>JAFSDX010000075.1 GCA_017436025.1 Thermoguttaceae bacterium
GCTTTTTTACGCGCTCTTCCCAACTCAACCAACTCAACCAACTCAACCAACCCAACCAACTCAACCAACTCAACCAACTCAACCAACTCAACCAACTCAACCAACTCAACCAACTCAACCAACTCAACCAACCCAACCAACCCAACCCAACCAACTCAACCAACTCAACCAACCCAACCAACTCAACCAACTCAACCAACTCAACCAACTCAACCAACCAACCTGCCCAGCCGGTCAAGCCAAACAACCTCGATAAACTAGCCCCCCATCTTTGAGGTTGTTTGCGCGCTCCTACTTTTCTCCCGTCGAAATTTTCGCGCCGCGCCCCGCAAGAAACGCCAAAGCCCCTCCGACTTTCGCCGAAGGGGCCTTTTACGTTAACGCTTTAACAACGCGACGGCGTTATCCGTTCGCCGCGTCGAGCGTCGTCGAGCCGATCGGTTCCGGTTCGCCGGTCGCTTTCGACGTTTGCGCCGTTTCCAACGTTTCCGGCGCGTCCAAATCGCGACGAAGACCGACGCGGCGGCGAGCAAAAAATCGCCCGAACGGCTTGCACGTCAGAAGCGCCGGGAGGAAGATCAAGTCGCCAATCAACGCGGTCGACAAAATCGCGAGCATCAAAATCCCGAAACGCTGCGTCGGCACGAAGGTGCTGAACGCGAACGAGAAGAGCCCGAGCCCGGCGATCAGCGTCGACTGCGTCATCGCCGGCGCGCACCGTCGGTACGCGTTCAGCGCCGCTTCCTTCGGCTTCATCCCGGCCGCGACGCCCTCGGAGAACCACGTCAGGTAGTGCATCGTGTCGTCGACCGCGACGCCGAGCGCGACCGACGCCGTCATCATCGTCCCGACGTCGACCAAAATCCCGGCCCACGACATAAACCCGAAGACGACGACGACCGGGAAAATGTTCGGCAACATCGCGATCAACGCGGCGGGCACGCTGCGCAAAATCACGACGAACACGAACGCGATCAGGAAGAACGCCATCACCAAACTCGACGTCAACCCGGCGATCAGCTCGTGTTGCGTCTTGTAAACAAGCGGCACCATCCCGGTATACTTCGCCGCGAACCCGGCCGGATAAATCCAGTCGGCGTCGTGATCGGCGCCCATCGACGCTTGCAAGTCGGCTTTTTCTTCGTCGGAGAGGTCTTGCAAGACGAACTCGCGCGTCAAAAACTTCGCGTCGCGGGCGACTTCGACTTCGCCGTCTTTAACGCGTTCCGGTTCGCCCTCGGTCAAATTGGCGGCGACGTAAGCGCGCGCCGCCTCGATCTTCGCTTGGGCGCCGTCTCCTTCGGTCAACGTCAACGACGTTTCCGCCAACGTCGGTTCGACGACGCTCTTCACGTTGTCGATGAACGCCGAATAGTCGATGTCTTTTTTCAGCGACCAAACGCGAACGCTGATCCGCCAAACTTCGACGCCGCGTTCGTTTTGCCAACGTTTCGCGCCGTCGCGCAACGCGGTTTGTTCTTCCGCCGACATTTTTCGCAACGTTCGGTCGACGCCGGTCGCCGTCAAGAGCGTTTGCAGATCGACGACGCCTTGCGCTTCCAAATAATCGCGCCAATTTTTCAGCGCGGCGGATTCGGCGGCGAGCTTTTCGTTCGCGCGCCGGTCGGCGGCCCAATTTTGCAACCGCGCGACAAACGGAGCGAACCGCTCTTCGATTTCCGCGTCGTTTTCGTTCGCCGTTTCCAGCGCCGTCAACGCGTCGTCCAACGTCGCGTCGGTTCCGGCGGTTTCGCGCAACTCCGTTTCAAACTCGGCGGCGCGGGCGGCGAACGCCTTTTGCTCGGCGGTCGTTCGTTCTTCGAGGAACGCCGTCAACTCGTCGAGCGTCGGATTCCCTTCGATCGCGAGATAGTCGCGCAGTTCGTCGCGAGCGTCGTTAATCGCTTTCCCGACGACCGCCGACGTCGTTCGCCCGACCACCCCGCCGCGCGACGCGTCGACCTGCGGCGCGAAGAGCGCGACCGAGAGCGTTCCGCCGACGTCGTCTTTAAGCTCCGCCTTCAACTTTTCGCTTAACGAGTCGATCAGCGAAAGTCGCTCCGCCGTCCCGAAAGAATACCGATTCATTTTTTCGTTGTCGAAACAAATCGTTACCTCCATCGGCACCAACGGCCCGAGTTTCTCCTCAAGCCAACCGTAATGGTGGATAATCTCCGCGTCGTCCGAGAAGAAACTCATCATCTTGACCGACGTTTTGATATGCGGCAAATAGGAGCCAAGGTAAATCATCAACGCCGAACAAGCGCCGATAACGAGCCAGTTGTTGCGAACGATGAATCCGCCGATCGCGTCCCAAAACTTGCGGAAGAAAGAGTCGCCGATTTTGACGCCCTTCCCGCCGTGTTGCGCCGCGAATTTTTTCGACGGATAAAAATAGAGCAACGCCGGCAAGTAAAGGAAAAGTAAAAGCAACGTCATCAAAACGCCGACCGCCGAGTAAAACCCGAACTTCGTAATCGGAATCAACCGCCCGGCGAAGAGCGCCCCCAACCCGAGCGCCGTCGTCAACTGCGCGAAGAAACAGGGGGTGAACGCGTGTCGCACCGCTCGCTCGGTCGCGCCGTCGAGTCCGCCCTCGCGGATCGCGTCGTGATAATAGTTGATCAAGTGAACGGCGCCGGACATCCCCAAGACGTACACGAGCGCGGGCATACTCAACAGAATCGAGTCGCAGGTGCCGCCGGTCAGCGAAACGAGCGCCAACGCGACGCCCGCCGAAAGCGCCGAAATCCAAAAGACGAATATCGTCAGTCGAATACTGCGCAAACACGCGAACGCGATCGAAACGCCGACGATCGCGCAAAGCCCGGCCAACCGCATCAAGGTGCGCGATCCTTCCAAGTCGAGCGCGACGTTGTCGACCGGCGGGCCGCCCAAAATCGCGCCGTCCATCCGCACTTTGCGCCCGTTGATCATTTCGTCGATCATTCCGGTAAAGTTTTTGACCATTTGGCGCGCGACGGAGCCGCTCTTGACTTCGCTCGTGTCCGGCAACCCCGACTCGACCGAGAGCCGCCGAATCTTTTCCAAAACGGCTTTCAAACTCTTGCCGTCGCGTTTCCCCTTATTTAAGGTGATAATCATCGCGGCGCTTTTGCCGTCCGGGCCGATAAGCGTTCCCTTGAGCCGTTCGCAAATTTGCGCGTCGAGTTGCGCCAACGCTTCCGGATCGTTCGCGACGCGAGAATATTGCGGCATTTTAAGATAAGTGTCTCGCAAAAGGCGCGCCAACCGCGGCCCGGTCATCACCGACTTAAAATAATTCTCGTTCTCGACGACTTTTTCTTCCGCTTTCTCGGGCAAGTCCGCTCCGGACGCGTCGACGAGCGCCTCGGTCGAGACGTTCTTTTCGCCGCCGACGAGTTCGCGCAACGCTTCCTTCGCGTCCTCGGGCGTTTCGGCGACTTCGAGGTCGGCTTTAAAGTCGGCGGTCGGCGGAGCGAGCGAGAAGTTGTCGATCGTCTGCGCCGGAACCAACTTTTGCGCGAAAAGTTCGACGCGGTCGTCCCCGATTTCGCAACCTTCCCAACTAACGACGACGTAACTTTCGTATGGGAAGAGATTCAAATACCATTGATAGTCCCGCGTTTCGTTATAGCCCGGAGGGAGCCATTCTTCGACCGAGTTCGAGTTGCTCAATAGCGTCTGTTTCGTCCCCATCCAAACAAAAGACAGGAGAAAGACGACGACAAATACGATTCGAAAACCGTATTCTTTAAAAAAATCTTTTTTCATCGATATTGAGTTCCTGGTAGGGAGTCGGCGCTTCCGTCCGTCGGTCGCGCCCCTTTCCGACGTCGCGATACGTTCGCGGTTTCGACGTTGGCGAAAAAGCGGGTCGACTTTTCAAGCGGCGCCGCCTTGCGCGTTTTCACGTCGAAGAACGCCGCGACTTTTGCGCCGTCGCGACGTTCGTCGTTTTTTCTTTTTCTTATTTTAAGTCTTTTTAAAAAAAACAAAAGCGGCCCGAACGCGTCGACGGCAAGGTTTTCCCAAGTCGCGACGCCAAGAGCGCCGAATACGTCGATTTTTCCGCGCCTTGCGACTTTCACAAAGTACGCGAAACAAGCGAATAATACCCGCGTTCTCGCTTCAAAGCAAGAGAAAACGCCCGTTTTCAACGACTTTCCCGCGAAAAAAAGCAAAAATCCCCTTCAATCGTTCGCCGCCTAAACCGTTTGTTTACCCCAACTTGCGCAGTCCGACAACACAACGCGTTTCCCCGATTCTTCCCTGTCTTCCCCAAAACAACATTCGCCCTAAACCGCGCGGTCGACGCAGTCGCGCAATTCGCCAAAACAAAATGAATAAACGTTTTAAATAATTCGGGAAAACTCGACCGTTTGAGCAAAATACGCAAGACAACCGTTCGCGACCTAAAGACAAAAAAAACGCCCGCCGACGCGGACGCAACGAAAGACGACAAGTCTCAAAAGAAAATTTGGCTAACTTAGACAATCTAGGCGCCTTAAAATCGCGGCGTTATTGCGCCAACGGCGACCAAGCGGAGGCCGAACGCGACGACGCGCCGGTCGTTTGCCCTTTCGAAGCCGAGTCGACAAAAACGGACGAAACGACGTTTCCGCCGTTCGCTTTCGGAACGTTCGACGCGGCGACCGGAACGACGCGTTCGCCGTCGAGTTCGCGTCGAACGCCGAGCGGTTGTTCGACGGGCGATCGTCGCGACGTTTGAAGTCGAACGTTTTGCGCGGTTTGGACGCCGTTCGCGCCTTGCGTTTTCGCGGCGCCGGGACGCGTCGACGAAACCGGAATCGGAACGTAATCGGGAAGCGTTTCGACCGCTTCGCCGGTCGCGGGCGCGGAATCGGCGTTTTGCGGCGCGACGTCGGTTTGCAAAACGGGCGCGGTCGTCGGTCGAGCGGGTCGAGCGTCGGTCGCCGAAGTCGTTCGGACTTTTTGAACGCCGCCGGTCGTTCGACGGCGAATTTGCGCCGCGTCGAGCCCCGGGAAAAACGCGTCGTTCGCTCTCGACCGCGTTCGCGTTCGCGCCGCCGGAGAGTTCGCGCCCGGTTCGCCGCCGCCCAACTCTTGCCGCAAACGTTCGTTCTCTTCGAGCGCGTCGCGCAATTCGAACTGGAGACGATAAATCTCGTCCTCCAACTGCCGCCGTTCGCTAATGAGGATCGCTTCGTTGATCGCGTACTGCTTGCGCCCGACGCAACCGACGCAGGCGAGCCCCGCCAACGCGACGATTAGCGCGCCGCGAAAACGCGACCGCTTCGAAACGACGTTCGCCGACGCCGTCATTTTTGTTGCAACGCGAAAAAAGAACTTCATCGTTCGATATTCCTTCCCAAAATTCCGTCGTTTTCGCCCGCCGCCGCTTCCGCTCGACGCAAACGCCGAGGAAACGCGACGCGCTCCGACAATTTGGGCGGAGTTTAACAAATTTCCGCGTTCGCTTCAACGACAATTTCGACAAAAATTTCCGTTTCGCTCCCTTTCTTCACGCTCGTTTCTCCCCCTATTTTGCGCAATCCCCGCCGTTTACCTTAAAAAGCGCGGTCGAGGTTCGCAATTTGAAACGCCGCCCCCCAAACGCAAAAAACAAAAAGGCGACGCGTCCCGGAGACGCGCCGCCTTTTTAAGCGTCGTTATTCAAATTTCGCGACGTTATTGCTTTTTCGGCGTCATCGTTTCGACGACTTGGTCGATGAGACCGTATTTTTTCGCTTCTTCCGCCGACATAAAGTTGTCGCGGTCGGTGTCGCGTTCGATTTCGTCGAGCGAACGTCCGGCGTGTTTGCAGAGAATCCCGTTCAGTTTTTCTTTAATCAGCCGAAATTCTTTCGCGTGAATGAGGATTTCCTCGGCGGTGCCCTCCATTCCGGCGAGCGGTTGGTGAATCATCACTCGGGAGTTCGGGAGCGCGAAGCGTTTCCCGGGAGCGCCCGCGGTCAGGAGAACCGCCCCCATCGACGCGCATTGGCCGATGCAGTAAGTCGCGACGTCGCAACTGATATATTGCATCGTGTCGTAAATCGCAAGCCCGGCGGTAACGCTGCCGCCCGGCGAGTTGATGTACAAATGGATATCCGCTTCCGGGTCTTCCGATTGCAAGAAAAGGAGTTGCGCGACGATCGAATTCGCGACCGCGTCGTTCACCTGCGAGCCTAAAAAGACGATGCGATCTTTCAGCAGACGGCTGTAAACGTCCATCGCCCGTTCTTCGCGACCGTTCTTTTCAACGACGTAAGGGATTAATGTCAATTTTACGTTCCTTTATTTTTAAAGCGTCAAAGCGCCAATTTTCAAATTTTGCGCCGAAAATTTATCGCGTTCGGCGACGGAATTTCGTTGTTCGCAACGTTTCGCCGCCGTTCGCAAACCGCGCCGAGGCGTTATTTGTCGCTCGGAACTTCCGTTTTCGTCAAGATGTTGTCGACGAGTCCGTACTCCTTCGCTTCTTCGGCGTTGAGGTAGAAGTCGCGGTCGACGTCCTTCGCGATTCGCTCGATCGGCTTGCCGGTGCAGTCGGCCAAAATTTTGTTCAGCGTTTCGCGATCCTTCAAAATTTCTTGCGCTTGGATTTCGATGTCGGAAACCTGTCCGCCGACGCCGCCCCAAGGTTGGTGAATCATCACCTTCGAGTGCGGAAGCGCGTAACGTTTTCCCTTCGTCCCGCCGGCGAGCAAAATCGCGCCGCCGCTGGCCGCCAAACCGACGCAGTACGTCGCGACCGGGCAAGACAAAATATTCATCGTGTCCAAAATCGCCAACGTCGCGGAAACGCTTCCGCCGGGCGAGTTAATATAAAAATTAATGTCTTTGCGACGGTTCGCGCTCTGCAAGTAGAGGAGCTTCATCACCAGCTCGTTGGCGCTCGCGTTCGTAATTTCGCCCTGCAAAAAAACGACGCGATTATCCAACAAAAGGTCGCCGAGCGTCATATTGCGTTGACGCTGATAATCTTGATACCCGGCCGCCATCGGCTCCGCGAAGTGAAAACGTTGTTCGTAAGACATTGTCGTCCTAATCGTTGCTGAATGTGGGAAAAGAGCGAAAAATTTCTTTCGAGCGATTCGACCGTTCCGACGCGAAACCGTCCGACGCGTCGCGCTCGACGCTCCATTAATATTACGTCGCTCGTTTTACCTAATTATACGCAAAAATCGAGAATCGAAAAGATTCTCCGAAAATTTTCGGCGTTTCTTCCGTCCGCTTCGGCGCGCCAACCGTTGCGACGCAAGCGGTTCCGCGTTCGTCAAAATTTTACGCGACGTTCCGTTCTTCCGCAAACGCCGTCGCTAAAAGCCGGAAGAAGAATAAAGAAACGCCGCGTTTCCGCGACGTTCCTTCGGTTCGACGGCGCAAAACGTCCCCGGAACGCGAACGCGCCTCGTTCGACCGTCGGTCGAGCGAAACCGTTCGCGCTCTTAACGTTTCGTCGTCAAACGGTTCTTAACGAACTACTTGCGCAACATAATGCGGCTGTCGGCGACCGAGCAGCCCTTGCCGTCGACGTGAACGATCAACGGGTTAATGTCGCATTCGGCGATTTCCGGATGGTTGACGAGCATCGTCGAGAAGCGCAGGAGCGTTTCTTCCAACGCGGCGACGTCGCACTTCGGAGCGCCGCGGAAACCGTCGAGCATCTTGAACGTCTTGATTTGGCGAACCATACGTTCGGCGGAAACCTTTTGCATCGGCGCGAGGCGGAACGCGACGTCCTTCCAA
>JAFSDX010000007.1 GCA_017436025.1 Thermoguttaceae bacterium
AAAAAAACCGCGTCGACGTTCAAAAACGCCGTCGACGCGACTCCAAGCGGCAAAAAAACCGCGTCGACGTTCAAAAACGCCGTCGACGCAACTCCAAACGGCCCAAAAAACGCGTCGACGCTCAAAACGTCGTCGACGCGACTCCCCAACTTGCGCAAACCGCCTATTTTTCAACAATCGAACGCGCCGCGTCTTGCAACGCTTCGCTGAACGTCGGGTGCGGGTGAATCGTCGCGACAAAATCGGCGACGGTCAGCCCGGCTTTTAGCGCGACGGCGACTTCCGCGATCATGTCGGTCGCTCGCGGCGCCAACATTTGCGCGCCAAGGAGCTTTCCGGTCGCCGCGTCGGCGACAACCTTAACGAGTCCGGAATCGACGCCCGCCGACTGCGCCCGACCGTTCGCCGGAACGCGGAACGTCCCGACTTCGACCGCGAAACCGGCCTCGGTCGCGGCGCGTTCGGAAAGCCCGACCGAACCGATCTCCGGCGTCGAGTAAACGCAACTCGGAACGACGTCGTAATTCATTGCGACGTCGAACTTTCCGGCGCAAGCGCGGGCCGCGATTCGGGCCTGTTCCGACGCGACGTGCGCCAGCTGAATCTTCCCGGTCGCGTCGCCGATCGCGAAAACGTTCGGAACGTTCGTTCGCAAAAACTCGTCGACCTCGACGACCCCGCGAGCCGTCGTCGCGACGCCCGCCGCTTCGAGCCCGAGTTCGCGCGTCGCCGGAGAACGCCCGACGCAAACGACGCAACGCTCCGCCGCGACCGTCTTAATTTCGGCCTTTTCCTCGAACGAAACGACTGTTTCGACCGGCGCCGCTTCGCCGTTTTCTCCATTTTGCCCCGCCGTCGCGTCGATTTGCGTTACCTTAACGCCGGTTTTGACGTCGATTTTCCATTTCTTGAACTGCCGCGCAAGAAGTTTCGTCAATTCCGGGTCGACGCCGGGCAGAATCTCCGGAAGCGCTTCCAAAATCGTTACTTTTTTCCCGAGCGCCGCCAGCAAGGTCGCGAACTCGACGCCGATCACCCCGCCGCCGACGATCACCGCGCTTTCGGGGAGCGCGGACGCCGTCAGCATCTCGTCGCTCGTCCAAACTTCCGGCGAGTCGAGCCCCGGAATCGGCGGTCGCGACGGGTTCGCGCCGACCGCGACGACGATTTTTTCCGCTTCAATCTCGAACGGCTCCGCGTCGGCGGCGGACGAAGCGGTCGGTTCGACGCGAATCGTCGTCGCGCTCGTCAAAACGCCGCGCCCGAAAAGAACGTCGACGCCCGCCGCCTTCTCGAGATTTTTGATTCCAAGTCGCGACTGCGAAACGACTTTCTCGCGCCGAGCGTTCGCGACCGAATAATCGAACGAAACGTCGGTCGCCGAAACGCCGAACTTCGCCGCTTCGAGCGCCTCGCGATAAACTTCCGCGCTATGCAGGAGCGTTTTCGTCGGAATGCACCCGCGATTTAGGCAGGTTCCGCCGAGTTCCCGCGCTTCGATCAGCGCCGTTTTCAACCCCAAGCGCGCGCAGTCGAGCGCGCAAACGTATCCGCCGGGCCCGGCGCCCAAAATCGCGACGTCGTATCGCTTCGTTTCGGTCGTCATTTCGCGACGTTCCTTTCGTTAATTTCCGCTGTTGTTATTTGTTGTTACTTACTGTTATTTTCGCTATTTTCGCTATTTCAACAATTTTATCTTCAACCCTTAAGGGCCGCGCCCCAAAAGCGTTCGTTTCGAAAGCGCTTTCAAGCCGTTTAGTCGCCGCGTTTTTGATTTTCGCAGTTCTGTAACATTTTTCAAATTTTTCAAACGCTCGTCTAAAACCGACGTTCGCCGCTCGTTTGAAAACGCGAAATATCGCTCTAAAATCATTTCGCGCCCAAACGAAACGCGCAACCGCCGACTTTCAATAATCGACGGTCGCGCTCGGCCAATTCGCCTATTTCGAGCAAAGGCGAGCCCCGAAACCGCCGATTTCGCGCGAAGGAAGCGGTTGCGCTCGTTGAATTTCGTGCCGATTAATATTTCGGGCAAAGGCGAGCCCCGAAACCGCCGATTTCGCGCGAAGGAAACGGTTGCGCTCGTTGAATTTCGCGTCGATTAATATTTCGGGCAAAGGTGAACCGCGAAACCGCCAATTTCTTCCGTCAAATAAGCGGCGATGAGCGTTCCGTCCGGCGCGCATTTGAAGGCGCGGAACTCGACGCCTTGGCGTTGCAGATGATAAGCGGCGCGTTCCGGCGAGTTGGCGGCGATCCCGATATGTCCGTTCGCCCCGAAACTCGGCGACTTCATCGTTTCGACCGCGGCGCCGGCGAAGAAGGAAATCGGCGTTTCGCGCGTCGCCAAGCCGAACGTCTTGAAGAACCAATCGGCGGTCGAGCCCGCTTCTTCGGACGTTTCGCAGTTGATCCCGACGTGTCCCATTTCAAGCCCGAGCAGAAGTTCGACGGCGCGCTTCGCGTTCGCGGCGATCCCGGCCCAATCGCCCGCGGCGACCGCCGAGCAAGGCGCGACGAAACGACCGCCGATCGCAAGAATGGCGTTGCAACGGGAATAAGCGTCGATTTCGGCCCAGTCGACCGCGCCGGTCGGGACGAAACGAACGGTCGGGAACGCTTCGGCAAGCGCTTTGATCGCGGTCAAACCGCCCGCGACCGGCGCCGGGAAGAAGTTGAAAACGGTCAAACCGAGCGAAACGCCGAGTTCGATTTCGCTCGCCGTCGTCGCGCCCGGAACGATCGCGACGTTTTTACCGACGCAATATTCGACGAGCGCCGGATTCAAGCCCGCCGAAACGACGAAATCGACGCCCGCGGAAACCGCCGCGTCGACGTTTTCCGCCGTCGAAACGGAAACGCCGAGAACGCATTCCGGAAGCGCCGCGCGAATCGCCGCCGCCGTTTCAACCGTCGCGACGCAAGCGCCGATCCCTCCTTCGTTCAACGCTTTAGCCGTTTCGACCGCCTTCGCCGCGTCCGCGACGTCGACCGTCGGCAGCAACCCGATTTCCCCCAATTTTTTCAACGCGTCCGTCATTTCCTTATTCTCCCGTTCTAAACGTTAAAGTCTTCTCAACTTGCCGGCTTTTCGCTTCCGCCGACGTTTCGCCGCTCGCGTTCAAGCCGAAACGCGCCCAAGCGACGCGCTTTCGTTCCCCTTATTATAAAGAATTGCGCGACGGCGTCAATCGGACGCGCCGCCCCCGAAACTTTCTCCCCGTTTCGACTCCCCGTTTCGACTCCCCGTTTCGACTCCCCGTTTCGACTCCCC
>JAFSDX010000076.1 GCA_017436025.1 Thermoguttaceae bacterium
CAAACGACGCAACCAAAAGAAGAAACGTCGATACCGGCCCAAACGACGCAACCAAAAGAAGAAACGTCGATACCGGCCCAAACGACGCAACCAAAAGAAGAAACGTCGAACCCGGCCCAAACGACGCAACCAAAAGAAGAAACCGCGAACCCGGCCCAAACGACGCAACCAAAAGAAGAAACGTCGAACCCGACGGAACGTTCTCAACGTTTAACCGCCGTTCGTCGCGCCGTCGACGTTTGGCGCTCGGTCTTCGTTTCGGAAACGTCGAGCGTTACTCTTCCTCGCGGTCGCGCCGCTCGTTACGCGCTCGGAATCGTCGTCGAACTCTTCGTTTGCCCCCCTTGCGCGCTTCTCGCCGTTTATTTTCTCACTCGCGCTCTCCTCGCCGACCGTCGAGCGAACTATCACGAAGCGATGCTCGAAACGGAAAAAGCGCGACGGTCGCTCGCCGTCGGACTCGGCGTCTTCGCGGCGTTCCTTTGCGCGTTCATTCTTTACGTTCAATCGCAAGAGATCGCCGCGCCGTCGGAAAAGGGCCCGAACACGCGGCTTTTCAACCGATAATCGCCGCCGCGGCCGCGCCTCTATTCGGTCGCGACCGCGCGACATAACGCCCGACGGTTCCGCCGTTTACTCGGCGACTTCTTTCGGCGCGCAAGCCCAGGCGATTCCGCCCGCGACGCCGCCCAAAACGACGCCGACCGCCAACGCTTGCCACGTCGGCGCGCTCATCCCCAATTTCATCCCGAACATCCCGGCCATAAACCCGAAGTTGAAACAAACGAGCGCGAGCTTCGTTCGGTTTTTCTTCGCGGCGTCCGACAGTTCGACCGTTTCGCGCGGCTCTTTCGCCTTCTTCGCGCCCTTTTCCTTCGCCGCTTTCGCTTCTTGCGGAGCGGAGCCGCCGTCCGCGTCGCGTTTCACAATTTGCCGCACGGCGCCGCGCGGATAATATTTCTCGATCGCCGCGTTCACCTGTTGCGGAGTGCAGATCGCGCAACGGGTCGGCATATCGAAAATCAACCGCAACTCGTCCTCGACGTCGAGACTGAGCGGCTCCGGCGACGCGAGAATCAGTTTCCCCATATCCGCCATCACCGGAACAAACGAGTGTTGACGCGCCGTCGCCGGTTCGATTTGCGGCGCGTAATATTCGTCGACCGGAACGTCTTCAAGGTTGACGAACGGAAGCCCTTCCGACTCGGCGTAAGCCATCATAATCCGCTCCGGTTCCGCCGTTTTCTGCTGCAACAACGCTTGGTGAAGCGGGAGCCCGACCGCGTCCGACAAGTTTTTCGCCTTCTTCAACTGCTCCGGCGTCGCCAGTTTTTCCTCGACGACGATTCCCTCGAACGTCCGCCGCCCGCTCGCCGACGTTTCCGCCGTCGCTTGCTTGCGTCCGAGCGAAAAGTCGTATTCGGCTTTCCGTTCCGCGTCGGTCAAACAGAGCATCGCCTTGGCCAGCTCGTTCAAGAGCGCTTGCGATTCTTCGATAAAATCGCCGGTCGCGAACTTGCGAACGTAAGCGTTCAACTCGCGGTAACGATTGCGAATGACCGCCGGGTCGTCTTCGAAGCGATTGAATTTCAACAGCTGATAATAGTTCAGCGGACGGTTCGTCGCCTCGATTTTCAACCATTCCTTATAAACGTCGATTGCCATTTTGTTTATTTTCTCCGTTTTACCCGTTTTATCGTTTTCAAGAAAAAAGCCGCTCCAAACGCCGTTCGTTTCCGCGTCGACGTTTCCGACCGTCGCGTCTATTTTAGCCGCGAACGCGACAAAAAACAAGCCGCCCGCGCCGTCAAAGGCCAAATTTCTCCAAAATCTCTTCGGAAAGGTCGAAAAATCGCCGCGACCGCCGCTTTACCTCGGGAGAAAACCGACGTTTTTTCGATTCTCCGAGCGTTCTTCCTCTTTTGCAATCGCCGCGATGCGTTATAATAAAGAAGAAAAAGCGGCTCGCGTTTTCCGTCCGGCTCGTTCGCCGCCCCGACGCGAAGGCGCCGCCGTCCTTAAATTACCGCTAACCCCGCCCGCCGTTCCCAATTCCGAAAAGAGGCCGCCCAATGCGCCGCACTATGCTGAAATCGAAAATCCATCGCGCCACCCTGACCGAATGCAACCTCGAATACGAAGGCAGCATCGCGATCGATTCGAACCTGTTGAAGGCCGCCGACATTCTCCCCGGCGAATTGGTTCACGTCCTGAACGTCAACAACGGTTCGCGCCTCGTTACTTACGCCATCGAAGCGCCCGCCGGTTCCGGGACGGTGATGCTCAACGGCCCCGCCGCTCGCGAAGGTTACAAGGGCGACGTCCTCGTTATCATCACCTACGCCGAATACGACGAAGCGGAACTCGCGACGCACGTCCCGAACGTCGTTAAAGTCGACGCGCAAAACCGAGTGAAATAAGCGGTTCCGGCGTTTCAGCCTTTCCGCTTCGCTTCCCCCAAAATACCGTCGAGCCGAACGTCTTTCGACGACGTTCGACGCGGCGCTTTCGTTATTTTTTGCCCGTTTTATCCTTTTTAAATTAAAGGCGATATTATGAAGAACGCGGAATATTTGAACGACCTCTTCGGAATGAACGGCCAAGTCGCGGTCGTGATCGGCGGCGCCGGCGCGCTCGGTCTTTGCCTCTCGACCGGTCTCGGCAAAAACGGCGCCAAGATCGTCGTCGCGGACGTGAACCCGGACGCTTGCCAAGCCGCGGTCGACAAGCTGACCGCCGAGGGAATCGAAGCGATTTGGAAAACGGTCAACGTTACCGACAAAGCGTCGCTGATCGAGTTGCGCGAAGAAGCGCTCAAATTGACCGGCAAAGTCGATATGCTCGTCAACTGCGCGGGGATTAACGTCGGCAACCCGTTCTTGGAAGTCGACGCCGATCATTGGGACAAAATCCTCGCGGTCAACTTGAAAGGAACGATGCTTTCCTGCCAAGTCTTTATCGAGTCGATGCTTAAGAACGACGACGGCGGTTCGATTTTGAATATCGGGAGCGTCAACTCGGACAAGCCGCTTTCCCGCGTTTTCGCTTACGCGGCGTCGAAAGCGGGCGTCGTCAACCTGACGCAAAACATCGCGCAAGAGTTTGCGTCGCAAGGGGTTCGTTGCAACGCGATCTGCCCCGGTTTCTTCCCGGCGGAACAAAACCGCAAGCTCCTCGACGAACAACGCGTCGCGAACATTATGAACGGCACCCCGATGCGTCGTTACGGCGACCCGAACGAACTGATCGGCGCCGCGATTCTTCTCCTCTCGAAGAAGGCGGGCAGCTATATGACCGGCTCCGCGGTGTACGTCGACGGCGGCTTCACCTGCAGCTGGTTCTAAACCGTTGAACGACGGCGTTTAACAAACGTCGAAAATCAAACGCAAACCGGTGTTCGCGCGGATATTCCAACCGTCCGAACGCCGGTTTTCGTTTCCCCGTTCTTCCGCCGCCGCAGAGCGTTCGGCGCAACGCGTTTCCTCGCCGACGCCGCTTTTCCGCTTGCGTTAGCGCGCTTCGAAGCGGATTCCGTTTTCCCGGGCGTATTTCTCCGCGTAAGAACCGGCGGCGCCGCGCAACGTCAAATCGGAAGAACTATCGGCAAACGCATCGTCGCCCGGAAGCGAAACGCTACAAAGCGAAGAACAACCGAAAAACGCCAAGTTGCCAATCGTTTGCAAACTTTCCGGAAGCGTAACGCTCAAAAGCGAAAAACAACGCTCAAACGCGCTGTCGCCGATCGCGACGACCGGTTTGCCGTCGATTTCGCTCGGGACGTCGAACGCTCGTCGCGTCTTGTTGGAGGAATTTCGTTATCGTAACGCGGTCGACTTCGTCGACGTTCCGCTCGAAAACGTCGGCCCAATTTTCGTCGTCGCGGTTTAGGCGCAAGTCATCTCTTCGCTCCTAGTCAATACGATGATTAAAACGGCGTAATCCAAGCGACGACGGAACTTAGCGACGCGTAAACGCCGTTTTTTTTGCGTCCTTACGCTCGCTCCCCGCTAACGCGGTTCAAAGCGGATTCCGGATTCCCAAGCGAATCTTTCCGCGACGCTTCTCTCGGCGCCGTAAATAACCAAGTCGGAACGACAACGGCCAAACGCTTTGCCTTCAATTGTTTGCAGACTCGACGGCAACGTAACGCTCGAAAGCGATTTACAATTGTAAAACGCGTAACTCTCGATCGTTTCTAATTTCGCCGGCAACGAGACGCTCGAAAGCGAACAACAATCGTAAAACGCGTAATTTTTAATCGTTCGCAAATCCGCCGGAAACGAGACGTTCGTAAGCGACGAGCAATCGTTAAACGCCGCGTAACCGAGCGTTTGCAACCCCGGCGGAAGCGTAACGTCGACAAGCGACGAACAACCGGCAAACGTCGAGTAACCGAGCGTTTGCAACCCCGACGGAAACGAGACGCTCGAAAGCGACGAACAACAACTAAACGCGCCTTCGCCGAGCGTTTGCAAACTCTCCGGGAACGCGACGCTCGTAAGCGACGAACAACCGGCAAACGCGCCGTCGCCGATCGTTCGCAACCCCTCCGGAAGCCAAACGTTCGTAAGCGACGAACAAAAACGAAACGCGTCTTCGCCGATCGTTTGCAAATTCGCCGGAAGCGAAACGTCCGTAAGCGACGAACAACCGAAAAACGCGTCTTCGTCAATCGTTTGCAAACTCGCCGGAAGCGAAACGCTCGTAAGCCAAGAACGCTTCCAAAACGCCTTGGCGCCAATCGCGACGACCGGTTTTCCGTCGATTTCGTTCGGGACGTCGACGCTCGTCGCGTCTTGTCGGAGGTATTTCGTTATCGCAACGCCGGCCTTCCCGACGCTCCACTCGAAAATTTCAGCCCAGTCGTTAGAAGTCATTGAACCCTCCTAAAATAATAAAGCGAAACAAGCGTCGAGGCCGCAAACGCCAAGCCTCGACGCAACGCAAACCGCGTTTCGGTCGGCCCCGACGCTCCGTTTCGACGGCGGAAAAGAAGACTAAAACGACGTTTCTTTAATATAATAGAGTCGACGCGCGACAAATTTTATTGCGAAAAATTTTAAAAACGTCGTCTTATTAAAAATCGCCCTTTTCTCCGTTCGTCCTCCGCGCCGCCGCATTAAAGCTCCGGTCGGTCGCGACGGCAAACCGCGTCGACGTCGGCGGGCGCGCCCCCGGTTTCGCCCTCGTTCCTCCCCGCGACGCCCAACGAGAGCCTTTCGAGCGCGCCAACGTCGACGCGCTCGGATTTTTACGTTCGCCCGTCGACGGAAAAGAAAACGCCGTCGATCGAGCGGAATTTCTTATTTCCCGGCGGCGCCGATTTTCTCCGGAACGACCGCTTCGGTCGCGACGCCGCGTCAACGACGCCGGACTCGGTCTTCTCGACGGCGACGTTTTCGGCGGCGGAAGCGTCGGCGGGTTCGGCGATTTTGACGTCGGACGGTTCGTTCGTTTGCATTGCGAAAACACCGAAAACTTCGGGAAAACTTCGTTTAACGGCGACCGACGCGGCGCGTCGCCGCCCTTGCGTCCCATTATACAAAAAGCGCGTCCCCAATTCAAGAGACGCGCTTTATTTCTCCGGCTCGGCTTTTCTCTTCTCGCGACTCCGCGCAAGCCGTCGCAACATATTTTACGCGAACCTTTTACGGCGTCGCGTTTGTAGCGGCGGCGCTTGCGTTCCTAACTTCGAAACGAATATCGTTTTCGCGGGCGTATTCCTCCGCGTAAGACCCGGCGTCGCCGCGGATTACCAAATCGGCGTTTCTCGGGAAGAAATGGCGCCCGATCTCCTTGACGCTCGCCGGAATTTCGACGTCCGTCAACGAATCGCAATCGTAAAACGCCGCGCCGCCAATTATTTGCAACTCGGTCGGCAACGGAATTTCCTCCAACAAATAGCAGTACCCCCCCCTTTTGCCAATCGTTTGCACTCCGTCCGGCAGTGAAATCGACGTCAACGAATCGCAATCGTAAAACGCCCTGTTGCCAATTATTTGCAACCCGGTCGGCAACGAAATTTCCTTCAACGAATCGCAAAACGCAAACGCCCTCTTGTCAATCGTTTGCAAACCGTCCGGAAGCGTAATTTCCCTCAACGAACCGCAAAACTCAAACGCCCCCTTGCCAATCGTTTGCAAACCGTCCGGAAGCGTAATTGCCGTCAACGAATCGCAACCTCCAAACGCCCCGTCGCCAATCGTTTGCAAACCGTCCGGAAGCGTAATTACCGTCAACGAATCGCAACTCCGAAACGCCCCCTCGCCGACAATTTGCACGCTCTCGGGAAGCATTAATTTCCTTAACCGCCCACAATCGCTAAACGCGCCGGATTCAATCCTCTCTAATCCGTCCGGAAGCGTAATCTCCGTTATTAAACCGCAACCGCGAAACGCGCCGTCGCCGATCGCGACGACCGGTTTCCCTTTAATTTCCGCCGGAACGCCGACGCGCGAACGCTCGCCTTTATACGCCGTTATCGTCGCGACGCCGCGAGCGATTCGATATTCAAACGGTTCCCGCAACGTGTAAAAGTCGATTCCGAACTTCGCGATTTGCCATACGCCCACGCAAAAACACGCGAACGCCAACAGGCTAAACGCGCACTGGAGCCACGTTATATCGTCCTCCTTTTCCTCTTGCTCCGACGTTTCCGACGTTGCGGTCGTTTCAACGCTTTGCTCCGACGTTTCCGACGTTGCGGTCGTTTCAACGCTTTGCTCCGTCGTTTCCAACGTTGCGACGCTTTGCTCCGGCGTTTCCGACATTTCCGACGTTGCGGGCGTTTCGACGGTTTGCTCCGGCGTTTCCGACGTTGCGGTCGTTTC
>JAFSDX010000077.1 GCA_017436025.1 Thermoguttaceae bacterium
ATGAGAACTTATCGCGAGTATCAAATCGCTTTCGACGCCGAACTTTACGACGCGCTCGTCGAAAGCGCGGTCGACTTTTGGGAAAATTACGTCGTTCCGGGAAATCCGCCGGAGATGGAGCGCGCCGACTCGACGACGCAACGTTGGGCCGCGGAACGGTTTCCGGCGAACGTCGCGCCGATCGAACGAGCGACCGACGCCGAAGAAGCGTTAATGCGCGAGTATCTCGACGCGAAAAACGCCAAGCTCGAAGCCGAGGCCGCGTTGGAGCAAGTCGAGACGCGGCTTAAACTTGCGATCGGCGAACGCGACGAATTTTTCGTTGACAACGCGTTACGGCAACGTAACTTGGAAACGTTGCAAGGACTCGCGCCGCGTCGATTACCGCGCCGTCGTCGACGAACTGAAACCGTCCGCCGAAACGCTCGAGCGCTTCGCGAAAACGGTTCCGGGCGTTCGCCGCTTCGAAACGAAATCGCTCAAATACGCCGACGCTTAAACCTTGCCGTTTAACGCGTTGTCAACGGTTCGACGCTTAGAGAACGCCGAGCGTCGAACCTTCCCCGCACTTTTTCACCTAGAAACCAAACAACGGAAGACACGATAAATGAACGACTTACAAACTTTTGAAACCGGAACCGCGACCGTCGGCGAAAGCGCGACCGTCCAAAATCCGTTCGGCGCTCCGCTCGCGCAAGGCGGCGCGTCGAACATTTCGACCGCCCAAATCGTTTCGCGCGAAGTCGCCGAGACGCCGCGCAAATCTATTTGGCGAAACAGTTTCCGCGCGACCAGCGCCAAGCAACGGATAGAATTTTGACGGCTTGTCAACGTCCCGGCTTGGCGAGCGTCGCCGTCTACGTCTATCCGCGCGGCGGCTCGAAAATTTCCGGGCCGTCGATTCGTTTGGCGGAGGAAATCGCGCGAAACTGGGCGACGTCGGAGCGGTTGGGGCCGAAACGGACGCCTCGACGATATGTCGAAAGTCCGCGCCTTTGCTTGGGATAAGGAAACGAACGTTCTGAAAACCCTCTTCTTTTTCGTTCCGCATTATCGGTCGACGAAGAAAGGGCGCAACCGAATTACCGACGAACGCGACCTTTACGAACTTCTCGCCAATAGCGCAGCGCGACGAATGCGAAACTGCGTTCTCGCGCTCATTCCGGGCGACGTCGTCGACGCCGCGGTCGACCGACGCCCAAAAACGACGATCTCCAAGCGCCGCGTTACGCCGGAAGGGCTTCTTCGCCTCGTCGAATCCTTCAACAGCGCGTTTGGGGTTACGAAACGAGCGATCGAGGCGCGACTCGGTCGGCGAATCGACGCGATCGCTCCGACGCAACACCTCCGTTTGCGCGAAACTTACGCTTCGCTTCGCGACGGTATGAGCCCGACCGGTCCGAACCGACGCCGGAAGCGGACGCGGCGCCGTCGGCGACCGAAAAAGTCAAGGCGGCCCTCGCGACGACAAAGGCTCTCGGAACGTCTAAAAGCGCGAAGTCGAAGGGCGCGAAAACGCCGTCGAGCGACACGGCGTCGTCCGACGTTAACCCCCAAACGGCGGAACCGCAAACGCCGCCGGTTCCATCGGTTAGCGTCGGCGGAGGAAACGGCGAACTTTTCGGCGCCGCGCCCTTTGAAACGTTTCGCAAGCGACTTGTCGACGCGACGTCGTTCGACAAACTTCAAGCGGTAAGCGCCGAAATCGACGCCGCTTGCCGACAAGGCGATTTCAATTTAGACGACGAACGCGAAGCTCTTTTCGACGTTTTCGACCAAAGATCGCAAGCGTTCGAATTCGAGTAATCGCAAGCGTTTAACGCTTTTCTTTTAACTTCGACCGCGCGACGCGTTCGCGCGGTCGCCAACCTAAGGAATTGAAAATGAACAGGATAGAACGCGCCGCTCGTCGTCCCGATTTTTTGACGTTTGACGAAACCGCCCAACTTCTGCGAACTTCCAAACCGACGCTCCGAAAATGGATTCAACGAGGGCTCGTTCCCGGAAAAAAAGTCGGACGAAACCAGCCGATTCCGCGCGACCTCCGCCGGGGACGCCAAGCGCGGCGATTCGGTAAAGTTCGACGCCGCGGAATAACCTCTTTGCGTCAACAACAGATGTAAATGGCTTCAACATTGAAGAAAGAAGAACGAAAAAAGGGATTTCGCGCGTCGTCCGTTTCAGGCTCGGAGGGCAAGAAAACGTTGAGATTTTCCTCGACTCCGCTTACTCGCGCCGCGACGCCGAAGACGCCCGACGTCGCCCGTCTCGGTTTTCCACGGCGAAAAAGCTCGACGAACCGCTCGACCGGAAAACGCGGCTTTACTTCGAGTCGGCGCCGCCCGACCTCTTGGAGCGGTTCGTCGCGCTCGGTTTCAGCCCGGCTCGCGGCGCTTCGAGGGTCGTCGACGTTTGGCAAAGGTTCCAAGCGGCGAAAAGTTCGACGGTCTTAAGCCTCGGCGCAAAAGCGACGTCTTCGCTCGGTTTCGCGCTTACTTTCCGGAGGCGATTCGTTTCGACGAACTGACTCGAACAACGGAAGCGGTTCGAGATTGCGCGACGAACTAATGAAACTTTAGCGTTCCGACGGTCGCCGACACGATCGTCGGGTTGCGAACGCTTGGAGCCGCTTGGATTTACGGTCGAGCGCCGTTGCGCCGCGAAGAATCCGTTCTTGGCGGTCGCTCGCGGTTCGACTTCGAACAAAGCGCGCGACTTTCAGGTTCCGGTCGATTGGGCGGAGCGGATTTTCGCCGCTTGCCCGTCTCAAAATTGGCGAACGCTCTTCGCGCTTTGGCGGTTCAAATAAGCCGGGCGCGCCGGCAGGAACCGACGTTTTGACTCGCCGTTTGACTCGGTGAAGTTGGACGCCGGACGTTTGATTGTTTTCGCGCCAAAAAAAGGAACGTTACAAAAACAACGGCGTTCGGGAAGTTCCGATCGCGCCGATTTTAAGGCGCGAATTGGTCGCCCATTTGGAAACGACGCCGCAAGACGAAGATTTTTTGATTTACGAAAATCGGCGCAAAACGTTCGATTCCGGATTCAAAAAGATTATTTTTGCCGCCGGTTTGAAAAACCTGCCAAAAACATTCAAAATCATAAGCGCTACGGTCAAATTACGAAAACGACTGGATCGCCGCCGTCATTCCCGGGCGCTTTGACCCGAGTTCGCGGTTTCGTCATTCGGTAAAGACGCAGGAAACCTATATTAACGCCGAAGTTCTGCTCGAATTTTTCGACCGCGTAATTCAAAAAGAACCGCGATTTTTTGACCCGCCGTTTCGCAGGAGCGTTCGCAGCGTTTTTGGAGGGAAAATAGCGAAAAAGTAGCGAAAATAACGAAACGCCGTTTCGGACGCTTTCGCTCGCAAAAACGCGGGGCCCTACCGATAAATAGCGATAAAAAAAGCCTCGAACGTCTCCGTTCAAGGCTTAAACAGTAGGGGCGGTAGGACTCGAACCCACGACCAAGGGATTATGAGTCCCCTGCTCTAACCGACTGAGCTACGCCCCCGAAAAAACGCGTTCCGTCAAAAAACGACTAATATATTCCATTCTAACACGTTTCGGCGACGCGTCAAGGGGGCGTTTAATTTTCTTGACGAAACACACCCTCCAACGTCGTAAACGCTTATTCGGCTTCTTTTACGCCGATTCTCCAACGCGCGCCTCAAAACCGACGTTCGTTTCAACGTTCGTTTTGTCAATAGGCGGTCGACCGCGACGCGCTCCCGGCGCCGCTTGTCAAAACGCCCGTTCGAGGCGCTCGCGTCGCGCTCGTCGACGCCGAAACGTTGGCGCGAGGCGCCCAAATCGTCGCGCGACGTTCTCCGAGACTCGAACCAACCGTCGTATTTTGCGCGTTTCGCGTTATCCGTTTATCCGACGAATCCGGCGCGACTTGCCGAATTTCGCCAAATTGTCGACTTCGGTCGTTACGCGCGCTTTCCGACGCCGCTCCGGAACTTTCCCAAACGTTCGCCGCTGTCGTTTCCAGACGCTCTTTATTTCCGCGAATCGTTAAATCTTCGCTATTTTGCGTATTTTCGGAACCGCGTCCCCAACTTCGCACGCCGTCGAAAGCGTCGCCCAACGTCGTTTTCCATTTCGACGGCGACGCGACCGGCTCGACGTTCTGCGCCCGCGCCGTCGGCTCGGCGTCTCTCGTTTGCGCCGGAACGCCTCCGCGACTCGCCAACATTTCTTCTTGGCGCCATTCGTCGAAATCTCGAAGTTTCGGCGTCGCAGGAAGTTGCGTCGGTCGATTCGCGGCGTCCCATTCGCCGACCCAAGCGACCCATTCGAGCTGCAAATCGCCCAGAGAACGCCCCTCGTAATATCGCCGAAGCGCCGCGTTCCAGTCGTTTGTGCGCGCTCCCTCCTTCGCGAACTCGGCCAAACGCCGCCGCCCGCCGATCAAAATTAGGTATTCGCACACCGAAAACGACTGCGAATAAAAAGGCATCAACTCCGTCGGATACTCTTTCATCGCGACCATATCGTTGAACGCGATCCCCTTGCGCGAATGCAGAAAGTCCGCCAACATAAGACGATAGTTCGTTCGCTCGACGTCCGCTTCGACCGACGTCGCCATTCCTTCGTCAATCCAACGGGGAGCCGGCGCGCGCAAATAAGACGCTAGAATAGTGTGCGTTATCTCGTGCGGCAAAACGGAATCGAGAACGCGTTCCTCCGTCCCCTGCGCCGTCATTTTCCAGTCGAAAACCTCGTTGTTGCAGAACGTAAAAACAGTTTCGCCCCCCGCGCCGAGCGTCGATCCCGTTTTAACCGTTACAACGCAAGGACTCGACCACCTCGGCAGTTCCTCGCCAAGCCATAAAATCGCCAAATTCCGCCTATACTGTTCAGCGGCTTCGCCAACTTTACGCGCAAAATCGCTAGAATCGGCCTCAACGATAAAATTAGTCGTTCGGTAAGTCGCGGCCCAAACGTTCGTCGACGCGCCGAAAAAAAATGCAGTCGACAAGATCAAAGCCCAAACGGCGAACGACGAAGCGCGCCGATATTCGCAACGTCCGAGCCGATATTCGCAACGTCCGAGCCGATATTCGCAACGTCCGAGCCGATATTCGCAACGTCCGAAAAGAAGTCGAGCTTCCTTGCTCACCCAAACCTCCTGTTTTACTTCTTTTGCGACAAAAGCGCAACCGTTTTAAACGTCGTTTTCCGCAAAACTAATCGTCGGTTTTGCGTTCGCAATCCTTTGCGATACGGTTCCGTTTCCTAAATCGCCTCGTCCTAAGGCGCCGGAACCTTAAACGTTAAAGCGGCGCGAGACCGTTTCCGACTCGCCCCTTGACGCAAAGAACACTTTACAGAAAATTACGAAGTTAAGGAAGAGCGTTTCAAGGAAAAACAGAAAAAAAACGAAAAAAACTTAAAGAATCTCAAGCAAAACGCCGAAAGATCGTTCCTTAAACAAACTTTGTACAAGAACAATCTTTTCGACGCGCTTTACCGTTAAAACGACAAATAAATTTTAATCAAAAATCGCTCAACTCAATTTCTCGACGCGTTTTTAAGGATTCAAGAATCGCAAAGCAAGCCAACGTTCCCCTCAACGCGTCGCGAACTGGAATCGGCCCCTCGCTTCCCTTCGCCAAGGCCTCGAAGAGCGCCGCCAACATTTCTTTTTGCCCTTTATTTTGTCTATTCTTCCTAATCCGCCGCGCGCCGTTGGCCTTGAAAGTCTCCAAACGACAAAAATCGTCCAAAATTTGCGTCGTTCCGCCTTGAAAAACTTCGACGCGTTCTTTTGCAAGCGCTTTTGAACCGTTCGAAAAATAGTGAATCGTACCGATAGAACCGTTTTCAAAACGCACCGAAACCGACAAAACGTCGTTCAAAGCGTCGGGATCGGGCGTCGCGGTCGCAAAAACAGCGCAAGGAAGCGACGAGTTGAGCCAACTCAAAAAGTCGACAAAGTGACAAACTTCGCCCAAAACGCGCCCTCCCCCTATTTTAACGTCTTGAATCCAAGAATCTTTCGGAATTGCTCCGGCGTTGACGCGATAAACGGCGGACGTCGGCGCGCCTGCGGTCAAATTTCGCTTCATTTCAATCGCCAACGGCGCGAACCGTCGATTAAAGCCGACGGTCAAGCTCGGCGTCGCCTCTCTTTCCGCTTTCGGTCGGTCGCCGTCGACTTTTTGAAAGCAACAATTATCGCCTTCTTTATTGCTTTCAGCGCCGCTTTTCTTTTTTTCAAAAACGTCTTTTTTCTCTTGGTCGCTTCCTCGTTCGCCGTTCAACACGCCGATTTCCGCCAACGTTCGCCGAATTTCCCCCAATTCGTCGAGCGTTAAGCAAAGCGGTTTCTCGACAAAAACGTTTTTACCGTTTTTTAACGCTTCCAACGCGTATTTTGCGTGCGAATCGTGCCGCGTCGCGACAAAAACCAAATCAACGTTCGCGTTTTGAACAACGTCCTCAATTTTCGAAACACAATACTGGAATCGAAACTTTTCCGCGACGCGTTTCGAGGTCGCGCCTCCGTTCGTCAAGACGGCGACTCGCGATATGTTGGCGCGTTTCGGCAAATTAGGCAAAATATTTCCCTGCGCGTAACTTCCGGCGCCGATAAAACCGACGCCCAAAGTCGACGTTGGAATCGCCCGACGTTTCCCAACGCCCGCTCCATCTTTTTGCCCAATCGACGCATTCCCCTCTTCCTTTATATTCCCCGTCTCTCGCGCGACCGTTCCATTCTCTTTAAGCCGCGCGTTTTTGGAGTCGGCGACGTCGATCGGAGAAAAATCGACGTTCTTTTCGGCGTCGTATTTCAAGAGAACGCCCAAAAACGGTTCTTCGCGCTTCAAAATCAAATCGTATGCTTTCGGCGATTCTTCAAACGAAAACTCGTGCGTCGCCAAATCGCCGACGTTTATCTTTTTTTGCGCCAACAACTCCTGAAAAGCCGACATATTACGATTTTCAGTCCATCGCACGTAGGCCGCCGGATACTCTTCGCCGCGTTCCTCGTACCCCAGGTCGTACCGACCAGGCCCGTAAGAACAGGACATACGCAGCTCTAATTCCTTGCGATAATAAAACGGATCGCGGTCAAAACCGGCGGGCGCCGCGCCCAACATTACGACGCGTCCTCGCTTGCGCGCAATTTCCCCCGCAAAATTTATCGGGTCGAGGCTTGAAGTCCCGGCGGCGATAATTACCGCGTCGACTCCGAGCCCGTCCGTTCGCGCGAAAATTTCCGAAACGAGCGCCGGTTCATCCCGACGCCAAACCGCTTCGCAAGCGTTCGCCGCGCGCGCCGATTCGACCGCCGCTCCTTCGACGTCGATCCCTAACGTTCGAACGCCGCTCGCTTTCGTCAGTTCCGCCGCAAGCCGTCCAAGGAGCCCAAGCCCTATAATCGCGCAAGTCTCGCCAATCCGCAAATCCGCTTGACGCGTTCCCTGCAACGCGATCGCCCCCAACGTGTTGAACGCCGCCAAACGTAAATCCGCATTCGGCCGCAACTTAACGCAAAGATTTTTCGGAACCGCGACGATCTCGGCGTGATTCGCGTACCCGACGCCGGCGCAAGCGACCAAGTCGCCGACCGCAAAACCTTCGACGCCTTCGCCGATCGCGATCGCCTCGCCCGCGCAGCTGTACCCTAACGGCGAATAAGCGTCCAGTTTTTTCATTACCGCGCGATAAGTCGCGACCGCGCCCTGACGACGGAACATTTCGAGAACGGCTTTCGCCTCTTTCGGTCGCTCTTTCGCCTTCGCCAAGAGACTTTTGCGCGCCGATCTCACCGTCGTCCCCTCGGTGCCGGGACTGACCAGCGAATAATGATTTCGCACGAGAATCATACCGGGCCCCAAAAGCGGAACCGGAACCTCTTCGACCGCCATTTTCCCGTCGAGCAACTTTTGCGCGAGTAATTCCATCCCTTTTCCTCTTTGGTTCAAACCGATAAAAACGCTAGAATCCCTAAAATCGGCGCAAAACGCGTCGACTTTTTCGCTAAAACCGCTAATCCCCCTAAAATCTCCTTAAAATATCGACCGTCGCGTTCTTTTTATTTACCGAATAATCGCTAAACCCCTTAAAATCACTCAAAAGCCTTACACCGCTTCTCCAAAAACGCAAAAACGTCGTTCGCTTACGCGTCGTTATTTATTAATAATAACGTCAAAACGCAAACAAACGACGTTCGTCGCCCCTTTTTTCAACGGCCTATTTTAACGTAAAAACCGCCTCTTGCTCGGCAAGCTCGCGCTATTTGGCCACTTATTCCGTTTTTTCGGCAAATTCGATATTTTCAGCAAACCCCTCAATCCGAACGCAAGCCGCGTCTTTGCCGATTTTTTCGCCAAAATAAACGATATTTTCGAAACGCAAACCGTCGACGTCGCTCGTTTCCGACGCGCCTTTGACGAAAATCATCCCGTTAAAATCCCCCTTTTCGCCCCAAACGTTAAAATTGACAAAACTGCAATTCGTCAAGCGCCCCGGCGTCG
>JAFSDX010000078.1 GCA_017436025.1 Thermoguttaceae bacterium
CGACGGGCCGCCGAGCGGGTCGAGTTCCGGACCGTTTAAAACGGTCGCGGTCGGTTGCAACTCGGGGCGCGTTCGCTCGACGAGAACCGTTTGAAGGGAGGCGATTCGTTTCGAGACGGTCGTTAAGTTTTCCCAAACTTCCGGGTTTGCGCAGCTTCCGTAATTCGGCAAGTTCCGCTCCGGCTCGACTTGATCGCCGTAAGTGTACCAAACGATTCCGTTCGCTCCGGCGGCGAGCGCGGCGAAGCTGGTCGCGTTCAGCTCGCGGAAGGTCGGGAAGCGCGTCCAACCCCAACCTTTGAACGACTGCAAAATCGGCCAAATCGCTTTCGGGCCGTCTCCGGCGAGCGCGGCGTCGCGGCGGCTGATTCGCATATCGCGGAGCGTCGCGGCGACGGAGCGTTCGCCCCATTCCGGCTCGTCGCGGCGGAACGGATAAATTTCCGGCAAAAACGCGTCCGTTCCGTCGGCGTAAAAGAAGTAGTTCGAAACTTCCGGCGCCGAAACGACGTCCGCTTGCGTCGAAAGGCGGGTCGGGTCGACGGCGCGCAAGGAGTCGCTGCGGTCGCGGAGTTCCTCGGGCGTGTAATACATCGCCGTGTCGTCGCCGACGTACCAAGCGAGAATCGCCGGGGAATGACGCTCGACGTCGAGGAGCCGCTCGTCCGGGCCGTCGACGCCGACCCAAAGTTTGAAGTCGTGTTTCTCCGCGGCGGCGAGGAACGCGTCCGTTCGCCCGTCGAAATAAGATTGAGCGAAGTTGAAACCGGCGGCTTTCAGGTCGGCGAAGGCGCGGTTCAGGTCGAAACCGTTCGACGGGTAAGGCGAAACCCCGTATATGCCGATCGGGAAGAACGGAACGCCGTCGATTAGCGTCGCGCCGTCGTCGCGGAGCGTGTAACGCGGCGTCGTCGGAGCGTCGCCGACGAAGAAGTATTTTTGCGCGGCGACCGAGTTTCCGCCGACGTCGGCGAGTTCGACGGCGACCGAATGAAGGCCCGGCGACCAAGGCGCGCCCTCCGGCGGCGTCAGCGAAACGAGCGACTTGACGAAGTCGACGGCGAGACGCGGCGCGGCGTCGGTCGCGTCGGGATTTGCGTTAAGTTGGGCGGGTTGGGTAAAATTGGCGATTTCGGTTCCGTCGACGGCGAGTTTGAACGTCGACCAACGGAGCGGGGACGCGTCGGCGAGTTGGATTTCGACCGGGGCGCTTCCGTCGCGGGACGGGGCCGCGAACTTGCCGACGACGGAAACCTTGGGCGCTTGGTCGTCTCCGCCGACGCGGAAGCGGTCGTCGACGCGGGAACCGATCGCAACGGAGCGGAGCGTCGGGGCGGTCGAGCCGTCGGCGTTCGGGACGAGCGTCGCTTTGTATCGGAAAAAGGGCGCGTCGACGGCGAACGGCGCGTCGAAAAAGGTCGCGGCGGTTCTGTCCGGGCCGACGAAGTCGCCGAAGTCGCCGGGGATCGGAGGAAGTTGGGCGGTTTGCGCGCTTTGCGGGGAATCGGAAACGTCGGGGAGCGCCGGAGCGGTCGCGATTTGGAAACGGACGGCGGTTCCGTCGGGCGCGTCGGCGTCCCAACTTACTTGCGCGCCGGCGCCGGGGAAGATTTCGGAGACGAACTCGCCCGAACGGCGGAACGGCGCGGCGGAATCGACCGGCGTTTCGAACTCGACGGAGCGAATCGCGACCCAATCGTCGAGCGCGAAATCCGGTAGGTCGAACCCGAGCCGAATCGCGAACGAGGTCGCCGCGTCCGGAACGCGACCGGAAAAGGCGCGGGAGCCGAAAAAGTCGCCGACGCCCGCCGCGAAAAGGAAGGGCGTTTCGCCGCAAGGCTCGCCGTCGCCGTCGAACCAAAGAACGGCGCAACCCTTCCAAGTCGCGTCGTCGTTTCCGGCCAACGCGGTTCTCGAACTTTTCGCCGCGACGCGAACGACGAACTCGCCGCCGGGCGCGCCTTTCGGGAGCGGGCGACGAACGCTTGTCGCGTTCCAAGCGGTATCGCCGTCCTCCGGGTCGTCCGGGTTCGTCGTTTTGCGAGCGACGACGAGCGCCGGAGCGCCGTCGAACTCGGCGCCGACTTCGATCGAGAGCGCGTCGCGGTAATTTTTGATTTCCGGCCAAGCGTCCGGAGCGTCAAAACGGTCGACGAGCGCGACCGGGCCGGAGCGCGACGGTTGCGCGACGCCGTTCGGAAAGACGACGTTGAACGGCGAATAAACGCCGCCCGCGAAGAGCGGCGTCGGCGAGAGCGCCGCTAAAAGCGTTGGTATTGCGGCGACGGCGCGTTTATTTAGCGTTGACAAACGGCGATTCGAACGATTGAGCGTCGGCATTGACCGGCTCCTTTCGCGGCTTTTGCGGCTTTTGTGGAAAGCGGCGGTTAAAACGGGCGGTTTGGGTAAAACGGGCGAGCGGCGAAGCGTCGGCGTCGAGCGTTAAAACGCCTTTTTGCGACCGACGGCGGTCATAATCTTCGCGACCAAGCGCGCCGCGGCGAACTCGGTAACGAGATGCCGTCCGCCGAGGGGCGCCGTCTCGACGACGTCCGCGCCGACGACGTTTTTCGCCGCGACGACCGCTTGAATGAAACGAACGACTTGCCGCCAAGAAAGCCCGCCCGGTTCCGGCGTCCCGACGCCCGGAGCGACCGCCGGGTCGAACGCGTCCATATCGACGGTAATATAAACGTTTTTAGATAAACGGGTTAGCGCGTGTTCGGCGCAACCGTCGAAGTCGTCTTCCAGCATCGTCGGCGTCAGGAAGTTTTCGACCTGTTTCGGGAAACGCTCCAAATCCTCCTCCGAAAAACTGCGGATTCCGACTTGAACGACCGTTTCGACGCAATCGAGGGCCCGCGCCATTACCGACGCGTGCGAGTCGCGACCGCCGGGGCCGAACGCGTCGCGCAGGTCGCTGTGCGCGTCGAACTGCAGGACGCTCAAATCGTCGTATTTTTCCGACGCGACGCGAATAATCGGGCCGGAAACGGAGTGTTCGCCGCCGAGCGCGATCGGGAAACGGTCGGGACGGAAGAGGTCGAGACGGCGGACGGTTTCCTCGATTCGCTCCATTTCTTCGCGGGGCGTTTCCGCGGCGGGGATCGGGTCGCAGGTGAAGACGCCGCGTTTATAAAACGGGTAAAGCGTCTCTTCGTCGATATACTCCATTTGGTCGGAGACGGCGAGAATCGCGTCCGGGCCCTCGTCGGTTCCCTTGCCGAAGCAGACGGTTCCTTCGTAAGGAATCGGGAGAATGTGAAAATAGGCGGTTTCCGGGTTGCAGAGTTCCGGTTCAAGTTCTAAAAACGTTTTTTTCATCGGTCGGAGCGATTCGAGTTGGACGCGAAAACGGGCGGCGCGGCGAACGGGAACCGGTCGAGTCGGTCGAAGCGGTTGGGAACCGTCGGCGGAGCGTTCCGGCGCGCGTCGTTTAAGCGTTTTTAAGCGTTATTAATATATATTGGCAAAATCGGGGAAAGTCGGAGGGAAAAGTCGACGCGATTTCCTCCGTTTCGCTCCGATTATACGCGCTCTCGCGGCGGTTTCAAGCGGGGCGAGGCGGCGGAGGGGCGCTTTTCTCCGAGAAATCGACGCGACGGAGACGCCCGTTTCGAGCCGGAACCAAGAGCGCGGCGAAAAATTTGAGAAAAATTTCGGTTCGGCTCTTTACAAAGGGGGCGTTTGCGTTATAATAACGAACAGAGTAGCCGAAGTGGCGGAACTGGCAGACGCGCTAGGTTCAGGTCCTAGTCCTCGTAACTGGGGGTGGAGGTTCGAGTCCTCTCTTCGGCATTCGTTAAAGAGTTCGTTTTCGCGACGAACTCTTTTTTTGTTTCTTGACGTTTTTCGCCGAGAAACGCGAACGAGCCGACGAAAGCGAGTGTTGGGCGTCGAGCGGGCGAAAGAAAAGGCGTCGACGCGCCGACAAGGGGAACGGCGGCGGACGTTAAAATAGACAAGAAGTTGAAAAGGGGGAAGAAGGGCGGTTGGGGAAGGAGTCCAATCGACGGTCGACGCGAAAAATCAAACGGCGAAAACGCGTCGCGACGGCGGCCCCCCCTTTTTTTTCGCGCTTGTCCGGATACAATGATAACGACGATTTTGCGGGAAGCGCGCTTTTCGGAAAATTGGATTGATTTTTGTTTTAAATAATTCGCGTCGTTGGGAAAGCGGCGAACGATATTTTGACGATACCGGCGACGACCGAGCGGAGAGAGGCTTTCAATGATCGATTTTAAGAAAAATTGCGATTTTCTCGTCGGAATCGACTCCGACGGTTGCGCGTTCGACACGATGGAGCTGAAACATAAAGAGTGTTTCGTTCCGAATATTATCGAGCATTGGGGCTTGAAGGGCGTTAGCAAATACGCTCGCGAGGCGGCGGAATTCGTCAACCTTTACTCGAAGACGCGCGGAATCAACCGCTTTCCGGCGTTGGTCGAGGTTTTTCGACTCTTGAACGAGCGTCCGGAAGTCGCGAGTCGCGGCGTCTCGGTCGAAATTCCGCAAGTTTTGGTCGACTGGATGAACGCCGAAACGAAGTTGGGGAACGTCGCGCTGACCGAATACGTCGAGAAGACGGGCGATCCGCTGATGAAGAAAACGCTCGCTTGGTCGATCGCGGTCAACGAAACGATCGACCGTATCGTCGGCGAGGGCGTTCCTCCGTTCCCGAAAGTCGCGGATTCGTTGCGCAAGTTGCAAGGGAAGGCGGACGTGTTGGTCGTCTCCGCGACGCCGCAAGCCGCGTTGATTAAGGAATGGGAAAACCAAGGGCTCCTTCCGCTCGTCCAAGCGATCTGCGGGCAAGAAATCGGAACGAAGAAGGAGTCGCTGGCGTTTTCGAAGTTGTACGCGAAG
>JAFSDX010000079.1 GCA_017436025.1 Thermoguttaceae bacterium
CCTTACCCTCCGTTCGACTACGCGTCGCTCGACACGCCGACGCCCTATTACATCATCGACCGCGCCCTGATTCGCCGCAATATGCGCATCTTGGCGGACGTCCAAGAGCAAGCGGGTTGCCGTATTCTTCTCGCTTTGAAAGCGTTTTCGACTTGGGGCGTTTTCGACGAAATGTCGCCGTATTTGGCGGGCGTCGCGGCGAGCAGTCTCAACGAAGCGCGCCTCGGTTACGAGCATTTCAGTAAGGAAAAAGACATTCACGTTTACTCGCCGGCGTATTCGCTCGACGAGATGCGCGAACTTTGCAAATACGCGAACCACATCGTTTTCAACTCGTTGCAACAATGGCGTTCGCTCCGCGGCGTCGTCGAAAATTGCGGTCGCGAAATCCGCGTCGGTTTGCGCGTCAACCCGGAATATTCCGAAGTTTCGCACGCGATTTACAACCCCTGCACGACGCGTTCTCGTTTCGGCGTTCGTTTGGAAAATCTCCTCGACGCCGGGCCGGACGCGCTCGACGGAATCGACGGGCTCCACTTCCACACGATGTGCCAACAAGGTTCCGACGTGTTGCAACGCACGCTCCAAGTCGTCTGCGAACGCTTCGAGCCTTACTTCGAAAAGGTGAAGTGGATCAACTTCGGCGGCGGACACCACATCACGCGAATGGGTTACGATATTCAGCGCTTAATCCGCATTATCAAAGAATTCCGCGCGAAATACGGTTTGGAAGTGATGATGGAGCCGGGCGAAACGCACGTCATTCACACCGGTTTCGTCGTCGGGACGGTCTTGGACGTCATCGAGAACCCGAACGGCGTCGACGTCCTGATTTTGGACGCGTCGGCGGCGGCGCATATGCCGGACATTTTGGAAATGCCGTACACGCCGGAAATTCTCGGCGCGCGCCGCGTCGTCGACGACTGCGACGCTCCGCTCGACGAGGGTATGTTCAAATACATCGTCGGTTGCAAGACCTGCCTTTCCGGCGACGTGATCGGCGAATACACCTTCTCGCGCCCGATCAAAGTCGGCGACCGGCTGACGCTCGAAGATATGTCGCAATACACGACGTGCAAAAACACGACGTTCAACGGGATTCAGCTTCCGTCGATCGTTTCCTGCGACTCCGACGTCGACGGCGGCGCCTTCCGCGTTCATCGCCGTTTCGATTATCAAGATTTCAAGAATCGTCTTTCTTGAAACCGTTTTCGCCGAACGAAAGCGCCGGTTGCGTCGACTTTAACGGTTCGACCGGCGTTTTTTTAGTTTATCGCGTCCTTTTGAACCGCCAACCGTCGACTCGCTTCCGTCGCAAAGGCTCCGCGTTGTGTCGCTAAAATTGCCCAAACCGCAAAACTCGAAGAAACCGAAAAGCGAACCGCCGTTGCGCAAGAAAGTCGGCTGGATTACGGTCGGGATGGCGGTTCTCGTCGCTTACGGGTTCTATTCCGGCGAAGCGGGTCTTCTCGAACTGAACCGTATGTGCGTAATGATGTTCCTTCTTTGGCTCGCTTGGCCGGAGTTGGAGCGTCTTCCGCGCTGGATTTTTTTCGCGATTCCGATTTTAGTCGTTCTTTGCGCTTGGCGTCCGCAACTCCTTATTTTCGTCGGCCCGGCGTTGTTCTTCCTTTGGTTGTTGCAACCGCCGAAGTCGCGTCGTTCGAAAAAAACGGCGGCGTCGAAAACGCCAAAATCGCCGACGTCCCCCAAGTCGCCAAAATCGCGTTAATCGAACGCCGCCCTTGGAGCCGTTAACAAAGAAACGCGACGTCGGTCGTCTCCCCGCCGACGTCGCGTTTATCGTTAACGCGTTTTTTTTTCATTTTTCGCTTCAATAAGACGTTAACGCTTCAACGTCGTTCGTCCGTTTCGCGCAACATCGCTTCGATTTTCTCCAACAGCGGCGCGAAGTGATACGGCTTCGAGATGAACGTTCCTTCGCCGCTCGGCGCTTCGAACCGCGCCGTTCCGATCGCGACGATCGGCGTTTCGTCGAGTTCCGCGTCCTTCGCAAAAGCGTCGAGCGCTTGACGCGGCGAAACCGTCTCCGTTTCG
Source organism: Thermoguttaceae bacterium (assembly GCA_017436025.1). GTDB lineage: Bacteria > Planctomycetota > Planctomycetia > Pirellulales > Thermoguttaceae > RUG369. The sequence continues at coordinate 2,059 of JAFSDX010000079.1, forward strand.
ACGTCGAAAATCACTAAGTCGGGCCGAGTCGTTCGCGCGGTCGCCGCCGCTCGCTTCGAGGTCGGAAACGCCAACGCCCGGACGCCGCGACGTTCGAGCGCGGTCGTCAACACGTCCCGCGTTTCCTCCAACGCGTCGACGATTAAGACGGTCTTTTCCGCCGATTTCGCCGTCGTTTTCTCTTCGTTTCGTTGCTCCGTCGCAACGTTCGTCATTTTGTCTTCCGTTTCATTTTTCTAAAACCGTCGTCGCGTTGAAAAACAAAACCGTTAAGCGTTCTCTTTTCTTCCCGAAAAACGGAACGCGGCGGTTTTCCTTCCTCGACGCGCCGTCAAAACCGGCAAAAACGTCGTTTTCTTCCGCGACGGCGAAAGTCGCGCCTCCTTGCGCGACGCGTTGACGGAAGATAACCAAAATTTCCGTTCGACGCAAGAGCGTTTGGTCGGCGCCCGGCCATTTTTTCTCAAACGGCGCAAAAATTTCTTTCGCGCGCCCCAACTTCCGTTAAATCCGCTATATTCCCGCCATTTTAACTCGCGTTCCCCTCTTTCCCGCAAAAATAAAGGAGAAAAAAGCGGAAAATTGCGGAAAACCGTTGCTTTTCGCGGCGATTTCGTTTAAACTTAACGTCGGCGAGTTCGCGCGTTTCGCCCTTAATATATTAAGAAAGCGTTTTCAGCGTCGATCTCCGTCCGTCGGTCTCGCAAACGTCCGTTTGCCCCGCCGTTCCAATCGCTATATTCGTTATATTCGGAGGCTTTTATGCGTCTTTCCCCGATTTCGCGCCGACGTTTTCTCGCGAATTCCTCGGTTCTCGCCCTTTGCGCCGCCGCGTCGTCCGAACTTTTCGCCGTCGCCGCCGACGACGCCCCCGCGACCCCGGCGCCGGACGATTTCGCCGCTTCGTTAGCCGACGCGCCGAAGCGGTTGCGCCGTTCCGAGTCGTTCCTCGGCGTCCATTTCGACTTTCACGCCAACGAAGGCGACAAAAATATCGGCGCCAACACGACGCCGGAAATGATTCAAACGATTATCGACGAAATCAAACCGGATTATATCCAAACCGACTGCAAAGGACACCGCGGCCTCTGCAGTTATCCGACGAAAGTCGGGAATCCGGCGCCCGGAATCGTCGCCGACGCGCTGAAAGTTTGGCGTTCGACGACCGCGAAAAACGGGGTCGCGCTCTATATGCACTACTCCGGCGTTTGGGACAACGAAGCGCTCGCCAAACGGCCCGAATGGGCGGTTCGGCGTCCGGACGGGAGCCGCTCCGGCGAAAAAACGTCCGTTTTCGGCGGGTACCGCGACGGTCTCCTCGTTCCGCAACTCCTCGAACTGGCGAACGTTTACGGCGTCGACGGCGCTTGGGTCGACGGCGAGTGTTGGGCGACCGAACTCGATTACTCGGAAACGGCCAAGAAACTTTTCCGCGAGCAAACCGGACGCGAAACCGTCCCGACCGGCCCCGATCAAGAGGGTTGGGCCGACTGGAAGAACTTCCATCGCGAGGCGTTTCGGCAATATTTGCGCGACTATTTGACCGCCGTCCGCGAGAAAGCGCCGTCGTTCCAAGTCGCGAGCAACTGGGCGTTTACCGACCATATGCCGGAACCGGTTTCGGCGCCGGTCGAGTATATTTCGGGCGACTATTCCCGCAACAACTCGGTCAACTCGGCGCGTTACTCGGCCCGCTTTATGGCGGCGCAAGGGATTCCTTGGGACTTGATGGCTTGGAGTTTCGCCGACCGCGCCGACGGTCAAGGTTGGGCGCAGAAACCGGGCCCGCAACTTTGCCGCGAAGCCGCTTGCGTCTTGGCGATGGGCGGCGGGTTCCAAGCGTACATCACCCAAGAGCGCGACGGAAGCGTTAATTTGGAGAAGATAAAGCCAATGGCGGAAGCCGCGAAGTTTTGCCGGGCCCGTCAAGCGCTCTCGCACCGCTCGACGCCGATTCCGCAAATCGCGCTCTTCTGCCCGACGGAGTCGCATTACGACTATCACGACTCGGTCGGCGGCGCGCTTTTCCCGATGATTACTTGGCAACGCCCGATTTTGGAACGCCTCCTCGAAGCGAATTACTCGGTCGAAATCTTCGCGAACGCGGCGCTTTGCGAAAAGATTGCCGATTATCCGCTCGTCGTTATCTTCCGCGCTCACGTCTTGCCGCCGGAGCTTAAAGCGAAGGTCGCCGAATACGTTCGCGGCGGCGGTGCGGTTCTTTTGCTTGGAAGCGAACCGATTAATGCGGCGGCGGACGTTCTCGCGGACGGCGAAACGGTCGACCTCGAACAACGCGACGGCGGTTGGCTTCTCCGCGAATGCAAGCTCGGCGCCGGGCGGTTCGTCCTAATGCCGACGCCGGAAGGCCGACACGCCGAAGTCGTCAACGCGACCGGCGCGCCCTTCGCCGAACTCCTGCAAATCGCGACGCGCCGCCTCTTCCCGGCCCCGCTCGTCGAGTTCGCGACGCCGCAAGCGCTCGACGTTACGGTCGCCCGCGCTCCGGACGGTCGCTTGACGGTTCACCTCGTCAACGTCTCGGGCCCGCACGCGCAAGCCGGTTTAATCGATAAAATCGATCCGGTCGTTAATATCGAAACGACGCTCCGCTTGCCGGAACGCCCGAAACGCCTCCGCCTCGAACCGTCCGGCGTCGACCTTGCCTTCGATTGGGCCGACGGCGCCGCGAAATTTACCGTTCCGAGCGTCCCGTTGCACGAGATTGTCGTCGTCGACTGACGCCGTTTTTCCCCTTTTCCCCTTATATTAATATAAGGGCGCGGCGACGCGAAACCGTTTCGTTCGCCGCGCCAATTTCACCGCCGCCTTCGACTTCCAAGGAAAACTTTATGCATTTTACCCAACTTACCGCCCGACGCCGCCGTTTCGCGACGCTCGCCTCCGCTCTCGCCCTCGGCGCCGCCGTTTCGTTCGCCGATGTTAACGTTTTTAACGATATTAACGCCGTTTCCCTCGCCGTCGCCGCCGAAAACTCGACGCAAACCGCCCAAACAGCCCCAACCGCCGAAAAACCGGGTTACGCGATCGTCGCTTCCCCGCAAGTTCTCGACGACGCCGACTGGGCGAAGGTCGTCGAATCGTTAAAAGCGAAACGTTCGGAAGAGTTTAACGTCAAAATTATCCGCCGCGAAACCGACGACGCCGCGTTCGCCGAACTCGCCAAGTTCTTCCCGCAATACGCCTGCTTCGTCGTCAAGCCGGAGGAAGCGACGAAAGCGAACCTCGCGACGATTTGGCAAGGAACCCGCGCCCTCGACGACGACCCTTACGGCGACGTCATTTGGGGAATCGTTACCGGTTATAACGCCGACGACGCGCTCCGAATGACGCGAACGGAAGACCGTCCGACGACGAAAGCCGCCGCCGGCACCTCGATCGCGCTTTGCTATTTCGACGA
>JAFSDX010000080.1 GCA_017436025.1 Thermoguttaceae bacterium
CGCGCTGATGGTCGCTCGACCGTCGGAAGGCGGAGCGGGGGGCGCCGAGCAAACGCTCGACGTCGTTTCGGAAACGTTCGAAGCGCTCTTGAGTCTCGGACACGGCGAGGCCGACGCGCGGCGATTGATCGACGGCGTTCTCGAAACGAGCAAGAAAAAGTTCAAAGACTCCGCCGAATTGATTCAAGCGATTTACATGAACAGCCGTTAAAGTTTGCGCGACCGTTAAACTTTGTCGTCGGCGCCGCCTTTTCGCTTCTCCAATCGGCGGAACCGTTGCGAAACGAGCGTTTTTCGAAACGGACGGGACGCGATCGCGTTGGGGCGTCGGCGAAAATCCGTTTTGCCGTCGAGAAATAACGGGGACGCGAATCGAACCGGATGACGGAGAAGCGAGCGAGAAAACGGGGCGTTTGCGGAGAGTAGAAAAGATTCAATGGCGAGAAAACCGATTTTTAGCGCCGACGACGGCGACGAAAACGACGATTTCGGCGGTTCCGGACGCGGTTATAACGACGACGCCGGTTATAACGCCGGTTTGGGCGGCGGTTCCGAAACGGGCGGCGGGTATTCCGACGCGTTTTACGGCGCTCAAGCGGACGACGACGCGGCGTTGCGACCGACGCGCATCGACGATATGGTCGGACAGCGCGACGTTTACGAGCGGCTGCAAATTGCGATTAAAGCGTCGAAAAAACGGGGCGAAACGCTCGGACACATCCTTTTCGACGGGCCGCCGGGACTCGGAAAGACGACCTTCGCGACCTGTATTCCGCGCGAACTCGGCGTCGAAATGCAAATCGCCAACGGCGCGACGATGCGGGCGCCGAAAGACGTCATCCCGTATTTGACGAACGCGACCGAAGGCTCCGTCCTCTTTATCGACGAAATTCACCGCCTCCAAAAGTCGGTCGAGGAGTTCCTTTATCCGGCGATGGAGGATTTTCGGGTCGACGTCGTGATGGGCGAGGGCGTCAACGCGCGAACGCTAAATATCCCGTTGAAGCCGTTTACGTTGATCGGCGCGACGACGCGTTCCGGGCTGATTTCGGCGCCGATGCGCGACCGCTTCCAAATGCACGAGCATCTCGACTTTTACGCGGTCGACGAGTTGGCGGAAATTGTTCGACGCAACGCGGCGAAGTTGCGGGTGAAAATCGACGACGCGGCGGCGCTCGAAATCGCGTTGCGGAGTCGCGGAACGCCCCGTTTGGCGAACAACCGGCTTCGTTGGGTGCGCGATTTCGCCGACGCGAAGGCCGACGGCGCCGTTTCGCTCGCGGTCGCGCAAGACGCGTTGAAGATGCAGGGAATCGACGAGTTGGGGCTCGATTCCCGCGACCGACGTTATTTAGAAGTCGTTTTTCGCGTTTTTAACGGCGGGCCGGTCGGCGTCGAAGCCGTCGCCGCGACGATGAACGTCGCGACCGATTCGCTTGTCGACGAAGTGGAGCCGTTTTTGTTGCGGAGCGAACTCTTGATTCGAACGCCGCGCGGGCGAAAGTTGACGCGAAAAGGTTTGGCGCATTTGGGCGCCGATCCCGATTTCTTTAATTTTGGCGACGCCGGAGGCTTTGACCCGCGGATTTTTTAGGCGTCGCGGTAAAGGTTTTTGCGGTTAAAAACGATTTTAACGAAGACGCGGCGCCGATAAGACGCGGCGGAAAATGGAAAAAATAGAGAAAATGGCGACTTCAGGAAACGAAGAATTGAAACCTGTGTTGATTACCGATCCCGAGGAAATGCGCCGTCGGCTTAACGAATTGCGCAAAGAAGGGAAGACGGTTGGGCTCGTGCCGACGATGGGCGCGCTCCATTACGGGCACCTGAGTCTCGCGATCGCGGCGAAGAACGAAACCGACGTTTCGGTCGTTTCGATTTTCGTCAATCCGACGCAGTTCGCGCCGGGCGAAGACTTCGACAAGTACCCGCGCACCCTCGACGCCGACCTCGAACTGTTGTCGCAGCTTGGAATCGACTTCGTTTTCGCGCCGTCCGCTTCGGCGATGTACCCGGCGGGGTTCGACGCGAGCGTTCATATCGGCGGCGTCGCGAAAATTCTCGAAGGGGAATGCCGCCCGACGCACTTCGACGGCGTCGCGACGGTCGTTTTGAAGCTTTTTAATATTGTCGGGCCGAATATCGCTTACTTCGGGCAAAAGGACTTCCAGCAAGTCGCGGTCGTTAAGAAGATGGTCGCCGACTTGAACGTTCCGGTCGAAATCGATATGCGTCCGATTATCCGCGAAAAAAGCGGACTCGCGATGAGCAGTCGGAACGAGTATTTGTCGGCGGAGGAACGCGGGCAGGCGCTTGTTTTGAGCAAAGCGCTCGAGAAAGCGGAAGAGCTGATTCGCTCCGGCGTTCGCGACGTTTCGGCGCTTTACGACGAGATGAAGCGCGTTATCGAAACGGCGCCGAGCGCGAAAATCGATTATATTTACGTCGCCGATCCGGACTCGCTCGAAGAGATGGAGCGCGTCGCCGGAAACGTCGTTATTTTGCTGGCCGTTCGCGTCGGCGCGACGCGATTAATCGACAACCGAATCGTCGAGCCGCAACGTTGAACGATATTGAACGACGAGAATAAGCGTTAAAATCGGTAAAACCGGCGCGTTAGTTAAGACGACGCGTCGGTTTTTATATTAAAAAAGCGAAATTGCGGCGAAAATAAGAAAGAGAAACGAAAAACAAGGAAAAAGAGAAGAACGGCGCGAAGTCCGCGTCGAATAAACGAAATTCGTTTTGACGGCGAAATGTTGGCGGCAAAACGCGTTTTGTCGTTTTGCCGCCAAAAAACGTCGCGCTTAGTCGCGTTGCATCAGTTCGACGCCGTATCCGTCCGCTTCGATGAAGGCGCAACGGAGACCCGGGCCCGCTTCGAACGGCTCGACGAGAACCTTGTAACCCGCCATCGCTTCTTCGAGGTTGTCGCATTCGTAAGCGACGTGAGCGCGTTTTTGCAGGATTTCCGGAAATTCGCTGTCCGCGTCGAATTTCAGCCATTCGACGGCGAACGGTTCGTCGTTGAAGTCGTTGATGGCGACTTTGCAACCTTCGAGGTAAATCGGGAGGTCGCGGTCTTGGGTCGGAATGCCGATATGGCTGAAACGAAGGCCGGGTTTAAGCATTGGAAAAACCTCTTGTAAGTTCTTAGGAATAAAGACGTAATAAAATACGACGACGTAATAAAACGTAAAAAGGACGTAAAAACGCGCGGCGTCGGACGGCGGCGAGCGAAAACGGCAATAAAAACCCGTCCGCTCCCAACGTCGACGTTCGGAACGTTCGCGTCGCCGTCGATTAACGGCGAGGAAGGCGTTAAGACCGTTAAAATTTCGCTAATTTAACGGAAACGCGCCGCTTCGGCGACTTGCGAAGCGCGAAACGGCGCGAAAGTAGGCGCGAATCAGGCTTTGCCCTTCGGGTTGGTGAAGCGCAGACCGTCCATACTGTGATAGCAGGCGTATTCGGTAACGATCGCGCCTTCCGGGCCGGCCATCATAAAGTGCGGGGCTTCGAGGCGGCCCAAGCGGTCTTGGTCGCCGACTTTCATTTCTTTGTAGGTGAAGCAGGTGATCGCGTTGTCGTCGAGTTGGCTCTTCGGCAACATCGCGAGGACTTCCGGCGTCTTTTCGCCGCCTTCGGAGAAGTTGTAAATCGAGCCGTGTCGGACTTGCCAAGCCTCGTGTTTCGCCGGGAGGCCTTCGGCGGCGAGGTGGCGGTGTTCCGGAATCATTTGGCCCGGCAGGAGGTAAATGTCGTGCCCGAAATAACGGAACTCTTTGTCGTTGAAGAAGAAAATACCGCCCATCCCGACTTTCGCGAAGTCGCCGAGTCCGAAGTCCGCGACCCAAAAGTTCGCGTTTTTGCGGAGCGAATCGGCCAGCGAGTAGTTCATCTTTTCGAACATTTCGAAATAGGCTTCGAACGCCGCGTCTTGTTGGAAAACGCCGTCTTTGTAAAATTGCGAGTTGTCGTATTGCATCGCTTTGCTTTCTTTTTTGGAGGCGGGGGCGGCGTGAACGTTCGCGCCGTTAACGGACGGGGAAATACCGGCGAGGCCGAGACCGGCGGCGCCGACGAACGCTTTTAAAACGTCTCTTCGTTGCATTCGAAAAACTCCCGACGCGACGTCGGAGCCGAGCGAAAGCGCGTCGACGCCGCGTTATGAAGAAGCGGTGAATTTATTAAAGCGGAAAACGCTCAAATTTTCGTCGACGCGGCGAACGAAGGGGCGCGAATTACGTCGACGCGGTTCGAGACCGGTTGACGAACGGCGCGGCTTCCGTTAAAATACGCAGCGTCGGAGGTAAAAAAACGAAAATCGACTCGTTTCTTAGAGTATATTGCGTTTGACTCAAAATTGCAAGCGTTTTTTTCCTTTTTGACGAATTTTTATCAATTTTGCGTTAAACGACGGCGACGCGGCGTTAAAATGCGGGGATTAGGGGGACGACGGGAGTAGGGAAGGACGGGAAATGCCGTCGATTTCCGACGTTTCCTTATTATTAATAGGAACTAAACGGCGAACGGCGTCGAAACGGGCGCGAACTAAGCGATTTAAGGTAAACGAGGCGAACGGCGATGAGCGAAGAACGGGAAGCGGCGGCTTCGATCGAAATCGAGGCGCGGGACGGGGCGTTGTTGTTGGCGGTGAAGGCGCAGCCGGGCGCGCGCAAGAACGAGTTGCGCGGCGTTCAGGACGGGGCGTTGAAGGTTTGCGTAACGCAGGTCGCGGAGAAGGGGAAGGCGAACAAGGCGATCGCGGAGTTTTTAGCGAAGGCGCTTAAGTTGCGAAAATCGCAGATCGAGTTGGCGTCGGGGGAGCTTGCGTCGCAGAAGAAGTTTCGGATCGCGGAAATCGACGAAGCGGGGCTGCGAACGAAGATTGAAGAGGCGTTAACGGCGAAAAAATGAGCGCAATTTCGCTTGTTTTGCGGGAAAGGGCGAGAAAAATTCGCGTCGCGACAAGAAAAATAGGGAAAATAAGGAAAATGTTGCGGCGTCGACTATTTGCAGGTCGGTAAAATTTGGTATAATGCGCGAAAAGAATCGATTGGGCAAAATCGGGCTTTTCGGTAAAGTCGAACGGTTGCGCGTTCGGGAAGCGGACGAGTCGCCTTCGCCGGTTCCAAGGCGCGGTTCGGATTTTAACGATTATCGCGATCGCGCGGGTTGTCGGCGGAAAAGTCTTGAAGAACTCGAGATTTTTTGCGATTCTTTTTTTAACTTTCGTCGGAAAACGGTTATAATGAATCTTGATTTTCCGCGTTTTGGCGTCGGCGTTAGACCGGCGGCGCTTTGGCGCGTCGCGTCGCGGCGCGTCGGGAAACCAAGAGGCAAGTTGAACAAGATTTTTTACGTTTCGAGTCGGCTCGACGTTTAGCGGCGTCGCGCGACTTTAACGTCGGCGTCGGAGTTTGCGTCGGCGTCGGCCTTGGAACGTCGCTCGCGAGGCGGCGGGGCGGGGCGGCGCGAACGACGGCGTTCGTTAGGAGTTGTATTTAAAATGAAATATTTGAGCAAAACGACGGGCGCGCTTCTGGTTGCCGGTTGCGCCTCTCTTTTCGGCGGTTGCAATTCTTCCGCCCCGACCGACGGGTCGTTTTTGGTGTACGAACCGGACGCGATCGAGCCGCAAAAAGCCGACACGTCCGATTTGACGATGGATACTCCGACCGAGGAAGTCGATCCGCGACTCGCCGAATACGTCGCGATGTACAACGCCTCGAAGGGCGCGCCCGTCGCGCGTCCGGCCGCCGCCCCGCGTCCCGCCGCCAAACCCGCCGCTCCGGTCGAACCGGCGCTCGCCGCGAAAGAAGATATCGAAGCCGCGAAGGCGCGTATCGACGAACTCCGCGGTTCGTACAAAACGGCGAAAAACGGCGCGATTATCGAAATTAACGTCGAATCCGCCGACGCGACCGCCGAAGATATGGAACTTTTCGGGCGTCTGTACGACTTGGAAAAGGTCTTCTTCCTCGGTTCGAATTTTACCGACGAATTTTTGCTTAAATTGAGCGAACTGAAAAAGCTCAAGACGATCACCGTCCAAAACAGCGAAATCACCGTCGAAACGCTGAAAATGTTCGCGACTTACCCGGAATTGACCTCGCTCGACCTGCGTCGCAACCTGAAGCTCGACAACGACGCGATGGAAACGATTCAAACCTTCCCGAAACTCGAAAAGTTGTACGTTTATTACAACCAACTGTCGAACTCCGGGATGAACAAAATTTCGAAGGCGCAAACGCTGAAAGTCGTCGACGCGCGCGGTTGCAACGGCGTTACCGACAACGCGGTTAAGTACTTGGTGCGTCTGCCGAACTTGGAAGAACTTTACTTCCGTTTCGAAGTTTCCGACGCCGGCGTCGAACACATCAAAAATTCGCAAACGTTGAAGTTCATCGAACTCCAAGACTGCGATATGTTGACCGACGCGTCCGTCGCTCACTTCACCGCCGCTCCGGCGTTGACCGGTCTCCGTATCTTCCGTTGCAAGAGCTTCGGCGACGCGGGCGTCCAAGGGATCGCCGGTATGAAGCTCGAACGCTTGGAACTCCGCGACCTTAACGTCGGGAACGACGGGATTCTCGCGCTCAAAGATATGGGCGCCGAATCGCTCAAGAGCGTCGAACTTTCCGAACTTCCGTCCGTCGACGAAGCCGGGTTGAACGAACTCCTCGGCGCTTGGAAGTCTCCGACGTCCCTTTCGCTCTTCACGATGCCCGCGACCGACGAAACCGTCAAAACGATCGTCGCCTCGACGCCGGAATTGAAGACGTTGACCCTGCGCGCCGTCCAAATTACCGACGCGGCGATCGACGAAATCGTCAAACTTGAAAAACTCGAAACGCTCGACCTCCGCGAAAACGCCGGGTTGACCGTCGACGGGATGATGAAGTTGACGCAAGCGCCGAACCTTCGTCGTATTTACGTCAAGGGCGCCGCGCTCGGCGCTTCCGACGACGCGACGAAAGCGAAAGTCGAAGAGTTCAAGAAGGCGAAACCGAAGTGCGCGATCGTTCTTTGATCGCCGCCGTTCGAGCGACCTCGGCGATTTGTTCGGGGCGTTTCGGTCGAAAGGAAGTTGTTGCTTGATTTTTGACTGAAAAACGGTTTTGGGTAACGCAGACGCGTCGCTCCGGCGGCGCGTCGCGTTTTTTAGGCGGGAAGTAGGGCGTTCGAACGAAGCGCCCGGAACGACGGTCGGCGTCAAAGGCGCGGGACGAACGTTTCAAGGAAGAAAAACAAAAAATAGCGAAAATAGGCGGTTTGTATGGCGAAAGCGAGAAAGAAGGCGGCGAAAATAACTCCGAATCCGGCGTTCGAGGAACCGACCGGGCCGGTCGAGCTGTCGACGCAAGACGAGCGAACGCTCGGGCAAATCTTCAATATGGCGTCCCGTTTGGCCGCGACGGTCGAGCGCGACGACGAGCCGCTCCTCGCGATTCCGACGCGATCGCTCGGGAACGTTTCGTTTAACGAACAAAAACGCATTCTCCAAATGGGCTCGAAGACGACGAGCCGCGAACTCTTCAATCTCTCGCAAGCGAAGAGTTTTATGCAAACGACGCTCGTCGCGGCCGGCGCCAAACGCCTCATCGAAATGGGCAAAACGACGAGCATCCGCGGTCTCTACTATATGCTCAAACACGACGTGCGCTCGACGAAGGAACCGACGTTC